>NZ_MQTS01000157.1:0-29391 GCF_020532825.1 Arthrobacter sp. SO3
GGCGCAGGGAGCGGTGCAGCGGCTGGAGCGCTGCGGTACTGGAGCCTGAACGCGCAGGGTCTGTTCGGCCGGGACGTCTCCGACTACGCGGACTTCCGCCTGACCACGTTCCCGGCAGCACCGGCGTGGCTCCGTTCAGGCACGATGTACCAGATCTTCCCCGACCGCTTTGCCCGCTCCGCCGCTGCAGAAAAACGCCAGTCCACCGCGGTGGCGCTCGACCCCGCGGCACCGGACTGGGCAGTCCCGTGCAGCTGGGACAACACCCCGGTGGAAGGCTCGGGCCCGCAGACCCCCTACCAGTTCTACGGCGGGGACCTCGGCGGCATCACCGAACGGCTTGACCACATCCAGCAGCTTGGCGCAGACGTGATCTACCTGACGCCGTTCTTCCCGGCGCGGTCCAACCACCGCTATGACGCAGCAACGTTTGCGTCCGTGGATCCCCTCCTCGGCGGGGACCAGGCCCTCGTGGAACTGGTGGAGGCCGCCCATACCCGCGGCCTGAAAGTGATGGGCGACCTCACCGCCAACCACTCCGGCGACGCCCACGAATGGTTCCGGCGCGCCCTCGCCGACCCCAACTCGCCGGAAGCGGATTACTACTTCTTCGATGACGACCACACCGGGTACGAGGCCTGGTACGGGGTCGCCTCGCTGCCCAAATTCAACTGGTCCTCGCAGGGGCTCAAGGAGCGGTTCGTGCTGGCCGACGACTCGCCCGTGGCCCACTGGCTCAGGCCTCCCTTCAACCTCGACGGCTGGCGGATCGACGTCGGCAACATGACCGGAAGGCTCGGCGCCACGGACCTCAACCAGGAGGTGGCCCGGCTGATCGCCGGCCGGGTCCGGGAGATCAACCCGGAGGCAGCACTGCTGGCCGAGGCAACCAGCGACGCCGCCCCGGACTTCAGCGGTGAACACTGGCACGGCGCCATGACGTACTCCAACTTCACGCGGCCGCTGTGGTCCTGGCTCGCCGGCGACGCCCCGCACGTCAATTTCTTCGGCACCCCGTTGCCCGGACCCAACCGCACCGGCGCCCAGGACTTCCTGGCCACCCACCTGGACCTGGCGGCCGCGTTCAGTTGGGACGTCCGGCAACAGAACATGAACGCACTGAACAGCCACGACACCGCGCGGGCAGCGACTGTGATGATCGACGGCGGCCAGCGGCTCGGGGCAGTCCTGATGTTCACGCTGCCCGGCGTCCCGGTGGTGTTCGCAGGCGACGAATTCGGGCTCAAGGGGGACAACGGGGAAGCCTCGCGCACGCCGATGCCTTGGCACGACCCGGGACGGGTCCTTGAGGACCTAAGGGGTGACTACGCCGCGCTTGCCGCCCTGCGCCGGGGCCAGCCTGCGCTGACCGGCGGCGGAATCCGCTGGCTGCACGCGAAGGGGGACGCCTTGGCGTTTGTGCGGGAAACGGCCGGGAGCTGCGTTCTCGTCGTCGTGGCCAGGGCCGCCGCGGATGTACAACTGGCGCCGGGGACACTCACCGAGTCCCAGCGGCTGGCCCTCGCAGCGGACCCGGCGTTCCGCACCGGCCACATAAGCGCCGGCGTCAGTCCAGGTCACCCCGACACTGGGCAACGCAGTGCAGATCGCCTGGCCGAGTGGCAGATCAGGGCGGGTCACCTCGCCGACGGGCAGATCAGGGCGGATGGCGCGGCCCCAGGCGCCCTGATCTGTACCCGCGGCGCCGCGGCCGGTGTCTGGGTGCTGCCGGGCGCCATGCTGCCGGGCACCACGCTGCCTTAGCCCGCCAGTGTCAGCCGCGCCTTAGACTGAAGGCCGGATTCGACGAACTGGAGACCGCATGAGCATCATTGACGAGCTCACCTCTGCCCTGGGCCCGGCGAAAGTCGCCCTGGACGCCCCCACCCTGACTCGCTATGCCGTGGACCAGGCGCCGGTGTTGGACTTCCAGCTGCCGCAGGCCGTAGTTCTGGCTGAATCAGTCGAAGACGTCCAGTCCGCCGTCCGCGCCTGCGCCGCCCACAGGGTGCCGCTGGTGGCACGCGGCGCCGGGACCGGCGTCTCCGGTGGTGCGCACGCGAGCAAGGACTGCGTCGTGCTGAGCCTGGAACGGATGAACCGCATCCTGGACCTCAACCCCGATGACGAGACAGCCGTCGTCGAAGCCGGGGTCATCAATGCGGATCTCAACACGGCCGCCGCAGCCCACGGACTCATGTACGCCCCCGATCCGGCGAGCTTCAAGATGTCCACGATCGGCGGCAACGTGGCCACCAACGCCGGCGGCCTGCGCTGCGCCAAGTACGGGGTGACCCGCGACTCGGTGCTGGCGCTGGACGTGGTGCTGGCGGACGGCTCGCTCATCCACACCGGCCACCAGACGTTCAAGGGCGTCGCCGGCTACGACCTCACCGGGCTGTTCGTCGGCTCCGAGGGGACGCTGGGGATCGTCGTCGGGATCACCGTCCGGCTCAAATACCTCCCGCAGGACGTCCACACGATCGCCGCCTTCTACCCGGACTTCCGCAGCGCCGCGGCGGGCGTCCTCGCCGTGGGAAAGGCACGCGTGCAGCCGGCCATCATGGAACTGCTCGACAGCGGCACCCTCGCCCAGCTCGACGAGATCCACGGATCGGACCTCGCCTCCAGGGGCCGGTCCCTGCTGCTGATCCAGACCGACGGCTTCGGTGCCGCGGCGGAGGCAGCGGTGATAAGGCCTGTCCTCGTGGCCGGCGGCGCGGTGGTGACCATGGAAGCCAGCGCGGAAGCGGAACAGCTGGTGGAACTGCGGCGCAACAGCCGCGGAGTGGAGGTCGACGACGAATACCGCGTGGGCGAGGACGTGGCCGTTCCCCGCTCCCGGCTGGTCGACTACGTGGAGGCCCTGGAGAGCATGGCGGCAACGCACCGGGTCAAGCTCAAGGTGGTGGCGCACGCCGGGGACGGCAACCTGCACCCCACGTTCTGGGTGGACCGGGTGGACAAGACCGTGGCCGCGGATGCCATGGCGCGACTCGGGGCCGTGCTGGACGAATCCATCACCGTGGCCCTGGCAATCGGCGGCACCATCACCGGGGAGCACGGGATCGGCCAGTACAAGCTGCGCTGGCTCGGGCTGGAACAGAAGGAACCCGTGCGCGAACTGCAGCGCCGGATCAAGGAGCTCTTCGACCCGGCCGGCATCCTGAACCCGGGCAAGGCCATTTAGCCCGGCTGTGCCACAACCCGGCGTCCGCGGCCGTGGACGCCGGGAACCTAGTCGTCGGAATCCGGGTATTCGTCGACGGACTCCTCTGCGCCGTAGCGGGACTCCTCGGTCTCCACCTCGAGGATCTTGAGCAGCTCCGTGTCCGGGTTCAGCATGATGGCCGCCTCGTCGCGGCGGTGGCGGAGTTCTGAGTCGATGTAGGACTGCACCGCCTCGGCCAGCGGGATGTGCCGGTTCTCCTTTTCGGACATGTACCAGCGGTGCTCCAGGATCTCGTGCACGGCCTCCGCCGGCTCCAGCTTCCCGGACAGGTCGCGGGGGATGGAACGGACAATCGGTTCGAAGATCTGGCTGACCCACAGATGGGCGCTGTACTCCTCGTCCATCCCGGGGTTGTTGTCCGCCCGGAAGGAGTCCATGTCGTTCAGGAGCCTGCGGGCCTGGTTTTCCTGGGCGTCCAGGCCGGTCAGTCGCAGCAGCCGGCGCTGGTGGTGCCCGGCGTCGACCACCTTGGGCTGGAGCTGGATGGTGGAACCGTTCTGCGTCGTCTTGATCGCGTATTCCTCGACGTCGAACCCCAGTTCGTTGAGCTTCCGGATGCGGGCGGCCACCCGCCAGCGTTCGCCGATCTCGAACGATTCCTTCTCGGTCAGCTCGGTCCAGAGGCGCCGGTAGCTGTCCATGATGAGTTCGCTGGTGGCCACGGGGTCCACCTTTTCCTCGATCAGGCCGCCATCGAGCAGGTCCATGAGTTCCCCGGCGATGTTGACGCGGGCGATCTCCAGATCGTATTCGCGCTGACCGGTGGAGAGATCCGGATACAGCTCGCCGGTCTCTGCGTCCACGAGGTAGGCGGCGAACGCGCCGGCGTCGCGGCGGAACAGCGTGTTGGACAGCGAGACGTCGCCCCAGTAGAACCCGATCAGGTGCAGGCGGACCAGCAGCAGGGCCTGGGCGTCGATCAGCCGGGTCAGGGTGTCCTTGCGCAGCATCTGGGAGAAGAGGGCGCGGTACGGCATGGAGAACTTCAGGTGCCGGGTGACCAGCACAGGATTCAGCGGCCGGCCATCCGGCGTCGTGCGGCCGGTGATGACGGCGACCGGTTCCACGCAGGGAACGTCCAGCCGGGCGAGTTTGCGGAGCATGTGGTATTCGTGGCGGGCCACGTGTTCCGAGGTCTCCTTGATCGCGATGACGGAGCCGCCGAGGTGGGCAAAGCGCACAATGTGGCGGGAGATGCCGCGGGGGAGCGCGGCGAGGTTTTCCGCCGGCCAGTCCTCAAGGGCGATGTGCCACGGCAGGTCCAGGAGTTCCGGCTCGGTGGCGGCGGCGGTGATGCTCAGCGAGCTCGAGGCCACTGGGCCCTTGCTGTCGTTGGCGCTGGCGGCTTCGAACCGGGGCAGCTTGCCGATCTGACCGTAGTCGGTCGGTTCGTCGTGCCACCGGGCACTGTTGTCCTCGATCATGGGGTTTTCCTCGGTCATGAACCAATTCTTCCGTACTAAGGCTGGTGGCCCTAACGAAAGGGTGCCGCCAGTGAAGTTAAAGCCCGACGGCGGCCCTCCACTGGGGAGGACCGCCGTTTCCGTGATACCTGGGGACTAGTCGCCCAGGCGCAGGCCCGTCTTGGTGTCGAACAGGTGCACGTGGCCCGACTGCGGGCGAACGTAGATGGACTCACCCTTCATCGGGGGGCGGCGGCCGTCGACGCGGGCCACGATGTCGTGGCTCTTGCCGTCCAGCGTGGTGTGGCCGTAGACGTAGGCGTCAGCGCCGAGCTCTTCGACGACGTCCACCTCGACCTGGAGGCCTTCGCCCTGGGCGACCTGCTCAAGGTCTTCCGGCCGGGAGCCGAGGGTTACGGTCTTGCCGCTGGCCTCTTCGAGGATGCCGTGCGGCACCGGGTAGATGGTCCCGCCGAACTGCACGCCGCCGTCGACGACGGGAAGCTCCAGCAGGTTCATCGCGGGGGAGCCGATGAAGCCGGCCACAAACACGTTCTTCGGCTTGTCGTAGAGGTTGCGCGGGGTGTCGACCTGCATCAGCAGGCCGTCCTTCAGCACGGCGACGCGGTCGCCCATGGTCATGGCCTCGACCTGGTCGTGGGTCACGTAGACCGTGGTGACGCCCAGGCGGCGGGTCAGGGAGGCGATCTGCGTGCGGGTCTGCACCCGGAGCTTGGCGTCAAGGTTGGACAGCGGCTCATCCATGAGGAAGACCTGCGGGTTACGCACGATCGCACGGCCCATGGCAACACGCTGGCGCTGACCGCCGGAGAGTGCCTTCGGCTTGCGGTCCAGGTACGGCTCGAGGTCCAGGAGCTTGGCAGCTTCACGGACGCGCTCGGCGCGCTCTTCCTTGCTGACGCCGGCGATCTTCAGGGCGAAGCCCATGTTGTCCGCGACCGTCATGTGCGGGTAGAGCGCGTAGTTCTGGAAAACCATGGCGATGTCGCGGTCCTTGGGGGGAACGTCGGTGACGTCGCGGTCGCCAATCAGGATTCGGCCGGAGTTTACGTCCTCAAGACCTGCAAGCATTCGCAGGGAGGTCGACTTTCCACAGCCGGAGGGTCCAACGAGGACCAGAAATTCGCCATCGGCGATTTCGATGTTGAGCTTGTCAACAGCGGGCTTATCCGTGCCCGGGTACAAACGTGTTGCGTTATCAAAAGTAACTGTAGCCACAGTTATCAATCCCTTCACCGGCAGGTACGTGCCGGACGATCCGTAGTGAATGGTCTTATTTTTCAGTTGTTAATTCAGTTGTCCGCACCTGATCGTGCGCATACTCCCCGGCCGAAGCCGAGGAGTATCCAATGATGCCGCACGGTACTTGTGCGCCACATCACAACCAGAGTATGTCAGATTTTTGGTTAATGGGCCAAAATGTTACGGATGTCACACGTGATTCGGCTTACTCGCGGCACGGAATGAGCTAGGGTCACAGCCCCAGGGCGCGCTTCCGTTCCCGCAGCAGGGCCTCCAGCAGTTCGCAAACGTGCTCCGGGGCTTCGATCCGGAACTGGGCCTGGGTGAAGTCGAGACCAACCTTCACCCCGAGATCGTCGGGGAGCAGGCTGGCCAGGGCGTCCTCGTCGGTGGTGTCATCGCCGGCGAAGACGGTCGCCGTGGCTCCGGCCGCCTGGCGCAGGAAAGCGATGCCTTCCCCCTTCGAAGCGTGGACCACTGACGTCTCCAGCACCCGGTTGCCGCTCTTCAGGAAGACGCCGGGCCGGTCCTGCAGAACGGAGCGGGCGGCGGCCACCGCGTCCGCCGCGACGTCGTCCGCGGCAAGCCGGGTGTGCAGCACGACGCCGGCGGGTTTGTCCTCGAGCAGGGTGCCCGGTGCCGCCTCCACGATGCCCTCCAGCTCGCGCCGGACGTCGGCGAGTAGTGCCCGGCGGTCGTCATCGAGTTCCAGCTTCGCGGACCCGGGTCCCATCCAGACTTCGGCGCCGTGGCTTCCGATCAGCAGGGTCTTCTCCGGGGGGAAAGCGACCGCCCGCAGGCTGTCCAGTGCCCGCCCGGAGATGAGAGCCGTCGTCGTCCGCGGAAGCTCGGTGAGGGCGGCGAAGGCCGCTGCCGAGCGGGGCAGTGCCCTGGCATCACCGGCGTGGTCCACCAGCGGTGCCATGGTGCCGTCGAAATCCATCGCGACCAGCAGGTGTTCGGTGGCGGCGATGCGGCGCAGGGCCTCGAGGAGCTCCGGCGAGAGCGAAAGCGGGGTCTGCTTCGGTGCGTGCTCAGGAGTCATCACGGACTACCTTCTCTTCCAGGGCGCTCAGGAAATCGGAGGACCAGAGATCGACGTCGTGGTCCAGGATCTGCTTGCGCATCGCACGCATGCGTCGGGCCGACTCCGCCGGCTGCATGTTGACTGCCCTCATGATGGTGTCCTTGAGGCCGTCGATGTCGTGCGGATTCATCAGCAGCGCCTGCTTGAGCTGGTCCGCGGCGCCGGCGAACTCACTCAGGACGAGGGCGCCGTCGTTGTTGGTCCGGGCCGTGACGTATTCCTTGGCTACGAGGTTCATGCCGTCCCGCAAGGCGGTGACGAGCATAACGTCCGCCGCCAGGTACAGCGCCACCATCTCCTCGATCGGGTAGTTGTGGTGCAGGTAGCGGACCGCGGTGTTTTGCAGGGTGTCATACGTGCCGTTGATATGGCCGACCGTACCCTCGACTTCTTCGCGCAGCAGGCGGTACTGCTCCACCCGCTCCCGGCTGGGGCTGGCGACCTGGATCAGCGCGGCGTCTTCCACCGTCACCTTGCCCTCGGCCAGGAGTTCCTCGTAGGCCTTGAGGCGGTGCCGGATGCCCTTGGTGTAGTCGAGGCGGTCGACGCCGAGCAGGATCGTCTTGGGGTTGCCGAGATCCTCCCGGATCTGCCGGGCACGCTCGATGATTTCCGGCTTCCGGGCCAGTTCGCTGATCTGCTGGACGTCAATCGAGATGGGGAACGCGTGGGCCCGGGCGATGTGGGTGGTCTCGCCGTCGGCGCCCTTGACGTGGACCTGCTGCTGCTTGACGCTGGCGCCGAGGAAGCGGCGGGCCGAGCGCATGAAGTTGCCTGCGTCGCTGGGGCGTTGGAAGCCGACCAGGTCGGCGCCCAGCAGTCCGTCGATGATGGCGCGGCGCCACGGCAGCTGGGCGAAGATCTCCGGCGGCGGGAACGGGATGTGGTTGAAGAACCCGATCTTCAGGTCCGGACGCGCCTCGCGCAGCATCTTGGGGACGAGCTGGAGCTGGTAGTCCTGGACCCAGACCGTGGCGCCGGGGTTGGCATGGTGGATGACCGCGTCAGCGAACCGGCGGTTGACCTTGCGGTAGGAGTCCCACCAGGTCCGGTGGAACTCCGGCGGGGCAATCACGTCGTGATAGAGCGGCCAGAGCGTGGAGTTGGAAAATCCCTCGTAAAAGAATTCGATGTCATGCGTGCTCAGCTGGACCGGAACGAGGTCGATGCCGCCGTGGCTGAAAAGCTGGACATGCTCATCCGGTGCGCCGTGCCAGCCCACCCACGCGCCGTCGGTCTTGGTCATCATCGGTGCCAGTGCGGTGACCAGGCCGCCGGGGGAGCGGCGCCAGCCGCCCTCGCAACCGGGCTCGTCCGGGGAGCAGCGGTCGACCGGCAGGCGGTTGGAAACCACCATGAAGTCATACTGCGAGTCCGGATCCGTGTCGCCGGTGCCGTGCGCGGCGGCGCTCTCGGCTTGTGGATCCGATTCGGCGTGTTTGGTTGCCTGCATTGGTGCCCCCTGGGGTTGGCTCGTGGCTCGTATCCACCCTAGCGGGGCGGAATCTTCTGTGCTATTCGTCCGGCGGGCGGCGTGCAGGAAGGTTGAAAGCGCAACTTCCCAGTTTTCTCGCCTAAAATGATGAATTGCCACCCCGTGGACACCACAGGCCGATCGACCCGAGGAACTAATGAGCCCCGCAAACGAACCCCGTCAGTCCAAATCAGAGCGAACTGCCGCGGCCCGCGAGAAAGCCCGTGAAATCCGCGAGGCGCAGCTGAAGAAGGACAAACGCAACAAGCTGCTCATCGGCTGGGGCATCGTCGCCGCCGTCGTCGCCATTATTGTTGTGGTGGCGCTGGTTGTGACCTCGAACATCCAGAACAACGCCCCGGTCGCGGACGAGGGACCCACCCCGGCCAACGGCAACGTCTACGGCGGTGTCACCCTGCTGGCCAACACGGAGGTCGCGAAGACCGGCCCCGCCACCGTCAAGATCGCCGACCTTCCGTCCGCTCCGGCTACCCAGCCGGCGCTGGTGACCGCTCCCGGCGCCGACGCTGAGGCCGGCAAACCGGTTAAGGTGGTCCTCTACATCGACTTCATCTGCCCTGTGTGCAAGAACTTCGAGACCCAGTACAACGAGACCCTGACGAACCTCCGCAACGAAGGGAAGATCTCGGTGGAATACCGCCCGCTGGGCTTCCTGGACTCCCGGTCCACCACCAACTACTCCTCCCGTGCCGCCAACGCGGCGGCCTGCGTCGTGAACGAGTCGCCGGAGAAGTACGCGGACTTCGTCAACCTGCTTTTTGCGAAGCAGCCCGCTGAAGGCAGCGCTGGCATCTCCGATGCAGACCTGAAGAAGATGGCCACCGACGTCGGGGCCAAGAGCATCGATACGTGCGTGGACGGAAAGACCTACCGCCCGTGGGTCAAATACACCACCCAGCAGGCAGCGGCCATCGGGGTGACCGGGACGCCGACGGTCCTCGTGGAGGGCAAGCAGTGGGGGAAGGGCGACAGCGCCCAGACCCCGTTCAACGAGTTCCTCCAGGCCGCCATCGACGCGAAGAAGTAAGCGGTACAACCCAACAGCAAAACCGCAGGCCCGGTTCCGGATTCTTCCGGAGCCGGGCCTGTTTTTATCACCGGGCATCCGTGGGCTAACCTTATCTAGCGCCATGGCGCCGGGCCCCGCATGGTGGTCCGGTGCCGGCCCGCGCACAGGAATGCCTCCTTAGCTCAGTTGGCCAGAGCACCGCTCTTGTAAAGCGGGGGTCGTCGGTTCGAATCCGACAGGGGGCCCCACGAAGAACCGCGCCGCTGCCGGGAAGGATCCCGGCAGCGGCGCGGTTTTGTTTTGGCTGATTGACCAAGCGGCGTCCAAGCCGTCGTCGTCGGGTCCGGCACCTTGGGGCCCGGGCGCTGCGCGTGGGGGACGTTAGGCCCTAGACCGTGAAATCTGCACAGCGGAGTCTTGCCCTATGACCGAAACGACTCCGGAAAAGACGCCGGACATCAAGTCCAACCAACTCCAGGAACAACCGACCGCGGTACTGCGCGAAACCGTTCCGATGAAGGAACTGCGGGAGTTCTTCGGCCGCGCCTATCGTTCGGTGATGAGCGCGGCGGAACAACAGCACGTCCAGGTGGCCGGGCCGCCGTTCGCGATGTATCGGGGAATGCCCACGGACGTCGTCGACGTCGAGGCTGGCTTTCCGGTGGCGGCACCGTTCCCCGGTGGTGGCGAAGGCGGGGTGACGGGGGGATCGCTTCCGGGCGGCCGGGCCTTCGAAGCCATGCATGTTGGCCCCTACGAGACTCTTCCCGAGACGTACGGGGCGATCAGGGGGAAAATGCAGGCCGAAGGCTTGGCGCCGGGGAACTCGATGTGGGAGTACTACCTCAGTGACCCTGCCGCGGAGCCTGACCCGGCGAAGTGGAAGACGCTCGTCGTTTGGCCGGTCGCCTGAGCGGACAGCCAACCGCTTTGGCTGCCGGCTGGGCACCTTTCAAGCAGCTCTTCGACGCACTTCGATGACACCGTCCGTCCCATCCGCGGGGGGCGGGCGACGCAATCTGTCGGATTCGCCACACTATTCTTCGAAACGTGCATAATGTCCTAAACTGCTTCACTGAGGTGCCTGAAATGGCGCTGCGCAGCAACGAAAGTGAACCCCCAAATGGCTACCGATTACGACGCACCACGCAAGACTGAAGAAGAATCTCCCGCTGAATCGCTGGAGGCACTTCAGGCGTCCCGCGGCGGCGGCGCCCAGACTGCCGTCATCGACGTCGATGAGAACGACACCGCTGAAGGCATCGACCTTCCCGGGGCCGATCTATCCGGCGAAGAACTGACCGTCATCGTTGTTCCCGAGCAGTCCGATGAATTCACCTGCTCCTCCTGTTTCCTGGTGCGCCACCGGTCCCAGGTGGCGAAGGAAAAGAACGGGCTGAAGTACTGCCGCGACTGCGAAGGCTAGGGGACCTTCCGCCGCGCAGCACCACTTCAGTACATGCTGGCCAGACAGACAGACAGACAGACAGACAGACAGCAACGCACTACGAAGCGCCGGAACCCGACAAGGGCCGGCGCTTCGCCGTTCCCGCGAGTTTCCGAAGCGGGCCGGCCGACGGCGGTGCAACCGTCCCGTAACCCGGCGCAGCGCAGCCTAACGGTTGGGGGCCGATCCTCCCGGACCCTCGATTCGCCCGGCAAAGGCCCCTATTCTGGAGCTATCTCATCGCGTGAGGGGCGGCCCAAATGAAGACGTTCAGGGTGTGGCTGGTAGCGGTCCTGCTGGCAGTTGGATCGGGGCTGGTGGCGCCCGGCCCCGCATCGGCGGCGCCCTACTGCGGCCAGGTCTGGGGGTCGCTGGTCAAATCGGATCCTGCGATGAGCCAGGCCCAGGTGACGAACGTCCGCACCGGGCAGCACTACTGCTTCGACCGGCTGGTCATTGATCTCAACGGACCCGTCGGCGGCTACACCGTCCGCTACGTTCCGCAGGTCACGCAGGACGGATCGGGGTTGCCTGTCCCGCTGCGGGGACAGGCGTTCCTCCAGGTCACGGCCAACGCTCCGGCCTACGACGGCAACGGCAATGCCACCTACACCCCTGCGGACCCGAACGAGCTGAGCAACGTCAGCGGCTATCAGACCTTCCGGCAGCTCGCGTGGGCCGGCAGTTTCGAGGGGTATTCCAGCCTTGGCCTCGGAGTCCGGGCCCGGCTGCCGTTCCGTGTGTTCACCCTCGCGGGACCGGACGCAGGCTCACGGCTCGTGATCGACGTCGCGCATTTCTGGTGACCCCCGGCCGGGCGGTTGCCGGCGCCTTTCCAGGGAACGCCGCTGGTAGTAAGCCGACTTAGTAAGCTGACCGAGAAATTCCTGCGCGACCGTCGCGGTCCCGTTGTGCTCTGGAGTAGCGTCGGGACATCGGATCTAGCGGTATTGGACGCGGCAGCATCGGGCGCAGCGGTACCGGACCTACTCAGGAGGACGCATGAAAGCAACACCCACCCTCACGACCAACCTGCAGGCAGTGCTCGTGGACCTGATCGAACTTCACGTTCAAGGCAAGCAGGCGCACTGGAACATCGTCGGGACAAACTTCCGGGACCTCCACCTGCAGCTGGACGAGATTATCGAGGCCGCCCGCGCCTTCGCCGATGACCTGGCCGAGCGCATGCGTGCCCTCCACGCCCTCCCGGACGGCCGCAGCTCTACGGTGTCCAAGTCCACCGCGCTCGCCGAGTTCCCGGCCGGCCTGATCAACACCAAGGACGCCATCGAGCGGATCGTCGCGGCGCTCGAGGCCGCCGTCGGTACCATGCGCAAAGTCCACGACGAAGTAGACGAAGAAGACCCCACGACAGCGGACCTGCTGCACGCCTTCATCGCCAAGTTTGAGCAGTACGCTTGGATGGTCAACGCGGAGACAATGCGCGCCAACACCAGCGTCACCACGCCGGACAGCAAGTAGCGTACCCCTGGCAGTTTCTGCGCCCGGCTCCGGTTCCCCCGGCGCCGGGCGCTCTGCTTTAATTACTCGGCCTTAATTACTTGGCGGTCGGCACCTTCCGGAGGACGATGGCGGCGAGAACCGACGTCCCGGCCATCAGCACCAGCGCGATGGTGGCCGTGATGTGGACTCCCGAGTCGAAGGCGGTACGGGCAGCCGCCATCACGGACTCCGCCAGCGGTCCCGGGAGGGACTGCGCCAGCTCGACGGCCCCTGCGAGCGTCTCGCCGGCCTGGGCTGATGACTCAGCGGGGGCCACTTCGGCGGCGCCGGCGGGAAGCCGGAGATTGCCCTGATAGGACGCCGTCAGGATGGACCCCAGGATGGCGGTGCCCAGCAGCGAGCCGATCTCGTAGCCGGTCTCCGAAATGGCGGCGGCAGCCCCGGACTTCTCCGCCGGTGCCGCGCCAAGGATCAGGTCGTTGGAGATAGTTTCCGCAGCGCCGACGCCCAGGCACAGCACCAGCAGCGCTGCCAGCAGCAGCGCCGGGCCGTTGCTGTGATCGCCGATGGCCACCAGGAAGTAGCCTGCCGCGCTCAGCAGCAACCCGCCGGCCACCACGAAGCCGGGACGGACTTTCTTCACCAGCGGCACTACCAGCAGGCCCGCCAGGACGGTCGCGATGAGGGCGGGCACCATGGCGACGCCGGATTCCGAAGGTGACTGGCCCTCGAGCAACTGCAGGTGCTGGGCGAGGAACAGGATGAAGCCGTTGAAGGAGAAGAGAGCCAGCACGTTCGCGACGATGGCGGTGCTGAAGATCCGGTTGCCGAACAGGCTGATGTCCAGCAGGGGAGCAGCGCGGTTTCCGGTCCCGCGGCCGGTCTGTGCCAGGTTTCCCGGCGCCGGGCCATCCTGGACCGGACCCGGGGTCCCGCCGGCCTTGGCATGGCCACCGGCCAGGAGGGACCGCTGGCGCCGGACGAAGACATATCCCATCAGCAGGCCAAACACGATGGCGGCCAGTGGCTCCGGGGCCAGCCCGTGCGTGGCCAGGACTTTGATGCCGTAGACCACGGGCACCATGACCAGCAGGGACATGATGATGCTGGGCACGTCCACCCGGCCCGGGTTCGGGTCGCGGGATTCCGGGATCAAGGCCGGCCCCAGGGCCAGCAGCGGCAGGATGATCGGCACAGCCACGAGCAGGACGGCGCCCCACCAGAAGTGCTCCACCAGCCAGCCGCCGGCAATGGGGCCCAGCGCGGCGCCGCCGGAGAAGCCGGCGGCCCAGATAGCCACGGCCAGCCGGCGCCGGTTGGCCTCCGGGAAGATGTTGCGGATCAGGGACAGTGTGGACGGCATCAGCATGGCGCCGAAGAATCCCAGCCCTGCGCGTCCGGCGATCAGCCATTCGGCGCTGGGGGCAAAAGCCGTGACCGCCGAGACGGCAGCGAAGCCCGTGCTGCCGATAAACAGCAGCCGGCGGCGCCCGATCCTGTCACCGAGGCTCCCCATCGCCACGAGCAGGCCCGCGAGCACCAGGGGGTAGGCGTCGACGATCCATAACAGCTCCACCCCGGAGGCGTCGAGGCTGCGCGCGATGGCCGGCAGGGCGAAGGTCAGCGCCGTGTTGTCGACGGCCACCAGAAGCACCGGAAACATCAGCAGCGACAGCGCCAGCCAGTCTCGCCAGGGCGCACGCGGGCTCGGGTTCGGCGTCGTTCCGGCGGCATTGCCGCCGAGGGTGCCGGGGCTGCCGAGGGTGAAGGAAGTGTTGCTCATGGTCTTAACTGTACCGTCTGGACGGTACAGTTAAGAAGTTGCCCGTTAAGAACCGGCCCCCACCTGGGGGCATGATAGGAACCATGGCCAGAAAACCCGTCGCCCGTGAGGCCGTCCTCGACGCGTTCGAGTCCCTGCTGATCGAAGAGGGCGAGCGTGCCGCGACGCTGGATGCGGTCGCCAGGCTGGCCGGGGTCTCCAAAGGCGGGCTGCTCTACCACTTCCCCAACAAGGAATCGATGATTTCGGTCCTGCTGGAACGGCTGGACCGGCTGCTCGCCGATGACGTCGCTGCCATGGCCGCCGCTCCGGAGGGTGCGGCCGCGTACTTCATCAAGTCCTCTGTCTGGGCGGACACCCCGCTGGACCGGGCCTTCGTCGCCGCCACCCGGCTGGCCGAAGTGGCTCACCAGGAAACCCTGCGGAGAATGGCCGCCGCCCAGGCGAGTTGGCTGGAACTGCTGGCCGCCGACGTCGGGCCCGCCATGGCCAAGCCCGTCCTCTACATGGGGGACGGGCTGTACTTCAACGCCATGCTGGCACGCGGCCCGGGCGGCCCGCTCCCGGAAGTCGGCCCCGACGTCGAAAGCCTGCTCACCGCACTGGGGCGGCTCCGCGGCTGACCCGGCGGCACTCCGCCCCGCCCGGCCAACGTGCCCCGCCCGGCTGCCGCGCCACGCCGCAGCTTTGCCGCGAATTCGCGTCCGACGAACGGGCTTGAGGTTAACGCGCGCCACAGCGGGGTCACTAGTTTGCGGACGCAGGCCGGACATAGGACAATGGATGCTGTGACTGTTGTCACCCCAACTTAATATGCCTTTGATCTGCGGCGGGAGAGTTCTGCAAGTAGGTACAAGCAGGCGCCGTAGGAGCAAATCCTCCCCAGGAATCTCTCAGGCCCACGTACCGCCGCGGCAAGGCAACTCTGGAAAGTAGCAGGCTGTCCCCGGACATGCTGTGCTCACCGACGGTGCAAGCGGAGCCATGCGAGAGCAAGGCAGTGCGGAAACTCTCAGGTCCAATACAGAGCGGGGAGGAACCCGAATCAATGCGGCGTACCCTGCGCCGCCTTAGTTATGGAGTTCCTTGTGACTGTTACCTCAGCCTCCACGTCCTTCGTTGACCGGCATATTGGCGCCCGTCGACGGGCCGACGTCGACGCCATGTTGAAGGCTGTCGGCTATGACACCGTCGATGCGCTCGTGGACACTGCCGTCCCGAAGGACATCCGGCAGGATTCCCCGCTGCAGCTCACCGAGGCCCTCAGCGAAGTCGAGGTCCTCTCCGAGCTGCGCAAGCTGGCCGCCAAGAACAAGACCGCGGTCCAGATGATCGGGCAGGGCTACTACGACACCCTCACCCCGGCCGTCATCCGCCGCAACATCCTCGAGGCCCCCGCCTGGTACACCGCCTACACGCCGTACCAGCCCGAAATCTCCCAGGGCCGGCTCGAGGCACTGCTGAACTTCCAGACCATGGTCCAGGACCTCGTTGGCCTGCCCATCGCGAACGCCTCCCTGCTGGACGAAGCCACCGCTGTCGCCGAGGCCGTGCTGATGATGCGCCGGGCCAACAAGAACAAGGCCGCCCATGACGGCAAGACCGTCCTCGACGCCGACCTGCTGCCGCAGACCATCGCGATCGTCAAGGGCCGCGCCGAGGCGCTCGGCTTCGAGGTCGAGGTCGCCGACCTGTCCAAGGGGCTTCCCGACGGCGTCATCAACGGCATCGTGCTGCAGCAGCCCGGCGTCTCCGGCCGCGTGTTCGACCACGCCGCGGTGATCGCCGACGCCAAGGAACGCGGCGCCCTCGTCACCGTCGCCGCGGACCTGCTGTCCCTGACCCTCATCACCCCTCCGGGCGAGCAGGGCGCCGACATCGCCGTCGGCTCCACCCAGCGCCTGGGCGTGCCGCTGTTCTTCGGCGGCCCGCACGCCGCGTACATGGCCGTCCAGAAGGGCCTCGAACGCTCCATGCCCGGCCGTCTTGTCGGCGTCTCCAAGGACAACGCCGGTGTCCCGGCCTACCGCCTGGCCCTGCAGACCCGCGAGCAGCACATCCGCCGCGAGAAGGCCACGTCCAACATCTGCACCGCACAGGCCCTGCTGGCGATCGTGTCCTCCTTCTACGCCGTCTACCACGGCCCGGACGGCCTGAAGGCCATCGCGGAGACCACCCACGGCCACGCGAGGACCCTCGCCGCCTCGCTGAAGGCCGCTGGCCTGGACGTGCTGCACACCAGCTTCTTCGACACCATCACCGTCTCGGTGCCCGGCAAGGCAGCGGAGATCATCGCCGCCGCCGAGGCCAAGGGCATCAACCTGCGCACCATCGACGCGGACACCGTGGGCGTCTCCACGGATGAAGCCACGACGGCGGCCATCGTCGCCGAGGTCATCGCCGCCTTCGGCGCCAGCATCACCGACGCAGCATCGGGCTCAACGGAAGGGTTCGCTTTGGACCCCGCCGTCGAGCGCACGTCGGACTACCTCCAGCACCCGGTGTTCAACACCCACCGCTCCGAGACCCAGCTGCTGCGTTACATCCGCCGCCTGTCGGACCGCGACCTGGCGTTGGACCGGACCATGATCCCGCTGGGCTCCTGCACCATGAAGCTCAACGCCACAGCCGAGATGGAAGCCATCTCGTGGCCGGAGTTCGCCTCCATCCACCCCTTCGCCCCCGAATCCCAGACCGCCGGCTGGCGAGAACTGATCGAGGACCTCGAAGCCCAGCTGACCGAGATCACCGGATACGACCAGGTGTCCATCCAGCCGAACGCCGGATCCCAGGGCGAACTCGCCGGCCTGCTGGCAATCCGCGGCTACCACCTCTCCCGCGGCGACGCCCAGCGCAAAGTCTGCCTGATCCCGGCCTCGGCGCACGGCACCAACGCCGCCTCCGCCGTGCTGGCCGGCATGAAAGTCGTCGTCGTGGCCACCGCCGCGGACGGCACGATCGACCACGCGGACCTGCAGGCCAAGATCGAGCTGCACAAGGACGCACTGTCCGCCATCATGATCACCTACCCCTCCACCCACGGCGTGTACGACGCCGACGTCCGCGAGGTCTGCGACTCCGTGCACGCCGCCGGCGGCCAGGTCTACGTCGACGGCGCCAACCTCAACGCGCTCGTGGGACTGGCCCAGCCGGGCCAGTTCGGCGGCGACGTCTCCCACCTGAACCTGCACAAGACCTTCTGCATCCCGCACGGCGGCGGCGGACCCGGCGTCGGCCCGGTCGCGGCCAAGGCCCACCTGGCACCCTTCATGCCCGGCGATGCCAACAACGCCGCTCCGTCCAACGGCGAAAGCGGCACGCCGATCTCGGCGTCGCGCTACGGCTCCGCCGGTGTCCTGCCGATCTCCTGGGCCTACGTGAAACTGATGGGCGGCCAGGGACTGACCGAGGCCACGAAGTCCGCGCTGCTCGCGGCGAACTACATCGCCTCCCGCCTGAACGAGTTCTTCCCGGTGCTCTACACCGGCGAGGGCGGGCTCGTGGCGCACGAGTGCATCCTGGACCTGCGCGAACTCACGGCCAAGACCGGCGTCACCGCGGAAGACGTGGCCAAGCGCCTGATCGATTACGGCTTCCACGCACCCACCCTCGCGTTCCCGGTGGCCGGGACCCTGATGGTCGAGCCCACCGAGTCCGAGGACCTTGGCGAGATCGACCGCTTCATCGACGCGATGATCTCCATCCGCGCCGAAATCGACCAGGTGGCCCACGGCGACTTCACCGTCGAGCACAGCCCGCTGCGCAACGCACCGCACACCGCGGCCGCCGTCATCAGCACCGACTGGGCGCGGGAGTACCCGCGCGAGCAGGCTGTCTTCCCGGTCCACCACCTCAAGCAGGACAAGTACTTCCCGCCGGTCGGCCGGATCGACGGTGCGGCCGGCGACCGCAACCTGATCTGCTCCTGCCCTCCCCTCGAATCCTTCGAAGAAGACACAGCAGTTCACACCGACGACTCTGCCAACTAAGGACAGCCAACGATGACTGAGAACTACACGGCCCTCCACGAAGAGCACAAGAAGCTCGGCGCCTCCTTCACGGACTTCGGCGGCTGGCAGATGCCGCTCAAATACAGTTCCGAACTGGCCGAGCACCACGCGGTCCGCAAGTCCGCGGGCCTCTACGACCTGTCCCACATGGGTGAAGTCTGGGTCACCGGTCCCGACGCCGCAGCCTTCCTGGACTACGCACTGGTCGGCAAGATCTCCGCGATGGCGGTCGGCAAGGCCAAGTACTCGCTGATCTGCAACGAGGACGGCGGCATCATCGATGACCTCATCACCTACCGCCGTCCGGCGGGGGCCGACGGCACGGACAAATTCCTCGTGGTCCCCAACGCCGGCAACGCAAAGGTTGTCGCCGCGGCGCTGGCCGGGCGTGCGGTGTCCGGCAGGGAGGGAGGCTTCGACGTCACCGTCGAGGACGCCTCCGCCGACACCTCGCTGATCGCCGTGCAGGGCCCCAAGGCGCAGGAGATCCTCCTGCGCCTGGTCCCGGCCGCGCAGCACGAGCTCGTCACCGGCCTGAAGTACTACGCCGCCGTCGACGTCCCCTTGATGTTCGGCGGCACCAGCCGGGAGCTGCTGCTGGCCCGCACCGGCTACACCGGTGAGGACGGCTTCGAGATCTTCGTCGCCAACGACGCCGCCGCCGCCCTCTGGCAGGCGCTGGTCGCGATCGCCGAAGACGGCGAGCTGACGCCCGCCGGACTCGCGTCCCGCGACTCGCTTCGGCTTGAGGCAGGCATGCCGCTCTACGGCAACGAGCTCTCCCTCGACGGCGACCCGTTCGCTGCCGGGCTGGGTCCGGTCGTGGCGCTCTCCAAGGAAGGCGACTTCGTCGGCAGGGTGGCCCTCGCCGCCAAGAAGGAAGCCGGCGCCGGATCCACCGCCGGGCGCAAGCTCGTCGGGCTCAAGGGCCTCGGGCGCCGGGCCGGCCGCGGCCACTACCCGGTCCTCAAGGACGGCAACACCGTCGGCGAAGTCACCTCCGGCCAGCCCAGCCCCACCCTGGGCTACCCGGTCGCGATGGCCTACGTCGACGTCGAGTTCACCGGACCCGGCACCACCCTGGACATTGACCTCCGCGGCAAGACCGAACCCTTCGAAGTTGTCGCACTTCCGTTTTACAAGCGCCAAAAGTAGCCCGGCGGCCCCGCCCCGGACCTGCCCCGGACCCGGTGCCGTTGCCGGCTCCGCGGCCAGTTTGTAACCCTGCCCCAATAGATTCAGCCCCAAGACCACTCCAAGACTTAGGAAAAAACATGGCTAAAGTTGCCCCTGAACTGCAGTACTCCGACGAGCACGAGTGGGTTGCGCGGGAAGCCGGGAACCTTGTGTCCATCGGCATCTCGGCCGTCGCCACGGATGCGCTGGGCGACATCGTCTATGTGGACCTGCCTGAGGTCGGCGCCACGGTGACCGCGGGGGAGACCTGCGGCGAGGTCGAGTCCACCAAGTCCGTCTCCGACCTGTACGCCCCCGTCACGGGCGAGGTCACCGAGATCAACCCGGCCGTCGTCGATGACCCCGCGCTGATCAACAGCGACCCGTACGGTGCCGGCTGGCTCTTTAAGGTCGCCGCCGAGTCCGACGGGCCGCTGCTCTCGGCCCAGGAGTACGCATCCAAGAACGGCGGCGAACTGTGAGCGCGGCCGGGGCAACCACCAGCTTCCAGCAGGTTATCTCCGCATCCCTGGACGCGGACCTGTCCGCCCTGGACCCGGAGATCGCCGCAAAGATCGACGACGAGCTCACCCGCCAGCGCGACGGCCTGGAGATGATCGCCTCGGAGAACCACACCGCCAGGGCCGTGATGCAGGCGCAGGGTTCGGTGCTGACGAACAAGTACGCCGAGGGCTACCCGGGCAAGCGCTACTACGGCGGCTGCGAGCACGTTGACGTGATCGAACAGCTCGCGATCGACCGGGTCAAGGCCCTGTTCGGCGCCGAATACGCCAACGTCCAGCCGCACTCCGGCGCGCAGGCCAACGCCTCCGTGATGCACGCCCTGATCCGCCCGGGGGACACCATCATGGGCCTGAACCTGGCGCACGGCGGCCACCTCACCCACGGCATGAAGATCAACTTCTCCGGCCGGCTCTACAACGTCATCCCGTACCAGGTCCGCGAGGATGACCACCGGATCGACATGGCAGAGGTCGAACGCCTCGCCCAGGAGCACAAGCCGCAGCTGATCGTCGCCGGCTGGTCCGCGTACGCCCGGCAGCTGGACTTCGCCGAGTTCCGCCGGATCGCCGATTCCGTGGGCGCCTACCTGATGGTGGACATGGCCCACTTCGCCGGGCTTGTAGCCGCCGGGCTGCACCCCTCACCGGTGCCGCACGCCCACGTCACCACTTCCACCACGCACAAGACCCTCGCCGGTCCGCGCGGCGGCATCATCCTGAGCAACGACGCCGACATCGCCAAGAAGATCAACTCCGCCGTGTTCCCCGGCCAGCAGGGCGGCCCGCTGGAGCACGTGATCGCCGGCAAGGCCGTGGCCTTCAAGATCGCCGCGTCCCCGGAGTTCAAGGAACGCCAGGAGCGGGTCCTCGCCGGCGCCCGGATCCTCGCCGAGCGTCTGGTCCAGCCGGACGTCACCGCCAAGGGCATCAACGTGATCTCCGGCGGCACCGACGTGCACCTCGTCCTGGTGGACCTGCGCAACTGCGAGCTCAACGGCCAGGAAGCCGAGGACCGCCTCGCGGAAATCGACATCACCGTGAACCGCAACGCCGTGCCCTTCGACCCGCGCCCGCCGATGGTCACCTCCGGCCTCCGGATCGGCACCCCCGCCCTGGCCACCCGTGGCTTCGGCGAGGCGGCGTTCGCCGAGGTCGCGGACATCATCGCGGAGGCACTGACCGCCGACGCCGGCGCGGACCTCTCCGGTCTGCGCCACCGGGTGGAGGCCCTCGCCGCCGCCCACCCGCTCTACCCCTCGGTTGCCAACCTCGCCTAAGGGCCGTATCACAGGTAGTAGAAGCAGTACAGATCACGACGCCGGGCCGCCGCCACAAGCTGCCGCTCGGCGTCGTGCATCCGGCGGGACCGCCGCCGACCGGCGGCCGCACCGCCTTCCGGCGGCCGCACCGCCTTCCGGCAGGACCATCTGCCGGGCCACAGTTTGAGCTAGTTAGGAACAACAATGGCTGTTGGAGTCTTTGACCTTTTTTCCATTGGGATAGGGCCCTCCAGTTCGCACACCGTGGGCCCGATGCGGGCTGCGGCGGTGTTCGCCGGGGAGCTCCAGATGTCCGGTGTGCTGGAGCGGGTGGCGTCGCTGCGCGTGGACCTGTACGGGTCCCTCGCCGCGACCGGTCACGGCCACGGCACCATGACCGCGATCCTGCTCGGCCTGGAAGGTTTCCATCCGGAGCTGATCCTCCCGGAGGAAGTGGAGGAACGCCTCGCCACGATCGCCGAAACCGGCACCCTGCAGCTCGGCGGGGAAGGGACAGGCGTGGCGCTGCCGTACGGGGTGCAGGACATGGTCCTGCGCCCGCTGACCATCCTTCCGCGGCACACCAACGGCATGACGTTCACCGTGTCCGGCGCCGACGGCGCAGTCCTGCACGAGGCGACGTTCTTCTCGGTCGGCGGCGGCTTCATCGTCCGCGAGGGCGAGGAGGACGCGGCGCTGAAGGAACTCGACGAATCCAAGAAGGAACTGCCCCTGCCCTTCCGCACCGCCGCGGAACTGCTGGGCCGCTGCCAGTCCAAGGGTCTCTCGATCGGGGAGATCATGTTCGTCAACGAGCGTGCCTCCCGCACTGAGGCGCAGATCCGCGAGGGGCTCCTGCACATTTACTCCGTGATGGAATCCTGTGTCCAGGTCAGCCTGAAGCGCGTGGGGCTGCTGCCCGGCGGGCTCAAGGTCCGCCGCCGGGCGCCCGACTGGCACGAACGCCTCATGAAAGAAACCCTGGATCAGGACCCCGACTTCCGGGACCCGAAGTACTGGCAGGAATGGGTGAACCTGATCGCCCTGGCCGTGAATGAGGAAAACGCCTCGGGCGGCCGGGTGGTCACAGCCCCCACCAACGGCGCCGCCGGCATCATCCCGGCTGTGCTCTACTATGCCCTGCACTTCGCCCCCGGCATGGACAAAGCCACCCAGGCCGACCGCGACGAGACGATCGTCAAGTTCCTGCTGACCGCCGCAGCCATCGGGGTGCTCTACAAGGAACAGGCCTCGATTTCCGGCGCCGAGGTCGGCTGCCAGGGCGAGGTCGGCTCGGCGTCGTCGATGGCCGCGGCCGGGCTGGCGGAAGTCATGGGCGGCACACCCCAGCAGGTCGAGAACGCCGCGGAAATCGCGATGGAACACAACCTTGGACTGACCTGCGACCCGATCGGCGGGCTCGTGCAGATTCCCTGCATCGAACGCAACGCGATCGCCGCGGCCAAGGCCATCAACGCCGCCAAGATGGCCCTGTGGGGCGACGGCACCCACCGGGTCTCCCTCGACGAGGTCATCGTCACCATGCGCGAAACCGGCAAGGACATGAGCTCCAAATACAAGGAAACCGCCATGGGCGGCCTCGCCGTGAACGTCGTCGAATGCTGACTCAGTTGTTGAGTGCCATCCAGAGGTTCAGCGACGAGGCGAACACGATCCAGGTGAGGTAGGGCAGCAACAGCAGCCCGGCGGTGCGGCTGATCGGTCCGAAATACAGCACGGTGACGCCCACAGCGACCGCCAGGGCCACGATGATCGCGAAAGCGATCCACAAAGCGGGCGTGCCGAGCGCCGGGTAGAGGCCGAAGAAGACCGGCGTCCACAGCAGGTTCAGCACGAGCTGGACTGCGTAAGCGGTGAGGGCGGGCCGAGTCGCCTCTGCCCGCTTGCGCCAGACCAGCCAGGCGGCCACGGCCATCGCGGTGTAGAGCACGCTCCAGACCGGCCCGAACAGCCAGTTCGGCGGCGACCAGGGAGCCTTGTCCGCGGTGGCATACCAGCCGTTAACGTTGTTGGCGGTGGCGAGTCCGCCCAGCCCCGCAACCAGCGCAGAGGCCGCGAGAAAGGCCAGCAGCCCCAGCAGCTGGGGGCCCATCGCACGCTGCCCGGCCGCGCTCCGCGGGCGTCCGGACCCTGCGGTCAACGATTGCTGATCAGACGGCATGCTTCCAGCGTAGCCGCTCCTCCCCGGCCGGGAGCGGGGGGCCGGGCAGATAGACTTGAACCTGCATGTCCGCATGCCGCCGACGCTCGTACCGCAATGATTGGATGCCGCACCCTTGCGTGAATTCACCGCCCGTTTTGCCTCTGCCGAAGAGATCGCCAACTGGGACGCCCACGTCACCGCGAACCCCAATGGCGGCAATCTCCTGCAGTCGGAGGCCTTCGCCGAGGTCAAGCAGCACTTTGGCTGGAAGCCCCTGCACCTTGTCTACGAGACGGCCGACTACACGAGCTACAACCTCATCCTGGAGAAGTCCTTCCCGCTGCTGGGGAAGCTCTGGTACCTGATCAAGGGTCCGGATGTGGCTGCTGTTGAGGACATCCCCGGCATCGCCGCGGCCAACGCCGAGTTCGTGAAGCGGGCACGGCTCGGAGTCTTCGCCATCAAAATTGAGCCGGACATCGTGCTGTCCGATGAGGCCAGGCGCGTGATCGAAGGCGCCGGCCTGGTCAAAACCCACAACCTCCAGCCCAACGATTCAACGGCACTGCTGGACATCTCCCCGGAAGAGAACCAGCTGCTGCGCAACCTGCACTCCCGCGGCCGCAACGCGGTCCGCCGCGCCATCCGCGAAGGGGTGGAGGTCCACAACATGGAACCCACCGAAGAGAACTTCCGCGCCATGTACGCGTTGATGAACAACACCGTGGAAGCCAAGTCCCAGGTCCGGGTCCGCGAATACGAGTACTACCGCCAGTTCTGGACCAACTTCATCAGCCGCGGCCAGGGGCGCCTGCTCTTCGTCTACGAAAACGAAGTTCCGTCGGTTGGCGCCTTCGTCATCAACTACGGCCGCAAAGCGACCTACAAGGACGGCGGCTCGCTGCAGAAACGAAACCAGTACGGTGACTCCCACCTGGTGCAGTGGACGGCGATCAACCAGCTCCAGGAACTCGGCTGCACCGAATACGACTTCTGCGGCACGCCGCCGAGCGACCAGCTCAAGGACACGTCCAACCCGTTCCACGGCCTGGGCCTGTTCAAGACCAGCTTCAGCAAGACCGTGACCGACTTTGTCGGCTGCTACGACCAGGTGCTGAGCCCGCTGAAGTACAAGGCCTGGATGGCCGCCGGGGAACGCGTTGCCCGCCAGCTCTACACCCGCCGAACCGGCCAGCAGTTCTACTAGACCGGCAGCCACAGAAATCGAAAACGCACGAATGACAACGCCACCCGACGGCCGCCGCAGGCCGCAAACCGACGGACTGCCCAAGACCGAGCCGATGTCGGCCACGCAGGTGCGCCAAAACGCCGCTGCCAAACGGATGCTGCGCCGTTTGGTGCAGGGCGAGAACCCGCCCACCGCGCCGATGAGCATCGTGGACCGTCTCGCGGGCAGCCCCTACGCCAACCCGATGATCCAGGTGGGCGGGGTGGACACCTCCGCGCGCAAGACCATCGACTTCGCGCTGCACCTGGCCGAGTCCATGTTCCGATACGGCGCCGGCGCCCTCGAAGTGGAAACCAGCATCATCGCCATCACGGCCGCGCTGGGCCTGAAGAACATCGAAGTGGACATCACCAACCAGTCCGTGGCCATCAACTACGCCCCCAAGGACCAGACGCCCATCACACTGCTCCGTGTCGTGCGGTCCTGGACCAATAACTACGCGGGCCTGGCCAAGGTGCACCAGCTGGTCACGGACATCGTCGCCGGCGGGATCGGACGCGAGGAGGCTGTGCGCCAGCTCGAGGAAATCACGCACAGTTCAAAGCCCTTCCCACGCTGGATGGTCACGGTGGCGTTCGGGGTTTTCTCCGCCGTCTTTGTCGGTGTGCTCGGTGGCGGCCCCGGAGCCTCAGCCGTGGCTTTCCTCTCCAACCTGCTGGTCAGCCTGCTGGCCCGAAAGCTGTCGCGCTGGCGCACCCCGGACTTCTTCGTCACCGCCGCGTGTTCCTTCCTGGTCACCTTCATCGCCCTGCTCTTATGGCGTTTCGGCGGCTTAATAGGAATCCAGATACCTCCCGCCATCGTGGTGGTCGGTGGCATCCTGCTGCTGCTGCCGACCGGACGGCTCGTCTCCTCGGTGCAGGATGCGATCAACGGCTTCCCGGTCACGGCGGCCGGCCGGTTCGTCTCCACCATGCTGACCTTCGGCGCGCTCGTCGCCGGGATAGCCGTCGGCTTCGTGGTCGGGGACATGATCGGCATGGAGTCGATCGACGTCACCGAAACATTCCCGCCGGCGTATCCGTGGTGGGCCGTGGGCATCATGATTGCCATCGCCGTCGCCGCGATCGGGATCACCGAACAGACCAGTTGGACGCTGCTGCTCCCCACCGCGGCTGTCGGCGTCATCGGCTACCTGGTGCTCATCGGCGGTGACGCGCTGGGCATTGGGCCGCGGTTCGCACCGGCCCTGGCCGCCGTGGTGATCGGTCTGCTGGCCCGTGTGGTGGCCCTGCGGATGGGCGCTCCGCAGCTGGTGGTTGCAGTTCCCGCCGCGCTGATCCTACTCCCCGGACTCACCATATTCCGGTCCATGTATGTATTGACGATTGAGGAATCCGAGATCCTCATGGGCGCCGGCGGGATGCTCAACGCCGGGGCCATCGTGCTGGGGGTCGCGGCCGGCATCGTCCTCGGTGACACGCTAGCCCGTCCCCTGACTCGCGGCCTCGCCAGCAACGAACGACGGCGGGCGCGGCGCCGCTAGCTCGTGGGCCTTTGGCTCGTGCGCCGTTAGATCGTCCCGATCGGGAGCTTCTTCTCGGCCTGGAAATCGTCCTCCACGCGGCCCTTCGCCCAGTATCCGGACAGGGAGACCTGGGAGCGCTCCAGCCCCCGCTGTGCGTAAAGCACCTCCCGGAGGCCCTTCATGTAGCCACGCTCGCCGTGGGCAAAGACCTGCACGCGGCCGTCCGGCCAGGAGGCCTCGCGCACTGCAGTGACCAGCAACTCGCCGTCCCCGGCCGGCACCCCGCCGCGGAAGATCCAGCGCAGCTCCACACCGGCCGGCGCGGCGATGCCCTGGATGTCGGCGGCGCCGTCCACCTCGAGGAATGCCAGGCCACGGGCTTCCGCGGGCAAGGATTCGATCGCGGCGCCGATGGCTGGCAGCGCGGACTCGTCGCCCGCAAACAGGTACCAGTCCGCAGCCGGATCCGGGTTGTAGCCGCCCCCAGGGCCGGTGAAGATCAGGATGTCGCCGGGTTGGGCGGACGCGGCCCAGGGTCCTGCGAGGCCTTGGTCGCCGTGGATCACGAAGTCGATGGCAAGCTCTGCCGCTGCCTCGTCGACCCAGCGGACGGTGTAGGTCCGGGTGTGCGGCCACTGATCCCGCGGCATGGACTCGCGGATCTCCCAGAGATCCAGCGGCTCCCGGTAGCCGACACCGGGCTGGGGGAACACGATCTTGACGTACCGGTCCACGAAGGCGTTGTTGACGTAGCCGGCGAAGCCCGGGCCGCCGGCAACGATCCGGACCATATGCGGCGAGAGCTGCTCGCGGCGCAGCACCGTGAGGTTGGTCTGCGGGCGTGATTTCCGGGTGGCCGAGGTGGCGGCGGGAACTGAGGTCATGGAGCTAAGCCTAGCCAATAAGCCCGGGCGGGACCCCGACTGTGAAGCCAGCTAGGGAAGCGGCGGCAGTTCCCAATCCACTGTGCCGTTCCCCTGCTCCCGGAGCAGGGCATTGGCGTGGCTGAACGGCCGGGAGCCGAAGAACCCGCGCGCGGCCGACAGCGGACTCGGATGGGCGCTGCGGATCACCGGCGTGGAACCCAGCAACGGCTGGACGGCCCCGGCATCCTTGCCCCACAGGATTGCCACCAGCGGCGCGGGGGTGCCGTCGGCTCTGACGCGGTCCGCCACGGCGCTGATCGCCGCCGCCGTTATGGCCTCCCATCCCTTGTTCCGGTGCGAGCCGGCCGCCCCTGCCCGGACGCTGAGGACCCTGTTGAGCAGCAGTACCCCCTGGTCAGCCCAGCGGCTGAGGTCCCCGTGGACCCGCGGCGGAAGACCCAGATCGGCGTCGAGTTCCTTGTAGATGTTCACGAGGCTGCGCGGAATGGGCCGCGTGGCGCCGTCCACGGCGAAGGACAGCCCGACGGCATGGCCGGGCGTCGGATAGGGGTCCTGGCCCACTATCAGTATCCTGACTGCGGACAGCGGCTGCCGGAACGCCCGGAGGACGTTCGACGGCGGCGGCAGGATCGCGTGGCCCTCCGCGACTTCCCTGCCCAGGAACGCCAGGACATCGCGAAGCTGCCGTTCCACCGGAACCAGCGCCTCGGCCCAGTCCGGGGCCACAAGTTCATGCAACGGCCGCAGCGCCAGCTCAGCGAAGCCAACTGCTTCGGCCGGTGAGGGCTCCAGCTCGAACAGGGCATCGGAATCAGGCGGGTCGGAGGTATGCACAGGGCCCATTCTCGCAGGGTGGCAAATGACAACCCTGTTATTCGCCCGTAACATGGGGGAAGACTTTTCAGCCGATCCAGCCAGGGAGTGTGTCGTGGCCGAACAAGCGCAAGAACACCTTTCCACGGCGGAATCAGTTTCCGCCGGGACGAGCCCCGAGTCGCCGCTGGGTAGCCGGGACCAGCAAATGCTGGCGCTGGAACGGCAGTGGTGGAAGTACGCCGGAGCCAAGGAACAGGCCATCCGGGAGCTCTTCGACCTCTCCGCGACGCACTACTACCAGATCCTCAACGCCCTCATCGACACCGAGGATGCGCTGGCCCAAGATCCCATGTTGGTGAAGAGATTGCGTAGACTACGTACGTCACGCCAACGTGCGCGCACCGCCCGCCGCTTGGGCTCAGACGCGTAAAGCACAACCGGACGCGCGGATTCCCGCGCGGATGCCGGCGTAGGCAATCGTCAAAAATGCAAGGACGTCGTTTTTACCATGACCAAATACGCTCGGGATGAATTTGATCGGGTCCCGGAGACCTCCACACGTCAGGGTGTCCACCGCGCAGTCGCCGAATCCCGGCGCCGGCGCCGTCTGGGTCCCATCCTGGCCGTTGGTGCGGCAGCCCTGGCCGTCGGCCTCGTGGCCTTCCTGTTCCTGCCGAAGCTCGGGATCTCCTCGGCCGGAAACACCCAGGCGGTATCGGCCGAGCAGGGCGGCAGCAGCGCCGCCGCATCTTCCGCCCCGACAGCCTCGAGCCCCGCAGTCTCCAGCCCGGCGTCGGCCAGCCCGACAGCAAGCCCCGCGTCGGCCAGCCCGGCAGCCAGCGAGACGCCAGCCGCGGCCGCCACCCCCGCCGCGGCCGCCGCTGTCGACAAGACACAGCCCGTGGCGGTCTTCAACGCCACCTCAACCTCGGGCCTGGCGAACCGGGTAGGCGGGACCGTCACCACCGCCGGCTGGACGGTAGGCTCGACCGGAAACTGGGGCGGCGTGCCCCAGCAGCGCTCGGTCGTTTTCTACAGCGGCGCTGCGCAAAAGGGTAACGCCGAAGCCCTCGGAAAACTCCTGGGCATTCCGACGGTGGTTGACTCGGCCGAATTCGAGCTGCCGCTGGTCGTAGTGCTGGCGCCGGGCTTCCAGTAATCCCTCCCTGTTACGCCTGAATAACTATTAGCCGCCCGACCCGTAAGCGACCTGCACTTCGGCCGGGGGCTGTGGGTACAGTATTTTGCGGACTGCGTGTGCATTCTGCGTTTTGCAGTCCGCGGCGCACACCGTGGTGGGCCGCCCCGTAAGCCGACTGAAAGTGTGGACACCAATGGCATTGGGAACCGTCAAATGGTTCAACGCCGAAAAGGGCTACGGCTTCATCACCGTGGACGATTCCGGGGCGGACGTTTTTGTGCACTGGTCGGCCATCGCGGGGGAGGGCTACCGGGCCCTGGACGAGGGCCAGCGGGTGGAACTCGAAGTCGGCGAGGGCGAAAAGGGCCCGCAGGCCGAAAGCGTCCGGCCCGCCCCGTGACCTTTGCCGCCGCCGCGTCGCCGGCCTCTGCCAAAAACGACGCCGCCGGAAAGGACCCTGCCGCAACGGACCCTGCCGCAACGAACCCTGCCGCAACGAACCCTGCCGAGAAGT
>NZ_MQTS01000157.1:29401-32792 GCF_020532825.1 Arthrobacter sp. SO3
CGATGCAGCCGGAAAGGACTGCGTCCGGCAGGCCGCCGCCAGCACCGCCCCACGCCGGACCGGTGCGCTGCGGCTGGGCCGCGCCGCGGCGGTAGCGGCGTTAGCGGCGCTGAGCATGACTGCGTGCCTGGGACCAACAGGCGGCGCCCGCGTGGAGACGGCCGACGCCAGCGGCGACGGCACCCTGAGGATCGGACTGATCCTCGACAACACCGGCCCGCAGAACTTCCTCAATGCCCCCCAGCTCGCCGCAGCGAAGCTCGCCGTCAAGGAAATCAACGCCGCGGGCGGCCACAAGGGCAAGCCGGTGGAGTTGCTCCCCGAGACCATCAGCACAGACGCGGCAGCGCAGGCCAAGGCACTCGCGGCGGCCAAGGCCGACGTCGTCATCGGCCCGACGGACTCCAGCCGGGCACCCGCCGCCATTGATGTCCTTGCCAACGCCAGGATCGCCATGATTTCCCCCGCAAACACCGCCAGCGGGCTCAGCAGCTACCAGAGCAACGGCTACTACTTCCGCACCGCGGCAGCCGATATCGCGCAGGCCTCCGTCCTCGTCAAGCTCGCCAAGGACAACGGTGCGGCAACCCTCGCCGTCGTGTACGAGGAGGGCAGCTACGGCAAGGACGTGTCCAACGCGGTCGCCGCCGCGGCCAAGGCCTCCGGCCTCGGACCCGTCACCGTCGCCGGTTTCGCGCCGGGCCAGGCACAGCAGGCGGCCGCTGCCGCGAAGGCAGCGGCCCCGGACGCCGTCGTGCTGGTCTCCCGCACTGGTGCCCAGGGCGCCATCGCCGAGCTGAACAACGCGGGCCTTGCCGGAAAGAAGCTCATCCTCAGCGACGGTGCGGTCAGCCAATACGGTTCCGGCCTGGGTTCCAGTGCCCTCGACGGTGCACGCGGGATCCTTCCCGGAACCTTTGCCTCCGCGGCTTTCCAGGGCGAGCTGGTCGCCGTCGATCCGGGACTGAAGGACATGACCTTCGCCGCCGAGACGTATGACGCCGTCAACCTCGCGGCCATCGCGGCCGCCGCAGCCCAGGACGACGCAGGAACCTCCATTGCGGCCGGCCTGATCGCCGTCTCGGGCGGCAAGGTACAGATGTCCGGCGGCGCCGGGGCCGCGGGCGAAGCCGCAGTGTGCAAAAGCTACCAGGAGTGCCTCGACGCCATCCGGGCGGGCAAGCGCCCTGACTACGACGGTGAGTCCGGGCGGATCGGCTTCGATTCCAACGGTGACGTCAGCGCCGCAAACTACGTTGTCTACACCTACGGGGCGGACAACCGGGCAACCATGAGCGGCAGCGAAACAGCCAGCAGCGGCGGCAGTTAATCGCCCGTAGCGTATTGCGTCCTCCCCCGGGCCGCCAGCAGGCCGGTACGGCGCACCCCGGTACGGCCGCTGCTTGCACTCTCCCCGGGGGAGTGCTAATTATTGAGTTAGCACTCCCGCGTATTGACTGCTAAAACGACGCCCGGTTCGCCCGGCCGCGAAGTTGCAGCAGCTGATCCGGGAGCGAAAGAAACACCTGGTTGGGGTGAGATCCCTGGCCCAGCGGCATACAGAGGCCGCCGGGCAAGGATCGTCCGTCGCGGGCACCGCAGCAAAGGTTCATTCTTAACGACTGTCCCGAAAGGACTACTGCCGTTATGGCCAAGATCATTGCATTTGATGAAGAGGCACGCCGCGGTCTTGAGCGGGGCCTGAACATCCTCGCCGACGCCGTCAAGGTCACCCTCGGCCCGCGTGGACGCAACGTCGTCCTCGAAAAGAAGTGGGGCGCCCCCACGATCACCAACGATGGTGTTTCCATCGCCAAGGAGATCGAGCTGGACGATCCTTACGAGAAGATCGGCGCCGAGCTGGTCAAGGAAGTTGCCAAGAAGACGGATGACGTCGCTGGCGACGGAACCACCACCGCTACCGTGCTGGCTCAGGCCCTGGTCAAGGAAGGCCTGCGCAACGTCGCGGCCGGCGCTGATCCCCTGTCCCTCAAGCGCGGCATCGAGAAGGCTGTCGAAGCCGTCACCCGCGAGCTCCTGGCCTCCGCCAAGGAAATCGAAACCAAGGAAGAGATTGCCGCCACCGCGTCAATCTCTGCCGGTGACAACGAGATTGGCGCACTGATTGCCGAGGCCCTGGATAAGGTCGGCAAGGAAGGCGTCATCACCGTCGAGGAGTCGAACACCTTCGGCCTGGAACTGGAACTTACCGAAGGCATGCGCTTCGATAAGGGCTACATCTCCGCTTACTTCGTCACCGACGCCGAGCGTCAGGAAACGGTCCTTGAGGATCCGTACATCCTGATCGTCAACTCCAAGATCTCCAACGTCAAGGAACTGGTTGCAGTCCTCGAGAAGGTCATGCAGTCGTCCAAGCCGCTGCTGATCATTGCCGAAGACATCGAGGGCGAGGCCCTGGCCACCCTGATCGTCAACAAGATCCGTGGCACTTTCAAGTCCGTGGCCGTCAAGGCTCCAGGCTTCGGCGACCGCCGCAAGGCGCAGCTCGCTGACATCGCCATCCTCACCGGTGGCCAGGTCATCTCCGAGGAAGTCGGCCTCAAGCTTGAGACCGCCGGCCTTGAACTCCTGGGCCGCGCCCGCAAGGTCGTTGTCACCAAGGATGAGACCACCATCGTCGAGGGTGCAGGTGACGCCGACCAGATTGCCGGCCGCGTTTCCCAGATCCGCGCCGAGATCGAAAACTCCGATTCGGACTACGACCGCGAGAAGCTGCAGGAACGCCTGGCCAAGCTGGCCGGCGGCGTTGCAGTCATCAAGGCCGGTGCCGCGACCGAAGTTGAGCTCAAGGAACGCAAGCACCGCATTGAGGACGCTGTCCGCAACGCCAAGGCTGCTGTCGAAGAGGGCATCGTCGCCGGCGGTGGCGTTGCCCTGATCCAGGCCGGTGCCAAGGCATTCGCCAACCTGCAGCTCGAAGGTGACGAGGCAACGGGTGCGAACATCGTCCGCGTTGCCATCGATGCCCCGCTGAAGCAGATCGCCTTCAACGCCGGCCTCGAGCCGGGCGTCGTCGTCGACAAGGTCCGCGGCCTGCCTGCAGGCCACGGCCTGAACGCAGCAACCGGCGAATACGTCGACCTGCTGGCTGCCGGCATCAACGACCCGGTTAAGGTTACCCGCTCTGCCCTGCAGAACGCGGCGTCCATTGCCGGCCTGTTCCTCACCACCGAGGCCGTTGTGGCCGACAAGCCGGAGAAGAACTCACCGGCCATGGGCGGCGGCGACGACATGGGCGGCATGGGGGGCATGGGCGGTTTCTAACCACCCGGCTTCCGACGCTGAATAGTCCAGCGCTGAACGTACAGTTCAACGACGGCGGTCCCTCCTTCGGGTGGGGCCGCCGTCGGCGTTAACCCCCGTCCAGCCC
>NZ_MQTS01000158.1 GCF_020532825.1 Arthrobacter sp. SO3
ATCCGCGGCGACCTGGAGCGCTAACCCCGCCCCACCCCCGCGCCCCTGCAACGCACACAGCAACGCGGGGTCACTTACGGCCCATAATCCCCCTCGGGATGGGCTGTAAGTGACCCCGCGTTGCTGGTTAGAAGAGGCCGACGGGGTTGCCTTCGTCGTCGACGTCCATGCGCATCGCGGCCGGGATCTTCGGCAGTCCCGGCATCGTCATGACCGCGCCGGTGAGGGCCACGATGAAGCCGGCCCCGGTCTTGGGGATGAGGTCGCGGACGTGCACGGTGAAACCCTTCGGGGCGCCGAGCTTGGTCGCATCGTCGCTGAAGGAGTACTGGGTCTTCGCCATGCAGACGGGAAAGCCGGACCAGCCGTTCTTCTCGATCTCCGCGAGCCGCTTGAGCGCCGGGACGGAGAAATCCACCCCGTCGGCGCCATAGATCTCCTGCACGATGGTCCGGATCTTCTCCTCCACCGACATCTCCAGCGGGTACAGGTGCCGGAAGGTGTGCGGGGCGTCGATGGCCGCGGCGACCTTGGCCGCGAGGTCGTCGCCGCCGTCGCCGCCCCCGCCGCGGCCCCAGACATCGGCCACGGCCGCCTGGACGCCCTCCGCGGCGCACCAGTCCAGCAGCCAGTCCAGCTCGTCCGGGGTGTCCGTGGCGAACTTGTTGATCGCCACCACCGGCGTGATGCCGAACTTCTCCACGTTGTGCACATGTCGCCGGAGATTGACGACGCCGGCAGCCAGCGCCTCCAGATTGGGCTCCTTGAGCTGGTCTTTGGGGAGGCCACCGTGCATCTTCAGCGCCCGGACGGTCGCCACCACGACGACGGCGGACGGCGCGACGTCGGCGACGCGGGACTTGATGTCCATGTATTTCTCCGCGCCCAGGTCGGCGCCGAACCCGGCCTCGGTGACGACGATGTCCGCCAGGCTGCGCGCGGTCTGGGTGGCGATCAGGGAATTGCAGCCATGGGCGATGTTGGCGAACGGTCCGCCGTGCACCAGGGCCGGGGTCCCGGCGATGGTCTGCACCAGGTTCGGTTTGAGCGCGTCCTTGAGCAGCATGGTCAGGGCGCCCTGGACGCCCAGCTGGGCCACCGTGACCGGCTGCCGGTCGTAGGTGTAGCCGAAGGTGATCCGGCCGAGCCGTTCCCGCAGGTCGGCGAGGTCGGTGGCGAGGCAGAACACCGCCATGATCTCGGAGGCCACCGTGATGTCGAAGCCGTCCTGCCGCGGGATGCCCTGGGTCGGGCCGCCGAGGCCGATGACGACCTCGCGCAGCGACCGGTCGTTCATGTCCAGCACGCGCTTGAACGTCATCCGGCGCGGGTCGATGTTCAGTTCGTTGCCCTGGTAGATGTGGTTGTCCACGAGGGCCATCAGGGCGTTGTTCGCCGAGGTGACGGCATGGAAATCGCCGGTGAAATGCAGGTTGATCTCGTCCATCGGCAGGACCTGGGAGTAACCGCCGCCGGCGGCGCCGCCCTTCATGCCCAGGATCGGGCCCAGTGACGGTTCGCGCAGGGCGATCATCACCTTGTGGCCGGCCCGGGCCAGGGAGTCCGCCAGGCCCACGGTGGTGGTGGACTTGCCCTCGCCGGCGGGTGTGGGCGACATCGCGGAGACCAGCACCACCTTGCCGGGGGTGCGGGGAACACCGCCGGGGTGCTGAACGGCGAGCTTGGCCGGATCGATTTTCGCCTTGTACCGGCCGTAGTGCTCGAGGGCCTCGGCGTTGATTCCGGCCGCAGCGGCGATCTCCTCGATCGGCCGCATCGTGGCCCGCTGCGCGATCTCCAGATCACTCAGCGCGGCGGAGGGCGCGGCCCCCGTCCCCGCCCCCGCCACGGCGGAGGCGGCGGAGCGCGCGGCGGCCGGCGCCGCCGCCGCGGTGCCGACAGCTGCGGTGGCGGCGGATCCGGGAATCGTCGATTCAGACATCGTTGTCCTTTGGCTCGTGGCGTCGGTGGGTGTTCCGGCCAGTGGTTTCAGGCCGCTGTTACCGGCCCATTGTTCCGGTTGAGGGCGTGTGGCCCACCGGAATGGTCAGGTTTCCAAAGTACTGGCTCAAGGCGGTGTGGTAGCTCTCCAGCGTAATGGCGGCGGTGCGTTGCCAGCCGAATTCCTGCGCGTGCAGGGCGGCCGCGCGCCCCATGTCCCCGCGGGTATCCGGGTCGTCATGCAGGGCTTCCAGGGCGTCGGCCCAGTCGGCGGGCTTGTGGCCCTCGATGAGCAGCCCGGTCCTGCCGTCGAAGACCGCACGGGACAGCCCGCCGACTTTGGTGGCGACCACCGGCGTCCCGCAGGCCTGGGCTTCGAGCGCCACGAGGCCGAAGGATTCGCTGTAGGAGGGCATCACCACGACGTCGGCGGACCGGTACCAGCCGGCGAGCTTCGGTGCGCTGACCGGCGGGTGGTGGGTGACGACGTCGTCCATTCCGGCGGCGCTGATCAGCGACTTCAGATCGAAGTCCTTGGACCCGCTGACCGCTCCGACGATGGTCAGCTGCAGGTCGATGTCCGGACGCCGGGCCCGCAGCAGGGCGGCGGCCTTCACCAGGATCTGCGGGCCTTTGAGGCGTTGGATCCGCCCGGCGAACAGCAGATGGAACCGGTCCGGCGGCACCCCATGCTCGGCGCGGGCGCGGGTACGGAAGGCGGGGGTGAAAATGCCCAGATCCACGCCGGGCGGCGCCACATCGATGTGGTCGTTGTCCGCGTTGTAGTGCGAGACCAGTTCCGCAGCCTCGGTGCCCGTGTTGGCGATCAGCCGGGTGGCGCCGTCGACAATCCGCTGCTCGCCGTCTTCGCGCCGGCGCGGCTCGGGCTGCTCGCCGGCGACCAGGTGCAGGTTCTTCACCTTGGCCATGGTGTGCATGGTGTGGACGAGGGGCAGGCCCCACAGGCTGGCGAGTTCGAGCCCGGCCACCCCGGAAACCCAGTAGTGCGAATGGATCACGTCGTAGCGGCCGTGCGGCTGGAGCTGCCGGATCCGGTCGATTTCGGCGACCATGCTGTGCAGCAGTTCAGGCAGTTCCTCCTTGGGCAGCTTCCGGGTCGGGCCGGCCAGGACGTTGTGCACGCAGACCCCGGGGGAGGGGTGCTCGACGGCGGCCTGTCCGGCGGCCGTGGATCGGGTGAAGATCTCCACCTCGACGCCGGTTTCGGCCAGGGCCGCGGCGAGGGCGCGGATGTACACGTTCATGCCGCCGGCGTCGCCGGAACCGGGCTGCTCCATCGGGGAGGTGTGCAGGGAGAGGAAGGCCACGCGGCGGATCAGCGACATTCAACTCCCTCTCTGGACAGGCCCTGGCGGACAGGCCCTGGCGGACGCTGCCGGAACTGCGTTTCGATAAAACACTACTCCTGAAGTTCCCGCGGGTTCACAGGCCGGCGGGCGGCGCCGGTCACAGCGCCGGGCTTGCTGCTAGCGTGACGGCTGTGAGCACACCTGCAGAGACAGATTCCCCCGCGCCCGGCTGGGATATCCGCCCGGCCACCGGCCGGGATTGGCCGGCGATCTGGGAGATCCTCGAACCCGTCATCAGGGCCGGGGAGACCTTCACCTGGGACCGGGACACCACCGAGCACCAGGCCCGCGAACGATGGTTCAAGCAGGCTCCGGGCCAGACCTTCGTCGCCGCGGGGCGGGGGGAGTTCGAGGGTGCCGTTCTGGGCACCGGCGAGCTGCACGCGAACCAGGGCGGCGGCGGAAGCCACGTCGCCAACGCCGGGTACCTGGTCGCCCCGGCCCACGGCGGCAAGGGGGTGGCCCGTGCGCTGTGCGCCTACTCGCTGGACGCGGCACGGGCAGCCGGTTTCCGCGCCATGCAATTCAACGCCGTTGTGGAAAGCAACGTCCGGGCGGTTGCCGCCTGGCAGTCCCTGGGCTTCGAAATCCTGGCCACCATCCCCGATGCGTTCCTGCACCCGCGGCTGGGCTACGTGGGCCTGCACCTGATGTACCGCAACCTGTAGCGGTCCTGGCGCCGGACAGCCGGCGCCGGACAGCCGGCGCCGGACAGCCGGCGCCGGACAGCCGGCGCCGGCGGGCTCAGGGGTTCCCGGCCCAAAGGGTCGCCAGGTCCGGGAACGCGGCCTCGTAGCCAGCGAGCAGTTTTCCCGCGAGGTCCGCGGAGCCGACCAGCGGGTGTCCGGCGAAGGCCGCCAGCGCCGCTTCGCGACGGCCCGGGCCCGTTGTCCCGGCGTCCCGGCCGGTGGCCGTCACGACGAGGCGTTCGACGTCCTTGACCTGCTGGAGCAGGGCCAGTCGCGCCGGTGCCGGACGTTCCTGCGGCAGCGGCACCACGCCGTCGGGCGTCACCCGGCAGGGCACCTCGACGACGGCGTCCGCCGGCAGCCCCGGAATCGCCGCCGCGGCACCGTCAGCGCTGCGGGCACCGCCGGTGGTGTTCGGGGTGTTCAGGATCAGCTCCGCCGGACCGCCGCCGCAGAGGGCGCGCATGACCGCGAGCGCGACGCGTTCGTAGCCGCCGCCGGCCAGGTCCGTCTCGTCCCTGCGCTCGCCGGCGGCCCGGGCCTCGGCGAGGTAACCCTCTTCGCGGGAGCGGCGCGCGGCGTCCCACAGCCGGTAGGCGTCCCGGCCGGCCGCCGCGAGCCGCGGGTAGAGCTCGGTCTGCTGCCGGTCGATGGACTCGCCGCGGGTCGTGGCGGAGGCCCGGATGCCAGCCACGGCACGCCCGGTCTCGTAGTAGTAGTAGAGGTACTCATTGGGCAGGCACCCCAGTTCCGCCACGAAGCGCTGCGGAAACAGCCGGCCTTCCTCGAAACCGGCCAGGGCGCGAGCGTCGGCCAGCAGCCCGGGCAGCACGTCCCTGCCGCCGGACTCGAGCCGGTACAGCCAGCCGAGATGGTTTAGGCCGTAGTACCCCACGCCGTCGAGCTTTCCCTCTGGAAGTTCGACGCCGGCGGCCCGCGCCGCCCGGTACACCAGCCCGCTGGCCGAGTCGCAGATGCCCACGACCTTGCGCCCGAGCACCGGAACGAGGGCTTCGGTGACCATGCCCGCCGGGTTGGTGAAATTGAGCAGCCACGCGTCCGGGCAGTGGTGCCGCATCTGCTCGGCGAGCTCGAGCATGCGGGGGATGGACCGCAGCGCGTAGGAGATGCCGCCGGCTCCTGTGGTCTCCTGGCCCAGGAGCCCCAGGTCCAGGGCCACACGCTCATCGGCTGTGCGGCCCGCCGTCCCGCCGGGGCGGATCGCGGCGAACACCAGGTCCGTGCCGTCCAGCGCCTCGGCCAGCGAGGTGGTGGCCCGGACCGCGGGAGGAGGCGTGGCGCTGGGCCCTGCGGCGGCCGCGGCGCCGGGCTCGGCCTGCCCCGCGTAGGCAGCCAGGACCGCGCTGATGGCGGCGAGGCGGCCGGGATCGACGTCGTACAGCACCAGTTCCCGGACCAGCCCGGCGAAGGGTCCCGCGCAGAGCGCCCGGTAGACCAGCGGTACGCGGAACCCGCCGCCTCCGGCAATCATCAGCCGCATGCCGACAGTCTATTCACAGTGGTCCGTCCGGGCCCGTTGCGCGCCTTTCCAGCGGTACCGGGACGGCGTAATGTGCCATACATGGACGCGATACCGACGCGGCGTTTTGATCCGCTTTCCTCCGTCCGGACCCCGGACGCGGTGGGCTTTGACCTGCTGCTGACCGGGACCGTTTTCCAGGACATCATTTTCACCGGGCTGCCGCACGCGCCCGTCGCCGGAACCGAGATCTGGAGCGACGGGATGGGCAGCTGCCCGGGAGGCGTGGCCAACCAGGCGATTGCCGCGGCACGGCTCGGGCTGCGCACCGGGCTGGCGGCCGCGTTCGGCGATGATGGCTACGGCGACTACAACTGGAAGATCCTGGCCGGACAGGAGCACGTGGACCTGTCCCTGTCCCGGCGCGTGGCAGGCTGGCATTCACCGGTCACGGTGTCCCTCAGCGTGGAGCATGACCGGTCCATGGTGACGCACGGCCACCCGGCCCCGGTGAGCTCCAGCGAACTGGTCGGCTGCCCGCCGCCGGCGCTCGCCGCCGTCGCTGAGCTTGGCGAGGAGCTGGAACCGTGGGCACTCGACGCCCACAAGGCCGGGGTCCGGCTGTTCGGCGACGTCGGCTGGGACCCTACTGGCGTCTGGTCCTCCAGAAGGCTGGACAACCTGCAGTACTTCCACGCCTTCATGCCGAACCAGCACGAGGCGATGGCCTTCACCGGCAACGACAACCCGTGGGCGGCCCTGTATGCCCTGGCGGACAAGGTGCCGGTCGCCGTCGTGACCCTGGGGGCGCAGGGGGCGATGGCCGTGGACTCCGAAACGGGCGAAGAGGAGTGGGTGCCCTCGCTGCCGGTGTCCGCCTACGATCCGACCGGCGCGGGCGACTGCTTCGGCGCGGCCTTTATCGTCGGTTGCCTGGCCGGCTGGCCGCTCGGCGACCGGCTGCGGTTCGCCAACCTCTGCGCCGCTCTCGCCGTCCAGGAGGTCGGCGGCTCGCTGGCCGCACCCGGCTGGGGGGACATCGCCGACTGGTGGCAGCGGGCCAACGCGCGGAAGGAACGGCAGAGCAGCCAATGGCTTCGACGCTACAGCTTCCTTGAGGACATCGTCCGTGATGTGCCGCCGGAAGCGCAGCGGCGGGCGACGGCAACCATCGCGCACCTCTCGGACGCGTAGCCAGCGCTTCCACCCGCCCCTCCCGCTGGACATGTCCTCCGCCCGGGGTGGCGAATGGGCATGATGGCATTGTGCCCAGTGGTGGGCGCGAACGCTGGGCATGTCCCTCGGGGAACCACGTCGGCATGGATCTGGAGCGTGCCCGGTGCCGGTGGCCGCTGGACATGTCCTCCGCCCGGGGTGGCGAATGGGCATGATGGCATTGTGCCCAGTGGTGGGCGCGAACGCTGGGCAT
>NZ_MQTS01000159.1:0-17746 GCF_020532825.1 Arthrobacter sp. SO3
TGCACCCACGCGGGGCCGGATCCCCGGAATGGCGGGGGCCCGCGGGGGAACGGGAGAAATTTGCGGTGAACCGCGGGATTTCGAGTTCTGGCTGTGGCAGATGCCGGAGGGCGTCAGTGGCTCCCAGCCACACCACCACTGGCGCTCTCCCGCACGATCGGTGGTGCTGAACCGCACGATTGGGTGGTGCTCAAAGCCTCAAATACTCATGCAGCATCCTGATCTGATCCCACCCAGCGGAGATTGGTCAAGGAGCGGGGCGCAGCTCTTGTGTCAATGGCCAATAGTTTGTGCCCATGGACGGCCAGCAAAAGTGCCCGGGTGTTCGGCGGCGTTGGCCATGTTGGGATGTGGGGTTAGCTCATTGGCGTGACTCCTTTTCCGGCCAGTGCCTGGCTGAGGCGGATCGATTCTCCTGAGGTTTTTCAGGAGTGCGCGTGGTGCAGCAGCCGGTCGACGCACAGGCACTCGGCAAAGATCCGGTCTGGGTCGTCGCCGTGCTGCTCATCCAGCATGCGTTGACGCCGGCGGAGGCAGGGATCGTCGGGTTTTGATTAAGGGCAACGTGGCCAGCTCACACCGTCAAAACAGCGAGGACAGCGATGCCGGATACCCAGAAGCCGGATGCGGCGGTGACGGGAAAAATGATGGCTGCGGCGGCGGGTTAACCTTTGGGAAGGCGATGGCAGCGCGTCGCACCAACTCCAACAACTCGCCCCCGACGCCGGCCCCGCCTGCCGACTGGCCAGGCTCAGCAAGCTCATGATCAGCTCCGGATCAGTGGCAACGTCATGCCGTTCCCCCTCGCAGTCCTGCATGAACTGTTATCAGAGCGGAAAATCCGGACCAGTCGAAACCCCAAGGTCGATATACAGAGTCATCAGCAAGTCATGTTGTTCGCGGCTTTGCCCACCATGAAGTACTGAACGTGAAAACCCGACGGAAGGACGAACGAGGACGAGCACCCAGGAGAGACTCCCTGGGGCGGTACCCTGTCCGCCGTAGTCCGCCACTCCCCCACACAACCAAATAGGTCTATCCGGGACCCCACACACCCGGAACATCAGGTCAGAGGCGAGAGTGTGCACAATGTGCACACGAAAAAACACTAAAAAGCCCCTGAACAGGGAAAACACGTGCCCGAGGTGGGACTCGAACCGGACTCCGGGCCTTGCGAATTCGCCTCTCCCCCGCAAACATCGCCAATCCGGCCCAGCCCAACCGATATACGACCCGATCCGAAGCCCAGGGTGTGCACATTATGCACACCCTCACGCTGGAAATCGACGAACATCATGGCGGCGGGTTCCTCCTTTCCGAAGAATTCATGGGGAAGCGAACAGCAACCTGCATGACCAACCGGCAGGCCAGCCCTCAACGATGAGAACGCACCACCAACGGCGAAGCGACGCCCGACACCCCCAAGCGACCCCGCTCACCTTGCCATTTGCGTTCCGCTTTGCGATCGGCGTCCCCTGTCCCGCTAAGTTTGATGGCTTCTGCAGCGTATGGGACCTCGTGCCGTGAACGCTCAAACATGTCGGCGACTGCTGCAGCCTGATGGGCAGCACGCACGGCCTCCACAGCATCCGGCACGCCCGCTTCGATCGCATCGGGAGCCGCCGCATGGGCTTCAATGGCAGCCGTACGACAATCGTTCATTGGAGTCTCGTCACGTTCCCAGGCCCGCAGAGATTCGATGGTGGCGCGGGGCCGATCGACATTCGGCCGCCGATCTTCGAGCACGGGCAGTGCGCGTTCTGCGCACCGCGCCGTTGACCTAGACGTCGCTTTTATTGCTCGCAATGACGGGATCCTGCACCTTGTCCGGGCCATGGACAACACCGATCATTTCGTGGACCTTGTGGAATCCATCCACACCTGGAACACCTTGAGGGACGGAAACCGTCCGAGGAGGCGGAGCCCAAGGAAGACGTAAGCCGTTGCGGCGGCCGTCACCCTTGGCGGAACGCGGAGATGCCCGTGATGCGCTGGCCAAGGATGAGGGTATGGACCTCGTCAGTGCCTTCGTAGGTGCGCACGGATTCGAGGTTGTTGGCGTGGCGCAGCGGTGAGTAGTCCAGGGTGATGCCGTTGCCGCCCAGGATGGTGCGGGCTTCGCGGCAAATGTCGATGGCCTCGCGGACGTTGTTGAGCTTCCCCACGGAAATCTGCACCGGCTCCAGCGCCCCCGCGTCCTTCAGGCGTCCGGTGTGCAAGGCCAGGAGCGTGCCCTTCTGAATTTCCAGCAACATGTTCACCAACTTCTCCTGGGTGATCTGATAGCCGGCGAGGGGCTTGCCGAACTGCAACCGCTCCTTGGAATACTCGAGGGCGGCTTCGTAGGAATCCCGGGCCGCGCCCATGGCGCCCCAGATAATCCCATAGCGGGCTTCATTGAGGCAGGCAAAGGGGCCACTGAGTCCGCGCGCGCCAGGGAGCAGTACCGTGGCCGGCAACCGGACATCGTCCAGGGTGATGTCGCATTGAATCGAGGCCCTCATGGATAGCTTTGAGCCAATGGGGGCCGCGGTGAAACCGGGCGTGTCAGTGGGCACAATGAACCCGCGGACGCCCTCACTGGTGTTGGCCCAGATGACCGCGATCTGGGCCACGGAGGCAAGCCCGATCCAGCGTTTCGCGCCATTGACGATCCAGCCGCCGTTGCCGTCAGGTTCCGCGAAGGTCGCCATGCTGGACGGATCGGAGCCAGCGGTAGGTTCGGTCAATCCAAAGCAGCCGATCTTTTCACCCCGGGCCATCGCTGGCAGGTGCTCATTCTTCTGCTCCTCGGACCCCCACTTGTGGATGGCGCTCATGGCCAGGGAGCCCTGAACGCTGACGAATGTCCGGAGCCCGGAATCGCCAGCCTCCAGTTCCATGGCGGCGAGACCGTATTCGACGGCGCTGCGGCCCGGGCAGCCGTAGCCCTTCAAATGCATCCCGAGGACTCCCAGCTCTCCGAGTTCGGGTACGAGCTCCAGCGGGAAGTGGGCGTCCTCGTACCAAGAGCCGATGTTAGGGCGAATGCGTTCGTTTACGAAGTCCCGGACAGCGCTGCGCAATTCCAGCTCATCCGGGCTCAGCAGGCTGTCCAGGTTGAGCACGTCGTCGAGGACCAGGGCGGGTGCGGTTACGGTCATGTTTCATTCTCCTGGCATGTCGTGCGGCTGGTTGGCGGCGGGGGCTAGCTGTCTCCGCCGACGATCTCCGACCACTGTGCCAGCCTGATGGCGCCAGATCCAATACCCAATCCGGCACTCGCTGATGCCTTGGGCGTATCAATGAACGCCCCCGGCGGGTGACGGCAGGACTTCTTCCGAGAGCCGAAGGACCTCGCGCAGTGCTGGGCTGAAGTTGTCTTTCCGCCAGACCAGCCGCAATTGGATGACGTCGGCCGGGTCGTCCAGCGGGAGAAAGACGACCCCCGGGTGGCTGAAATTCTCCGGCACGGAGGACACCGTCAAGGCAACGCCGATTTCGGCGGCCACAAGTGCCATGAGTGTCTGCGAATCCGGCGCCACCTGTACGATCTCCGCAGCGTAGCCGGCGGCGCTGGACAGCCTCCGGAGGTGGTCATGGAGGATTGCTCCCGGATTCTCGGGCAAGGTGACGAATGGCTGCTTTGCGAGATCGGCCATTCGCAGCGAATGGCGACCGCTCAGGGGATGATCTTCGTATAAGGCCACCACGAGCCGCTCGTTGGCCACGATCCGGGAATCCAGGACGGCGGGAATGAAGTTCCAGCGACCCAGGCCGACTTCCATGGCGCCGCTTATGACCTTGTCCATGGCCGGCAGGGCAAAGTTGGAGCTGGACAGCTCGAAATCGATCCCGGGGTGCGTCTCCCGGACCCGTTTGGCGAGCTTGCCCACCATCACATGCGAGGAGACACCGGCGAAAGCGACCCGCACGCGCCCGGTTTCACCGCGACCCACCGAGGCTACCGCGAGGCTTGAGCGGCGGCAGGCCTCCAGGATCTCACGTGCCGGCGCCAGCAGCGCCTGCCCTTCTGCTGTCAACTGCACCGTCCGGGTGCTCCGCACAAAGAGGGGTGCCTTGAGTTCGTGTTCCAAGCGCTGGATGGACCGGCTCAGCGGCGGTTGGGCCATGTGGAGCCGGAGCGCGGCCCTGCCGAAGTGCAGCTCCTCAGCCACCGCCAGGAAGGCCCGGATCTGCTGTATTTCCAAGTCTGGTCAGCTCCCACTCAGGTAAACGTCATTGTTCATAGGCCCAAGATACTCGACAGGACGGGGCAGCCATTGATGCCGGAGGGGTATCAATCCGTCACCAAGTGCGTATTGGACGCGAATCAATCCGACTGCGAGGGTGGTGATGCAGACCACACATCGGAGGAATTACATGACACACCCGAGCAACGAACGGGCTGCCGGCGGACGCAACCGTCCCGCCGAAGGCCGAGACCGGCGGGGCATTGAAGTCCTGGGGCGGACAAGCACCGGGCCCCTTGCCGGTGTCGTCATCGCGGATTTCAGCCGGGTGCTGGCTGGCCCATACGCCACCATGCTCTTGGCTGATATGGGCGCCACCGTGATCAAGGTCGAGGGCCCCGACGGCGACGACACCCGCACGTACATGCCCCCGGTCCGGGACGGCGCGGCGACATTTTTCCTCGCCGTGAACCGCAACAAGCATTCCATCGCCCTTGATCTGAAAGACCCGGAGGACCTGGATGTGGCGCGTTCCCTGGTCCGCTCCGCGGACGTCATGATCGAGAATTTCAAACCCGGCAACATGGCGCGGCTAGGCCTGGACTATGCCGCCGCCGCGGAGCTGAAGCCGGACATCATCTACGCCTCAATCACCGGGTTCGGCACCGGCGCCGGCGCGCATATCCCGGGTTATGACCTGCTCGTACAGGCCGCCTCGGGAATGATGAGCCTGACCGGAGACCATGACACGCAGCCGTACCGGGCCGGCATCGCCCTGTTTGACGTTATTACCGGCTTACACGCGGCCATCGGCATTTTGGGGGCACTGCACCACAAGGACCAGACCGGCGAGGGCCAGCTGGTGGAGCTGAACCTCCTGACCTCGGCTTTGTCCGGAATGGTGAACCAGTCCGCGGCCTACGTGATCGGCGGTGTAGTGCCGACCCGTATGGGTAACGAGCACCCAAGCATGTATCCGTATGCGCCGATGCAGACCAGCGACGGCATGATCATCATCGCCACGGGCAATGATGCCCAGTTCGTCCGGCTGTGCGGGGCACTGGCGATCCCTGAGGTGGCCCGGGACCCTAAGTTCGCCAAGACACTGAAGCGCAACGCCCACCGGGACGAGCTACGCGACATCCTCCACGCCCGGCTCGCCACACAGTCCGCGGCGCAGTGGTTCCGTGAGCTCTCCGCGGCAGGGCTGCCGTGTGCGCCGATCCAGGACGTACGTGGCGGGGTTGATTTCGCCGAACAGCTGGGTCTGCAACCGGTGGTGCTGGCTGGCGCCGGGACCCGAAAGATTCCAACCGTGCGACATCCCGTCGAGTACTCTCGCACCCCGGTGGACTACGCGCTCGCGCCACCGGAACTCAACGAAAGCGCTGAGCTGGTTCGAACTTGGCTGTCGCGCCAGACAGCGCTGGCTCATGCCTGAGGCGTACCGGACCCGCGTCTCCCCGCGGTGGTCGGACCAAGACCTTAACGGACACGTCAATCACGCCGCCGTCGTGACGCTCCTGGAGGAGTCGAGGATCAAGTGGCGGGCAACGATGCCGGGAATCCGCCCGGCCGAAGCGACCCCCACGGTGGTGGCTGCCCTCGAATTGAACTATCGGCGGCCGATCCACCACGGCCAAGACCTTGACGTTGAACTCACGGTCAGCACAATCGGCACCAGCTCCTTCAGCCTCGAATTCACCGGCGCCCAGAACGGCGCAGTCGCCGTGCACGGCCGGACTGTGCTTGTTTCAGTTTGGCCGGAGACCGGCAAGGCCCGGCCCTTGGCGGAACGAGAGCGGCGCTGGCTCGCCCAATACCAGCCCCCGCAGACAGGCACGGAACCCCGTGAAACGCGGATCCCCGATCACACACCCCTGGAGCTGACCCAATGACACCGCAAATGCCCGAACAAGGCACCGACTTCTACCTTATGGACGACTTCCTCACCGCTGAGGACCGGGCCCTCCGGCTGAAGGTCCGCAGCTTCGTCGACAAAGACCTGCTGCCCGTCATCAACGGCTACTGGGAACGGGCCGAGTTCCCCTTCGAGCTGATCCCCAAACTCGCCGCCCTCGGCATCGTGGGAACCACTATCACAGGGTACGGCTGCCCCGGGCTGAGCAGGCTTGCCGCCGGGATCGTCGCTGCAGAAGTCTCCCGCGGCGACGGTTCCGTCAACACTTTCCTCGGGGTCCAGTCTGGCCTGGCGATGGGAACCATCAACATGCTTGGCGGCGAGGAACAAAAGCAGCGCTGGCTCCCCGCGATGGCGACGCTGGACAAGATCGGTGCCTTCGCCCTCACCGAACCTGAACACGGGTCCGATTCCGTGGCCCTGGAGACCAGCGCGCGGCGGGACGGCGACAGCTACATCATTAACGGGCGCAAGCGCTGGATTGGCAACGCCAGCATGGCCGACGTCGTCATCCTCTTCGCACGCGACGAAGCGGACGCCAAGGTCAAGGCCTTCGTAATGGAGCGCAACGACGACGGCAGCTACCCTGACGGGTACTCCACCGAGGTCATCACCGGCAAGATCGGCAAGCGGGCGATCCTCCAGCCGGACATCACCCTCGACAACCTCAGGGTGCCAGCGCAGAACCGGCTCACCGGCTGCCACTCGTTCAAGGACGTCACCCGCGTCCTGACGTCCACCCGCAGCGGAGCGGCCTGGGAATCCCTCGGCCACGCCATGGCAGCCTACGAGATCGCGGTGGACTACGCGAAGACCCGGCAGCAGTTCGGCAAACCGATCGGCAGTTTCCAGCTCGTGCAGAACAAGCTAGCCAACATGCTCGCCGAGCTGACGGCCATGCAGCTGATCTGCTTCCGGCTGGCGGTCCTGGCCGAGGACGGCCGGATGACCGGGCCCATGGCCTCGCTGGCCAAGATGCACACGGCCCAGAAGGCCCGGTGGATCTGTTCCGAGGCGCGGGACATGCTCGGTGGCAACGGCGTGCTGCTGGAGAATCACGTCGCCCGGCACATGACCGACATGGAGGTCGTCTCGACCTACGAGGGCACCGACTCCATCCAGTCCCTACTGGTCGGCCGCGAGATCACCGGCCTCTCCGCCTTCAGCTAGATCCCGGCCCCGGCAAGCGCCACACAGGCTCCGTCAAATCCCACGCAAGCAAAGGAAACACCATGAGCAATTTCACCAACCGGGTAGCAGCCGTCACCGGCGGTGCACAGGGAATCGGCGCCGCCACCGCACTGAAGCTGGCCACCGGAGGCGCCACTGTCGTCATCCTGGACCTCAACGAAGACGGCGCTAAGGAAACCGCGCAGCGGATCTCGGATCACCCGCACGTGCTCGCCGCCGGCGGTAAAGCCGTCGCTGCCGCCTGCGACGTCACGGATGAGGCGGCCGTGGACCTCGTCTTCGACGAAATTCACCGGGAGTTCGGTCGGCTGGACATCCTCGTCAACAACGCGGGCATCACCCGCGACAACCTGTTCTTCAAGATGGACCGGTCGGACTGGGACTCGGTCCTGACCACAAACCTCACGAGTGCCTACCTCTGCTCCCGTGCTGCCCAGCGGTACATGGTCCCGGCGAAGTACGGAAAAATCGTCTCACTAAGCAGCCGCAGCGCGCTGGGCAACCGCGGCCAAGCCAACTATGCCGCCGCGAAGGCCGGCATCCAGGGCCTGACGGCGACGCTCGCCATCGAACTCGGCCAGTTCAACATCACTGTCAACGCCGTGGCCCCCGGCTATATCGCCACCTCGATGACCGCGGCAACGGCCGAACGCGTGGGCAGCAGCCCGGCCGAACACCAGGAGGCGGTGGCGGCCCGCACCCCGCTGGGCAGGGTGGGCCAGCCGGAGGAAGTGGCCGCCGCAGTGGCCTTCTTTGCCAGCGACGATTCCTCCTACGTCTCAGGCCAGACGCTTTACATCAACGGAGGGGCCCGCTGATGCCCGAGGCATTCCTGGTCGGCGGCGTCCGCACCCCGGTGGGCCGTCACGGGGGCACACTCGCCACGGTTCGACCCGACGACCTGGCCGCGCTGGTGCTGCAGGCCGCCGTCGCCAGGGCCGGCATCGATCCGGCCAGCCTTGACGAGGTCATCCTGGGCTGCGTGAACCAGGCCGGGGAGGACAACCGGAACATTGCCAGGATGGCAGTGCTGCTGGCCGGGCTGCCCGACGCAGTCCCCGCTGTCACGGTCAACCGGCTGTGCGCCTCGGGTCTCACAGCCATCAGCATGGCGGCGCAGTCGGTGCGCAACGGCGACGCCGACCTTGTGGTTGCCGGCGGTGTCGAGTCCATGACTCGGGCGCCCTGGGTCCTAGCCAAGCCGGAGACGCCCTTCGCCAAACCAGGGGAACTGGCGGACACCTCGATCGGTGCGCGGTTCGTAAACCCGCGGATGAACACCAACGCCCGGTTCTCGATGCCCGAAACCGCTGAAGAAGTGGCCAGCCGCGAAGGGATCTCCCGCGCCGACGCGGACAACTTCGCGCTGCGCTCGCACGAACTCGCCGTGGCAGCGATCGCCGCGGGCCGCTTCCGCGACGAAATCGTCCCCGTTCCGGTCACCGGCCGGCGCGGGGAAGTATCGCTCGTGGACACCGACGAGGGGCCCCGCCGCGGGTCAACCGCCGAGGCCTTGGCCAGCCTCCGGCCGATCGTGAAGCCGGGCGGGCTCGTCACCGCGGGCAACTCCAGTTCCCTCAACGACGGCGCCTCCGCAGTGGTGGTCGCCAGCGGCGAGGCCGTGGCACGCTATGGCCTGACGCCGCGGGCGCGCATCGTCACAAGCCAGGCCGCTGGCGTCGCCCCGGAAGTGATGGGAATCGGCCCGGTCCCGGCCACCCGGAAGGCGCTCGCCAAGGCAGGCTGGAGCCTGGACGACGTCGGCGCCGTCGAACTTAACGAGGCCTTCGCCGCGCAGTCACTGGCCTGCATGCGGCTGCTCGGGATGGATGCCGGCACCGTCAACAGCGACGGCGGCGCAATTGCCCTCGGACATCCGCTGGGCTCCTCCGGATCACGGATCGTCGTCACACTGTTGGGCCGGATGGAACGCGAAAACGCCACCCGCGGCCTGGCCACAATGTGCGTCGGCCTGGGCCAGGGCGTCGCCATGCTGCTGGAAAGGGTTTAAATGAGGCTGTTCGAAGACGCCGCCGAGCTGGCAAGCATGATAGGGCAGGAAATCGGGGTGAGCGGCTGGCACACCCTGGACCAAACTCAGATCCAAGCCTTTGCCGATGCCACCCTGGACCAGCAGTGGATCCACACCGATCCTTGGCGGGCCGCCGCCGGGCCGTTCGGCGCCACAGTGGCCCACGGCTATCTCAGCCTGTCAATGCTGCCGTACCTGGCCGGCCAGGTCTACCGGGTCCACGGGGCGGCGATGATCATCAACTACGGCCTGAATAGGGTCAGGTTCCCGGCGCCCGCCAGAGTTAACTCGCGAATAAGGGACAGGCTGACACTGGCCTCGGTGACCGACACGGCCAACGGCCGGCAGTTGCAGTTCCACCACCTGATCGAGCTGGAAGGCTCCGAAAAACCAGCCTGCATCGCGGAGACTGTCTCACTGCTCCGGAGCTAAACGGGATCCCCCACGACCTTGCACAATCATCCGAACAACGACGTTACGGCCGAGCCTGCCTGCAGGCTCGTCACGAGGGAGAAACTCCGTGGTCACTGAAAACCGAAACCTGAAATACGCCGAGGCGGCCCCACAGCGCACGGCGCTCCATCCGGAGGTGTCGCCGGCCGAACTGCGCCGCACCTCAATCTCGTCCTGGCTGGGCTCTGCCCTGGAGTACATGGACTTCACGCTCTACACACTGGCAGCGGCGCTGGTCTTCGGACCGCTCTTCTTCCCCAACACAGACCCGGCAATGGCACTGCTGGCCAGCTTCGCAGCTTACGGCTCGGGGTTCCTCGTCCGGCCCCTAGGCGGAATCTACTTCGGCTATCTTGGGGACAAATACGGCCGGAAATCCGTCCTGGTCATCACTGTCGGGATGATGGGGATCGCCACCCTGGGGATGGGCCTGTTGCCCACCTTCGCCCAGATCGGCGTAGGGGCCCCCATCCTCCTCGTGTTGTTGCGGCTCATCCAGGGCTTCGGTGCGGGAGCCGAATTGTCCGGCGCCTCGCTGCTGCTGGTGGAATCCGCCCCCGTGGGCCGGCGCGGTTTTTACGGCGCAGTGGTGGCACTGGGGACCTCTACGGGGGTACTTCTGGCCAGCGGACTGTGGCTGCTGCTCTCGCAATTGCCGAAGGAGGACTTCCTCGCCTGGGGTTGGCGTATTCCCTTCCTACTGAGCGTGGTCACCACCCTGGTGGCACTTTATCTGCGGCGCAGCATCAGCGAATCGCCTGTCTTCGAGGCGGTCAAGGCGCGGCGCGCGGAAGCCCGCGCCGAGGCCAGGCAGCAGAGTGTCTGGCGTGACGCGGCCGACGCCAAAAAATCGTTCCTCGTCTCCCTAGGTATCAAACTCGGTGAGAACGGCTCGGTCTACCTCGTCAAGGGCTTCCTCATCGGCTGGACCGTGTCCGTGGTGAAAATAGACGCAAACTTGGTCACGACCGGCGTGACGCTCGGCTCGATCCTGGGCATCGCCACAGTTCTGCTGACCGGCAAGCTCACCGACCGGTTCGGCCGGCGCAAGGTCTGGCTGTGGCTCTCCGGCTTTCAGTTCGTCTTCATCGTTCCTGCGATGCTGATGATTGAAACCCGGAACCCCCTGCTGGTAGCCCTCGTCTTCGTCATCTTCCTCGGCGGTCCGCTCCCCAACATGTACGGTGTGGAATCAACCTGGTTGGTGGAGATGTTCGGATCCAAGCGCCGCTTCTCCTTCATGACCACGGTCAAGGAAGTCGGCTCCGCGCTTTCCGGCGGTCTGGGACCCATCCTGGCCGCCGCCATCGTCGTGGCGACAGGTCCCGGCTGGGTTCCGGTGGCCGGCATCCTCATGAGCTATGCCGCGATCGGATGGGCGGCCGGGTTGTTCGCTCCTGAAACCCGGGGCCGGGACCTCAATTCGGAGGCAGACGCGTTCTAAACCGGGCTGCCGGTCCGCAGTCCGGACCGGCAGCCGGCTCAGTCCCGAGGCTGCACGGCGTGATGATCCCCGCGAGGTTCCCGAAGCGTTATCGGTTAGCCCGCTGACCCGTCGATCAGCACCTTGCCGACGATGCTCTCTTCCACCGCCGTGTGGGCCGCGGCCGTGTCAGACAGGTCAAAGCGATGCAGCGGCAGGCCTGCGGCCTCTCCCACCGGAAGGGCGGCGTCGGCGATGGCCGCATTGATGTCCTCGGCGGCGGCATGCACTGCCGCCATGCCAACGGTGTAGAGCAGCACGAACTGGTAGCGGACGTTGAGGCTGAAATGTCTGCGCACGTCCAGGCTCATCTGATCGCCGCCGTTGTTGGCGTAGACCGCGACGGAGCCGCGGTTGCGGATCACCGCCAGGTCGAGTTCCGCGTTCTGCGCGGGTGCCACCTCCACGATCTGGTCGACGCCGTTGGGAGCGATCCGGCGGATCTCTTCGGCCGCGTGGGTTTCCCGGTAATTGATAACGTGATCGGCGCCGGCGGCCACGACCAGCCAGCCAACTTTGACCGCGCCTCCCTGCGCTGTGGGCATGACCACCGTGCGTGACGGCCCGATTGCTGGCACGGAGTCCAGGCTGGTCCGCCCGAACACAGGCAAGGAACCCTTCGACAATAAGCCACCAGGTACACGGCATCACGCCGGAAATGACGGCCGACGCAGCCTCCCTGAAAGACTCAATGTTCAAACTGGATGCCCTGATCCATAGCGGTCCGGTGCTCGCCCATAGCAAATTCCCACAACTCTCCCTCGAAGCCGGCCCCGCCTATCGACTGGCCAGGCTCAGCGAGCTCATGATCGGCTCCGGGTCAGTTGCCATTTCATGCCGTTCCCCTTGCATCCCTGCATGAACAGGTATCAGAACGGAAAATCCGGACCGGCCGCAACCCGGGGTCGATAAAGAAATGTAATCAGCAAATCATGTTGTACGCGGCCCTAGCCGCCATGAAGTGGTGAACGCGAAACCCAAAGGAAGGATGAACAAGGATGAACTCACATAAGCGGCCCCACAGGGCGGCACCCGGTCCGTCGTAGAGAGCCGCTCCCCCACACAACCGAATAGGCATTCCGGGACACCACACACCCGGAACATCAGATCAGAGGCGAGAGTGTCCACACGAAGAAATACGAAAAAAGGCCCCTGACCTGCGGAAACACTGTGCCCGAGGTGGGACTCGAACCGGGTTCCAGCCCCTGAAAATGAGCCACTCCCCCGAAAACATCACCAATCCGGCCGAGTCCGGAACCAGTACGGCCCGATCCGACGCCCAGGGTGTGCACATTGTGCACACCCCTTTTTCCCACCTTTAGACCTCGCTGTGTGGGCAAGACGGCTGCGGTTGCGGATCGCTCCGAGTCGCTTCGTCAGGCGATCTGGATTCGTTCGTCGCCGAGCTCGACACGAAGCCGGCCGCCGAGCGCCTCGACGTATTTTCGCAAAGTATCGACCTGGGCACGATCAATGTCACCGTGCTCGATGCGGGACACCCTGTTCTGGCTGACATGCAGGCGCCCGGCCAGCTCGACCTGCGTCAGCTCTGACGCCTCACGGAGCCCCCAAAGCCGGTAGGCCCGGACCTCATCGACCATGCGCTTCTTGTGGGCATTCACAGCTGGCCGGTCAACCGAACGCTTGGCCAGTAGTTCCTCCATGGACTTCGCCACTATGCCCCTCCTTTCAGAATCCCCAGATGATCATCGAACAGGTCATCAGCAACAGGAATGTTCGTCTTGTACCACTTCCACAGAAGTCCCGTTTGGCACTTTCTTAAGCTCATGTAGAACCGGCGGGACTCCCCCACGCAAGGAAGGGGGGAGACTGGGGAGAAGAGTATGCATACTGAAACAAGGAGATTCCATGACCAGCGCCATGCCAGTAATCGTCTTTGACGTCAACGAAACTCTCTCCGACATGTCCCCCATGGGCGAACGCTTTAGCGACATCGGTGCGCCGGCTGAACTGGCAAAACTCTGGTTCGCTACCCTGTTGCGCGACGGCTTCGCCCTCACGGCCAGCGGGGACAATGGATCCTTCGCCGCCATCGGGGCCGAGGCACTCCGGGGACTTCTCACCGGGGTGAGGCTCAACCGGCCACTTGAGGTAGCCGTCGAGCATGTCATGGGCGGCATGACGGGCCTGAGCGCACATCAAGACGTTCCGGATGGAATTAGGGCGCTCGCCGCTGCCGGGTTCCGGCTCATCACACTCAGCAACGGCTCTGCCGGGATCGCCGGGAAGCTGCTCAGCGACGCCGGAATCCGTGACGAGTTTCAGTCGCTGCTCTCGGTCGACGACGCGGCCGGCTGGAAGCCCGCACGGGCAGCCTACGAATATGCCGCCGCCGCCTGCGGGGCCGACCCCGCTGACATGGTTCTGGTCGCCGTCCATCCGTGGGACATCCACGGCGCCGCCCGCGCGGGTCTGCGAACGGCATGGTTGAACAGGGCTGCGGGAACCTACCCCGACTACTTTCAGGCTCCTGAATTCACAGTCAGCGCGCTGACCGAGCTTCCCGCGGCCCTGGCAGCAGCACACTGACATCCCTGCCTCGATCTTCGAGCCGGCCACCGGGCTACTCCCCGAGGGGCCACGCGGACCAGATCTCGATCTTGCCGAACCGGGCCATGGCGTGGTTGGACCCTCCCTTGTCGCTTCATCAAGATCGGCACAAGCGATGACGTCATAGCCGGCGATCCATTTCTTGGTCTCGGCGAATGGCCCATCGGAGTCGACGACTTCGCCCACGCGTGCTGCGATGGTTGTAGCGTCTTCGACAGGACGCAGCCTGTCACCGTAACGTGCAACGCGATGCGCTTCCGGCTCGGCCCCACCTTCGACAATGTTGTCTTCGGCGGCCACATATTCCGCCGCTGTGGGATCGCAACAGATGAAAATCATGTACTCCAGCCCCTGCCGTTTATCGATGTTTCTTGTTAAATGTTCCGAAACTCGTACCGCAATTTCCCGTCACGAGGCTCGGATAAGCGCCTGGAACTCTTCCGCCGGGGCATGCCACAAGAAAGTGTGGGATAGGCCACGTTGTCACCCATCCGTTCCCCGTAGTGATCCGAAGTACCACTGGCCCCTCTCCGGGGTGCAAACATTGACACGCGCCTGTATGAGGAGATTTATTCAATGAAGAAGACCCTTCGCCTTTTGGCGGTCCCCACCCTGGCCCTCGCCGCCCTCGCGGTGTCCGGTTCTCCCGCGATGGCAGCGGACCACTCCTACCAGTCCACTTTGGCCCAGGTCAACGGCAGCACGGGCGTCGGCACCATCACGGTCGATGTCACGGGCAACCAGGCACACGCCGTACTGAAGGTTTCGGGTATGCCTGCAACCTTCATGGACGCCCCGTACCCGCACGTTCAGCACATCCACGGCGGAGCCAAGGGCACCTGCCCGGCACCTTCAGCGGATAAGGACGGCGACAAGGTCATCTCCACTACCGAAGGCGCCCCGTTCTACGGCGGAATCGTTACCACCTTGTCCACGAGCGGTGACACGAGCCCCGCAGCTGGTCTTGACCTGAAGGTTGGCGGCCAGGGCGCGTCTTACACCGTTGACCGTACGTTCGAACTCAATGCCGAGACCAAGGCGGCCCTGGAAGCCGGCACTGCTGTGGTGGTCGTCCACGGCCTGGACCCAGCCACCCTCAGCGCGGCAGGGCAGGCCGCCAAGAGCGACCTTGCACCGACCCTTCCGCTGGCCGCCACCTCCCCGGCACTGTGCGGGACCCTGAAGGCGGGCCAGATGACCATGCCGGTCGGCGGCGCTGACACCGGCGTCACCCAGGAAACCGGCACCGACACCGGCGCCCTCGCCGTCGGCGGCGGGCTCGCCCTGATCGCCCTCGCAGGCGGAGCCTACGTGGTCCGCCGTCGCACCGCCGGTTCAGCGGCCTAAGCACCGGCTGACCGGATCATTACTGTGAAAACCAAGAATCCCGGTCGTCACGGGGGGCCCCGTGTCGCCATGGCGGCCGGGGTTCTGCTCCTGCTGACCCTGGCCGGCTGCGGTGCAGGAAACAACGGAACGCCCGACGCCGGCTCCCCACCTTCAGCTTCCGCCTCACCCTCCGCGGCGGCCACCACCGCCGCACCCAGTTCCGCCGTAGCGCCAACTCCCCCATCGAGTCCGGCTGCCGCGCCAGCAGTGGCCGCTCCCGCGGTGCTGACCCGGTCCGAGCCGGTGACACTGGAAATCCCGGCCATCGGCTTGCAAACCGACCTCCTGAAACTTGGGCTCCGTGAGAACGGCTCCCTGGATGTACCTCCCACCGGCAGCGGCGCGCCCGCCGGCTGGTACAACGGCTCCCCGACCCCCGGGGAACGCGGGCCCTCCGTGATGCTCGGCCATGTCAACGCACTCGGCGGTGCTACCGGAGTTTTCGCTGACCTCCGCAAACTCACGCCGGGGACCGATATCAACGTCGCCCGGGCCGACGGCACCACGGCGGTGTTCACCGTCGACTACGGCGCGCAGTACAGCAAAAACAACTTCCCCACCCTCGAGGTCTACGGCAACACCCCGGGAGCTGAGCTCCGGCTCATCACGTGCGACGGTTACGACCCCGCCACCAGGCTCTTCGATGACAACTACGTCATCTACGCAAAACTCAAGGTTTAAACCACGGAAGTCCCGCTCCTACCGGAAGCGGCAAACGGCGCGAATGGACTGGACATGAAACACCGAAAGCACGCCCTGGCTGCCCTGGCCATCGGCTCGCTGCTGCTCTCCGGCTGCGCAGCGGCCGCCGGATCCGTTGGGCCGGGCACCTCCGCAGTCGTTCCCTCGCCATCCTCAGCTGCCGCCGAATCAGGGCACGCCGGCGGCCACAGCCACGGCTCCTCCTCCCAGGGCGCGGCCCAAGCCCAAGGTCCCAGTGATGCTGCCCTGATGGTGTGCGGAGACCAGCCGATGGACAGGCTCACCTCCATCCTCGATCTGGACTCGAAACCGCACACGGCCCATAACTGGGCCGACAGCACCTTCACCTGCACGTACCACCTCACCGAGGGTGCCTTGGAGATCTCCGTCAGGGAAGCGAAGGATCAGGCATCGGCACTCACGTACTTCGATGCCATGCAGGCCCTGGCGAAGGACGCCAAGCCCATCGAAGGCCTCGCCAACCTCGGGTTCCCGGCCTACGAAACCGCTGACGGGTCAGCCGTGTTCCAGAAGGACAGCTTCGTTCTCCAAGTGGATGCTTCCGGCCTGCCGGCGACGTTGGGACCGGAGAGCATCACCCGGAACGCCCTGGCCTACCAGCTCTCCACCACCATCCTGGCCTGCTGGGTCGAACACCACTGACACGCACCCGCCACAGATCACCACGGCAGCGCAGACGAAAGGTTTCACCATGAAGCCAACACCCGCACACTGAGCTGCCGCGGGGATTTCGGACAGCGGAATGAGCGGAATCTTCTACGCTGCCAAGGCTGGCAGTTGATAACTGCCTGTGGACTTCGTTGGGCCGCCCGTAACCAAGCGCGGAGTGACGGCGCCGGCTGTTGTAAAACCCCTCGATATAGCGAATGACATCGCTCCGGGCCTGTGATTTAGTCGCGTAAACAGTCCGGTACACGCGCTCGTTCTTCAGGGCCGAGAAGAACGATTCAGCCATGCCGTTGTCCCAGCATTATCCGGCGACGCTGACCTGACCCATGAGTGCACCAGGGCAATCAACCGTCTGCGGTCCCTGCCGCTGCAGATTTTCCCCGCCTTGAAGCGGGTCTTCCCGGGAACAGTACTGACCCGCGCCCTGGTCCTGGAGCTGTTGATCAAGTACTCCGGACCCACCGGCTTGCGCGCCGCAGGCCGGTCCAACGTGCTGCGCTGGACCAGGAACCACAGCCGCAAGGACCCGGTAAACCTGGTCGACGCGATCTTCGCGGCCCTGGGCGAGCAGACTGTCACCGTCATCGGCACCGAAGCCGTCGAACTGGTCATCCCCCGTGTCGCGGCGCAAATCAAAGAACTCAAACACCAACGCGCCATCGTGGCCGAAGAAGTCGAAAAGCTCCTCGATGACTTCCCTCTTTCCCAGGTCTTGATGTCCATGCCGGGAGTCCGCATCAAGACCGCAGCGACGATACTCCTGACCATCGGCGATGCCGGCAACTTCACCTCAGCCGAACACCTCGCGGCCTACGCAGGCATCGCCCCGGTAACACGACGCTCAGGCACCTCGATCCGCGGTGAATTCCCTGCCCGCTCCGGCAACAAGCAACTCAAGAACGCCCTATTCAGACCCGCCTGGATCGCCAGCTGCCACCACCCCGCCTCGAAGGCCTACTACCAAAAGAAACGGGACCAGCGAAAGAAGCACAACGCCGCTGTTATCTGCCTCGCACGGCGCCGCTGCGACGTCATCTACTCAATGCTCAGAAACGGCACCCTCTACGAGGAGAAATCCTCCCAAGCCGCTTGACGAAAAGCATAGAGGCACCCCCCCCCCCAAAAAAAACAGCGAGACAACG
>NZ_MQTS01000159.1:17817-21030 GCF_020532825.1 Arthrobacter sp. SO3
GACGGGGAAAAGGATGGCTGCGGCGGCGGGTCAACTGGCGGGAAGGCCATGGCAGCAAAGACCACCAATTCCCACCACTCGCCCGCGAAGCCGGCCCCGCCTACCGACTGGCAAGGCCCAGCGAGCTCAGCGTCTGCTCCGGATCAGTGGCCATGTCATGCCGTTGCCCCCGCATTCCTGCATGAACCTGTATCAGACCGAAAATTCCGGACCCGCCGCAGCATTTGGTCGATCAAGAAAATCAGGAAGTCATGTAGTACGTCACCCTAGCCACCATGAAGTAGTGAACGCGAAAACCCGACGGAAGGACGAACAAAGATGAACACCCAGAAGAGGCCCCACAGGGCGGCACCCGGTCCGCCGTAGTCAGCCGCTCCCCCACACAACCGAAACATCAGATCAGAGGCAAGAGCGTGGACGCTGTCCACACGAAAAACCACCAAGAAGGCCCTTGACCTGCGGAAACACTGTGCCCGAGGTGGGACTCGAACCGGGTTCCGGCCCTTGCAAACACTGGGCTCCGGCCGAAACATGCGGAATCCGGGCCAGTCCGGCACCGGTACGGCCGAGTCCGGGGCCCAAAGTGTGGACACTGTCCACACTCCCAATTCTCCCCGCCAAAGGCCTCCCCCAAACTGCCGCACCCCGCGTTGACAGGGTGCGGCGATTCTTTGCCCTGGAACTCTTGATTCTGCCGGAGAAGTTCAACCGCGGCTGCAATGTGGTCCTCCCCGCGCTCGTTACGGACTCCCGCGCATACCTGCACGGCGCACTGAGTCTCCAGGCTCTGCATACCGACCCACCTCTCTTCAGCCCCTCCATGGTCCGATCGGCCGACAGCCGCATGACCCGGCTACGTCCCTTCAGATGCTGACCGCGGACTAACGTAGCCACTCGAAAACAACGGAACCCGGCGGCGCCACCAGCCGCCGCCACAGCACGGTGCAAACAATCAGGGCTTCGCCCCGAACGCGGCACCAGTTGGCCGACGACGGGGCATAGCGTTGTCCTCTTCCTGATCATTCAACGTTTATGTCTTCCTCCTCGCCCCATCGGGGTTGTACAGGAGGAGAGTATCCAGTGACGGGGTCACCCCGGCCTCGCAAGTGTCTGCCCCGCGATTTCGATCGGAAACGGCTTGGGCGATTGACGCGAAGGTACACCCGCTATTCGATCGTCCCCAGGAGCGTGGGGCGGTAGTGGATTCCGTGATCGACGAGTAGCCCTGCCTCCCGACCGGTAAATCGTTTCCATCTTGACGGCCGGGCTGTCCGACGCGGTTGTCATGTTCCTAAGTCGTCTGCACGAAATGCCCAAAGTCGTCTGCACGGGCACCACGTGTCCGTAAACCGCCCGGGCGACTGGGCCCTGCTCGCCGCCCAGCACAGCCCGGTCAGCTGGGCGGGCGCGGACCGGTTGCGGCGCCGTGAGGGAGCGATCGACGAGGGAGGCGTCCCGGACGGCCGGCCCGCGGTCGCTAGGGGTCGTGTCCCGCCGGTCCCCTGGGAAGGATGCGAGGGGGTGGCGAGGGCTCCTCGACGCGGATGGGCAGCTCGTCGTCCCCCCGAAGAATGGCGCGGAGCAGCCGCCGCTCCTCCCACCTGAGCGACATGAGCGCGTGGCCGCGCCGCAGGACCACACCCCCGTTCCGGGTGGCGTACCGCTTCTGCAGATCTACCAGCTCCTCGGCTCGCAGCAGCGCGACCGTGCTACCCGCAGCCGAGTCGATGACGCGGACCAGCGAGGAGGGTCCCCTCAAATCGGTCGCAACTAAGCGCCGCTCGCTCTCGGCGAGGATTGTCTTCTGCGCTGCGCGTGTCACGACCAAGGGACGGGACGGCCCGTCCAGCAGTCCGGTCAGCACGTCCGCCGCAGCGTCAGGGCGGCCCGTTCTCCGCGCCGCCGCCTGCATCCGCTGCAGGCGACCCGGCTCCCGCAGCACCTCGTCGATCTTCCAGCCGATCGTCGCGGGAGTGTTGCAGCGGACCGCCGCCCCCTGCTCCATCAGGTAATCGCCGTTGCGAACCTCCTGCCCCGGGATGGGGTTCACAAGCACCATGGGCAGCCCTACAGCCATGCACTCCGACGCCGACAGCCCGCCCGGCTTGCCCACAAACAGGTCGGCGCAGCGCAGCAGCTGCGGCATCTCCGCCGTGAAGCCGAGCACGCGGTAGCGGTCGCCAGCGGGCGCCACCAGCTGCTCGATACGCTGCCGTAGCGCATCGTTGCGTCCGCACACGACCGTGGCAGTGAAGGACGAGCGCATGTGCAGCGTCTGCCGCACGACCGAGACGGCATAGTCGCCGCCAGTCGCGCCCGCCGAGATCAGCAGCTTCGGGGGGTCGTTTGCATCGCTCGCAGGCGCTACGTTCAGCTGGGTGGCGATCGGGATGCCCGTGGCCGCGACGCGGTCGGGGGGCAAACCCAGCGCCATCAGTTCCACCCTCCCCTCCTCCCTGGCCAGGAAGAGCGCATGGAACGCGCCCGTAAGCCATAGGCCCTGGAAGTCGTAGTCCGTCGTGACGACGGCGGTCCTCGCGTCAATCACGCCGCGAAGGAGCAGTGACGCCAGCAGTTGGGCTGGCAGGAAGTGCGTGCACACGATCGCGGTCGGCCGGAATCGCTTGATCGCACCGATCACTGGAAGAGCGTTCACCCGTGTCCAGGGGTCTACTGGGCCCCGGCGCCGGAACGGACGGTCGTTAATGTCGTAGCCCCACTCGACCAGCCAGGGCAAGTCCTCGACCAGGACGAAGTAACCCTTGCCCAGCAGTGTGCGGTAGAGCACGCTGCTCACCTGCAGCACATCCAGCACCTGCACTTCGTCGATGTCGGCGCGCGCGGCACACGCCTGCTGCACCGCCGCCGCGGCGCTGTTGTGCCCCGCTCCTACCCCTGCTGACAGGATAAGTACGCGCTCCCTCCCAGCGGCGTCGGGGCCTCGTGCCGACGTTCTGCGCATGAAGAGAGTCTAGCGGGCCGTATCACCACCGCCGGTAGTGCCCATTAGCGTGGTGTAACAGCCCGGCCCCGGGCGTGTTGTTCCCGCGATCCAGCCGGCAAGAAATGTTTGCTTTCTCTTCTGCCAAGTACTGTCGATTCGGTTTTCTCGAAGTTGATCCTGGCGACATCGCTGAGACCCCTCAGAGCAAGGGGTGTTGCACTGATTCCTTGAATCCAAGCCGGTCCGAGCGTCCCCTGCCACTGCAAGAT
>NZ_MQTS01000016.1 GCF_020532825.1 Arthrobacter sp. SO3
CGCTGATGTAGCCCGTCCGGCGGCTGTACGGCTCCTCCCCCGCCCACACCCCGATCACGGCAGCTTCCGCCACGAAATACTGCAGCACGCTGAGCAATGCCAGCGCGCCGGCATAGAACCTCGTGGACGGCAGATCCGGGAGGTAGATGATGTCCTTGGACGGCGAGTCAGCGCGGGCGGTCATGACAAGAGCGTAGTACGGCCCCTCACCTTGTATGCTTGTATCCGTGTCCGAACGGGCCGGCCCCGGCCGTCCAGCTCGGATGCCCGCCCTCGTAGCTCAGTGGATAGAGCACGGCTCTCCTAAAGCCGGTGTCGTTGGTTCGATTCCAATCGAGGGCACTTGAACTCCCAGTCCCCGGACGATGCTCCGGACTTCGATCTCCGCGCCTTCCTGCTGGGCAGCTGGACCGTGGAACGAACCCTCCTGGACAGGGCCACCGGGACGCAGGGATCCTTCACCGGCGTCGTCCGCTTCACCGAAACCGACGACGACGGCGGCCTCCGCCTCCGCGAAGAGGGCACCGTTGCCTGGGCGTCCGTTCCGGGCGGACCGGCCGGGACACCGTTCACCGGCCCGGCCAGCCGGGAGTACCTGCTCCGGCCCAGCGGCGCACCGGGCACGATGGACATGTTTTTCCCTGACGGCCGGCCGTTCCACCGCATGGGCTTCGGGCCGCGGAGCAGCCGGGACCAGCATTGGTGTGACCCGGACAGCTACCGCGTGAACTACACCAGAACCGGTCCGGATGAATTCCGCTACGAGTGGGATGTCACCGGGCCGGCCAAGGACCAGCTGCTCACATCGGTCCTGCGCCGCACCACGGACGCCGCGGCATGAACCCGCTCATCGTTGTCTCCGCGGTCTGCGTTTTCGACCCGGTCGGACGCCTCCTCACCGTACGCAAGCGGGGCACGGACAAGTTCATGCATCCCGGCGGCAAGCCCGAAGCGGGCGAAACCGCCGCCCAGACGGCCGCGCGGGAGCTGGCCGAAGAAGTCGGGATCGTGCTCGCCGCCGAAGAACTGGTGCTCCTGGGCATCTGGTTCGCCGACGCCGCCAACGAGGCCGCGACGCAGATCCAGGCCACGGTCTTCACTGCGCCGGGCGTGTGGAGCGCCCATCCATCCGCGGAAATCGCCGAGATCCGCTGGCTGGACCTGGCTGGTAAGCTGCCGGACGATCTCGCCCCGCTGCTCACCGACCACGTCCTGCCGGCCCTCGCGGGCCAGACCGGCGAGAGCCCGGCCGGTTAGAGCCCGGGAACGGCGTCTTCCGCAACGGCGCTGGCTTCGCTGAACTGGGTCCGGTACAGCTCGGCATAGCGGCCCTCGGCGGCCAGCAGCTCGGTGTGCGTTCCGCGCTCCACGATCCTGCCGTCCTCCACCACCAGGATGGCGTCGGCGGCGCGGATGGTCGAGAGCCGGTGGGCAATCACGACGGCGGTGCGGCCCTCGAGCGCCGCGCCGAGCGCCTCCTGGACGGCGGCTTCGTTGGTCGAGTCCAGGGCAGCAGTGGCCTCGTCCAGGATCACGACGCGCGGCTGCGCAATGAGCAGGCGGGCAATGGTGAGCCGCTGGCGTTCGCCGCCCGAAAGCCGGTAGCCGCGCTCCCCCACCACGGTGTTCAGGCCGTCCGGGAGCGAGCGGATCATGTCTTCCAGCCGGGCCTGCCGCAGGACATCCCACATGAGCTCGTCGCTGGCGTCCGGACGGGCCAGCCGCAGGTTGGAGGCGATGCTCTCGTGGAACAGATGCCCGTCCTGGGTCACCATGCCGAGGGTGTGCCGCATCGAATCGAAGGTGAGGTCCCGGACGTCCACCCCGGTCCCGGGGGTGGCCCCGCCGAAGCGGACGGCACCGGAATCGACGTCGTACAGGCGCGACAGCAGCTGCGCGATGGTGGACTTGCCGGCACCTGAGGAGCCCACGAGGGCGACGGTCTGGCCGGGTTCCACCCGGAAGCTGATGCCGTGCAGCACCTCTTCGCCGCCCCGGGTGTCCAGGGTTGAGACGTCCTCCAGCGAGGCAAGGGAGACTTTGTCCGCCGAAGGGTAGGAGAAGCTGACGTCGTCGAACTCCACGGACAACGGCCCGGGAGGCGATGACACCGCATCGGGCTTCTGTTCGATGAGCGGCTTGAGGTCCAGGATCTCGAAGACCCGCTCGAAGCTCACCAGGGCGCTCATGATCTCGACCCGGGCGTTGGAGAGCGCCGTGAGCGGCGCGTACAGGCGGGTGAGCAGCAGTGCCAGCACCACGACGTCGCCCGCGGCCAGTTGCCCCTGCAATGCCAGGAAGCCACCAAGGCCGTAGACCAGCGCGAGGGCCAGCGCGGAGACGAGCGTCAGGGCGGTCACGAAGGTGAACTGCAGCATCGCCGTCCGGATGCCGATGTCCCGCACGCGGCCGGCGCGGACCGCGAATTCCCGGGATTCCTCGTCGGGACGGCCGAAGAGCTTCACCAGGGTGGCGCCGGGAGCGGAGAACCGCTCCGTCATCTGGGTACCCATGGAGGCGTTGTGCTCCGCGGCTTCGCGGCGCAGGTCGGCCAGCTTGGAGCCCATCCGGCGGGCCGGGATGAGGAAGATCGGCAGCAGGATCATGGCGAGCACGGTGATGAGCCAGGACTTGCCCAGCATCACCACGAGGGTCAGCGCGAGCGCGACAACGTTGCTGACGACGCCGGAGAGGGTTCCGGCGAAGGCTGACTGCGCGCCGATCACGTCGTTGTTCAGCCGGCTCACCAGGGCCCCGGTGCGGGTGCGGGTGAAGAAGGCGATCGGCATCTTCTGCACGTGGTCGAAGACCTTGGTGCGCAGGTCCACGATCACGCCCTCGCCGATCGTGGAGGACAGCCAGCGGGTGACCAGCCCCAGCCCGGCTTCGGCGACGGCCACAATGGCGATCAGCACGGCCAGCCAGACCACGACGTCGGTGCCCGCCCCGGCGATGATCGCGTCAACGACCTGTCCGGCGAGGACCGGGGTGGCAACGGCCAGGACGGCCATCACGATGGACAGCAGCACGAAGGCGATGAGGTGGCCCTTGTGCGGACGGGCGAAGCTGAACACCCGCTTGAGTGTCTCCTTCGAGAACGGCTTCGAGCCGCTCGAGGCGCGCGTGATGTTGTAAAGGGAGCTCCAGGCTACCCGGTCCATGCTCATGTGTTGTTGCCTTTCGGGGCGGTGTGGCCCAGCAGCTCGGTGACGATGCCGCTATCCACGTTCCAGCGCGCGTCCAGGCGCACGTTTTCCAGCAGCCGGCGGTCGTGGGTGACCAGCAGCAGGGCGCCGTCGTAGCTTTCGAGGGCTTCCTCGAGCTGTTCGATCGCCGGGAGATCCAAGTGGTTGGTGGGTTCGTCGAGCACCAGCAGGTTCACGCCACGGGCCTGCAGCAGGGCCAGGGCGGCCCTGGTCCGCTCCCCCGGCGAGAGTGAATCCACCGGGCGGGAGGTGTGGTCCGCCTTGAGCCCGAACTTGGCCAGCAGGGTGCGGACCTCGGCCGGGGGCCGGTCCGTGAGCACGGCTTCGACGGCGTCTCCCAGTTTCAGGTCGCCGGCCAGCAGCCCGCGCGCCTGGTCGATCTCGCCGATGGCAACGGATGCGCCCATGGCGGCGTCGCCGGAATCAGGCCGCTGCACGCCCAGGAGCAGCCGGAGCAGGGTGGACTTGCCGGCGCCGTTGGGGCCGGTAATGCCGATCCGTTCCCCGGCATTGAGCTGCAGGTTCACGGGACCGAGTGTGAAGTCGCCCTGATGCACGACGGCGTCGCGCAGCGTCGCCACGACGGCACTGGAACGCGGTGCCTGGCCGATGCTGAACTGCAGCTGCCATTCCTTGCGGGGCTCGTCGACCTCTTCGAGCCGGGCAATGCGGGATTCCATCTGGCGGACCTTCTGGCCCTGCTTCTCGGAGGACTCGGTGCTGGCTGCGCGCCGGATCTTGTCATTGTCCGGGTTCTTCTTCATGGCGTTCCGGACTCCCTGGGAGCTCCACTCGCGCTGGGTGCGGGCACGGGAGACGAGATCGGCCTTGGTGTTGGCAAACTCTTCGTACCGTTCCCGGGCGTGCCGGCGCGCCACGGCCCGTTCCTCCAGGTAGGCCTCGTAGCCGCCGTCGTAGACGGCCACGGAGTTCTGTGCGAGGTCCAGCTCCACGATGGTGCTCACGCAGCGGGCGAGGAACTCACGGTCGTGGGAAACCAGCACCACGCCGCCGCGGAGTCCCTGCACGAACGCCTCGAGTTTGGCCAGTCCGTTGAGGTCCAGGTCGTTCGTGGGTTCGTCCAGGAGCACGATGTCGAAGCGGCTCAGCAGCAGGGCCGCGAGCGCCACGCGGGCGGCCTGTCCGCCGGAGAGCCCGGTCATGTCGGCGTCCTGCCCCACCTCGAGGCCAAGGTCGGCCAGGACGGCCGGGATGCGTTCGTCCAGGTCCGCGGCACCCGAGGCCATCCAGCGATCGAACGCGAGCGAGTAGTCGTCCTCGGAGCCGGGGGCGCCGCTGCCAAGGGCATCCGCTGCGGACTCCATGTCCAGGGTTGCCAGGGCGCAGCCGGTGCGCCGCGCGATGTAGCCGCCCACCGTCTCCCCGGCGATCCGTTCGTGCTCCTGGGGCAGCCAGCCGACGAACGCATCTGCCGGGGAAAGGCTGACGGTGCCTTCCTGCGGCTCGTCGACGCCGGCCAGCAGCCGCAGCAGGGTGGATTTGCCCGCGCCGTTGGCGCCGACGACGCCGACGACGTCGCCGGGCGCGACAGTCAGGGAGAGTTTGGAGAAGAGTGTGCGGTGGTCGTGACCACCGGAGAGGTCCTTGGCAACAAGGGTTGCAGTCATTAGTCCATTCTCTCACCGCCGCCCGCGGCAGGGCGCCAAGGGGCCCTCCAGGCGGCCCCTGACCGCCGGGCGTAGAAGAACCCGCTGGTCCGGACTTGGGGGGTGTACGGACCAGCGGGTTCGAGCATTTAGCATAGTTGAATCAGCACCTCCCGTAAAATCAACACAGTCACCGCTCCACCGAACGTCAGAAGCCGCACTTCCATTCGACTCTGCAGGAAGCCATAAATGCCCTTACCCGCCAAGGCGTTTCAACTCTGGCTCCATGGCGTTGCTCCCAACGAGAGCACCGCCGACATCTGCAGAATCTCCGGGATCAAGCGCACCACTCTCGCCCAGCAGCTGGTCCGCGGCAAGGTCGCGGAAACCACGCTTGTCAGCATCAGCCGGGCACTGAAGCGCAGCCCGCTGGACGACCTCGCCTCGTTTGACAGCTATGCGGAACTTGCGGGACCGCCGCGGCCGCCCACGCCGGCCGAACTCGTCAGCCAGATTGCCACCATGGATTTACTGCGGGCTGTCATTTCCCGTTCGTCCCCGGCATACGGCGGCTTCGGAGACGAGGGCAGTTCGCTGACGCCGGCGCTCGGCCCCGCCCCGCACGCCACCTCGGTCCGGAACTGGGTGGACTCGATCGACGACGGCGAATTGCGGCACCGGGTCTCGGCTGCCACCGGGGTCGCGCCGCAGAACTATTCGGCCCAGTTGACCGCTAACAGGCTTTCCCCGGAACTGGCCGTCGCAACCGCGCGCGCCGCGGGCGTAGGATTCACAGGCGGACTCGTCGCTACGGGCTTGATAACGGAAGCCGAGGCTGGCTGGCCCGCCCGGGCCAGGCAGGCAGCTTTGAACGGACTCTCCGATGGCGATCTCACGGCCCTGGCCGGCGAGCGGTTGCAGTCCCTCGGAAAGACCCTGCGCCGACAGGAACACGAACACGAACAAACTAAGAAGATATGGGAGAACCTCGGTTGATCGCGATCCTGCAGTGGACGACCCTTGCGGTCTGTGCCCTCGTGGCAATCGCGCGGATCCCGAGCGCCCTCCGGGGTCAGAACAGGTCTGTTTTCGGAGTTTTTGTCCTCGCCACCCTTGCCGTTCTGCTCAGCATCGACGTGAGCTACCAGGCCATCGATGCGTGGCTCGGTTCGGAGAACTACGCGAACCTCCTCCTGCGCTTTGTCGTCTACGTTACGGTGATGCTGGCCGGATACCGGATTGCGAGGGCTTTCGACGCCCGGAGGAGCGTCCGCCTCATTATCGGCCCCGTCGGTCTCGGAGTTCTCTCGGTTATTGGCATCGCGACCGTGGTCCTCTTCCTGTTGGCCGACACAGCGGGGTCCGTCACGGGGCTGGCCACCCTTCCCGCGAGGAGCCCGGAGAATGCGACGCTCATCGAAGGGTATGCGGCGGCGGGCCGCCTGTACCCGTCGTTCGTCGCAGCCTGCGTCCTGCCCGCCACCTACCTGGCCATCAGCCAGAGACTCCCCAGGGCCATCCGCATCGGTGCCCTCCTGCTGACAATCGCCTTCGCGGGCATGGCCCTCGGCTCCCTCTACCCCCTGATCCCGCCGGAAATCGGGTATGTGGAAGCCGTCATCAACTACACCTCGGTGTTGTGTCTTGCATTAGGGCTCGCTTTCGTCTGGATCTCCAGCCTGATGGCAAAACGCACGGACGAATAGGGTTGCCTCAATGATCGCGATCCTGCAGTGGACGACTTTGGCGGTCTGCGCCCTCGCTGCCATCACGCGTATCCCAAGCGCCCTCCGGGGCGAGAACAGGTCGTTGTTCACCATCTACGCGTTTGTTACGGCAGCAATCCTGTTGAGCATCGACGCACCGTATCTTGCCGTGGACGGGGTGCTGGGCGGCTTCAACCTGGCCAACCTGCTGCTGCGCTTCATCATCTTCGGCACGACCTTTGCGCTGGGGCTCAGGATCGCGCGCGGGTTCGGCGCAAAGGACGGCCTCCGGCTGATTACCGGGCCCTATGGGCTCGCATTCGCGGGAGCGGCATCAGCGGCGCTGGTGGTGGTCTTCCTGATGATGGACACGGCCGGTTCGTCCGCTGGGTTGGTCGCGGTGTACGCCAAAGACGCACGCAATGCCGCGCTCGTGGAATATTACGGCGCCGCCGGCCGGCTCTATCCCGCGTACGTCACGCTCGCCCTCCTGCCTGCCATGGTGCGGACGATCCGCAGCCGGCTGCCGGGCCTCGTGCGGCTCGGTGCTGGCCTGCTGGCAGTCGGTTCAGTGGCTATGACGCTGAGCCTCCTGTCCCCCGTCATTCCTCCGTCGCTGGGATATCTGCGGTTCATCTTCAGCTACGCCGCTATCTTGTGCCTTCTGGTGGGGCTTGCCGTGATCTGGGCGTCGAAGATCGTGGCAGCAAAGTCGCCGAGAGCGCACACTGGCTTGACCGGATAGCAGCTGTGGGCTGCGCCGCGGAGCGACAAGGGGAACCCATATGATGGCAACCCTGGAATGGGCGACGCTGGCTGTCTGCTGCGCGGCATTTCTCCTGCGTGCACCGGACGCTGTGCGCGGCCGCAACAGAACCGTTTTCGGAATCCTCTTCCTCGGGACATTGTGCAGCGTGCTCGCCGTGTCCGAACTCTACGAGATCGTGGACGGCGTCCTGGGCGGACGGAAGCTGACCAGCCTCATTCTGCGCTATCTCGTCTTTGCAACGGTCCTGCTCGTTGGGCTCCGTCTCACGCGGGGACTCGCCGCAGCCAGGGCCCACACCCTGATTGCCGGCGGAATCGGCCGGTGGGTGCTGGGGCTCAGCTGCCTGGCCGTGACGGTGACCTTCTTCCTGATGGGCACTTATACGTCACCGGACGGGCTTCAGGGCCTGGCCGGCGGCGAACGGAATGCGGCCCTGGAGTCGTATTTCGCGGCTGCCGGGCGCACCTATCCCGTATACGTCTCCCTCGTCCTGATGCCTCCATTGCTGGCGGCGGTCAGGAGCCGGCTGCCGCGCCTGGTCAGGGCCGGTGCCCTGCTGGTGCTGCTCGGCGCTTTCTTCGCGGTCATGACCTTTCCGGCCTCTTTCGCGCCGGAGACCTGGGGCGGAGCGCAGCACTTCGTCAATTATTCAGCGGCCCTGGGCTACGTCGTCGGCCTCGTCGTCTTCTGGTTTTCCGGGCTGATCTCGAACAAATCCAGTAACGGAAATGCAACATTACGTAAGGACCGCGGCTAGGCATTCACAAAATCATTAGAGCGTGAGAGAATCATGAATGTGTGAAAGCGGCAGTCGCTTCGTGAACGGGGACAATCCGTACGGAGCCGAGGCAGCCGCCCAAGCGCCATTGGGGGGATGAGTGGTAGCGGTCCAACTGGACCGCTCCCACTCAGCCTGTTTAACGGCCCATTCCTGCCTGTTTACCGGCCAATTGCCGCCGGTTTACCGGCCCATTGCCGCCGGAGAGTCTCCCGGCAGCCTTTTACCGGCCGCCGGCCCGGACCTCGGCCTCAGCGCACAAACCTCAGAGTCACCAGCTGGAAGGGCCGGAGCGCCAGTTCCGCCGAGTCCCCCGCCGCAGTAACGCCGGGCGCAGCCGCCGGACGTTCCAGCAGATCCACCGGGTGGACGCCGCTGACGCCGAAGTTGGCTCTCACGTGCCCAAGGGAACGCGCCCCCAGGGATTCGTAGACCCGCACGATCACATCGCCGGTGCCGTCCTCGGCGAGCTTCACGGCTTCAACGACCAGCGCCGGATTGGAAACCGTGAGGAGCGGTTCCACGCCGTGGGCGCCCTTGAGAACCCGGGGCGCCAGGTTCGTGCGGTAGCCCTCTTCGACCGCGTCGGCGATGCTGGCGCCGGGACGGATGGTGACGTTCAATTCGTGCAGGCCGCGGTCCGCACCGGGGTCCGGGAACTTGGGCGCGCGCAGCAGCGAGAGCCGCACGGTGGTGGTCGTCCCGCCGTCGCCCTCCCGGATAGACCGGGTGACGTCATGTCCGTACGTTGATGAGTTGGACAGCGCCACCCCGTAGCCGGGTTCGGCGACGTGAATCCACCGGTGGGCGCAGATCTCGAACTTCGCCGCCTCCCAGGAGGTGTTGAGATGCGTCGGGCGGAACACGTGACCGAACTGGGTCTCCGAAGCGGAGCGGTCGGCCCGGACGTCAAGGGCGAACCCAAGCTTGAGCAGCTTTTCGCTTTCCTGCCAGTCCACTGCCGTGGAAATCGTCAGGGACTCCGCCCCCGCCACCAGTGAGATCCGCTGTGTCACCGTCGAAGTGCCCGCCAGCCGTTCCACCACGACGGCGGCGTCCCCGCCACTGCGCTCCACTGCCACCGAGCGCGCAGCAGTCAGCCGGACGACGTTGCGGCGGTAGAAGGCGTCGATGTCCCAGGCATCCCATTCGTTGGGGGTGTCCCGGTGCAGTTCCAGCAGGTTCCCGAACTGCCCGGGGGCGATCGCATCGCGTCCGCTCGCGTGGTCGGTCAGGGATTCCAGCAGGCCATCGGCGTTGATGACGGCCCGGATGATCCCGTTGTCCAGGACGAAGCTGCCGGCTGCCTCGGTGACGAGCACCGGCTGCCCGGGCAGGACCGGCGGCGCGGCGGCGAGCGCGGCGACGCCTGTGCGCTCGTGCGGAGCGGCGTTGAGCAGGAAGTCAGTTTCGCCGGTGCCCAGCATCGCGCCGGCGGCGTCAGCGATGATCTCCTCGAGCTGCCTGGCGACGGCGGCGTAGTTCCGCTCGGCGTCCTGGTGCACCCAGGCGATGGAGCTGCCGGGAAGGATGTCGTGGAACTGCTGCAACAGAACCAGTCGCCAGAGCCGTTTCAGCTCTGCCGCCGGGTAGCTGTACCCGGTGCGCACGGCGGCCGTGGCGCACCAGAGTTCGGCTTCCCGCAGCAGGTGTTCGCTGCGCCGGTTGCCCAGTTTTGTCTTGGCCTGGCTGGTGTAGGTGCCGCGGTGCAGTTCGAGGTACATCTCGCCGACCCAGACCGGGAGCGCTTCGTACTCGGCCTGGGCCCGGGCGAAGAAGCTGGCGGCCGGGCCGATTTCCACTTTCGGCGACCCTTCAAGGTTCGCGGTGCGGCGCGCCGCCGCCAGCATTTCACGGGTGGGGCCGCCGCCGCCGTCGCCGAAGCCAAACGGGACCAGGGAGGTGGTGCCCCGGCCGTGGTCCCGGTAGTTCCGCTCGGCGTGGGCGAGCTCCCGGCCGCTGAGTTCGGAGTTGTAGCTGTCCACCGGCGGGAAATGCGTGAAGAGCCGGGTGCCGTCGATCCCTTCCCAGTCGAAGGTGTGGTGCGGCATCCGGTTGACCTGGTTCCAGGAGATCTTTTGGGTGAGGAACCACTTGCTGCCTGCGGCCTTGACGATCTGCGGCATGGCCGCCGAATAGCCGAAGGTGTCCGGAAGCCACGCTTCCTCGCACTCCACGCCGAACTCGGCCAGGAAGAAGCTCTTCCCCTCCAGGAATTGGCGGGCAATGGCCTCGCCGCCGGGCATGTTGGTGTCCGATTCGACCCACATGCCGCCCACGGGGACGAACTGTCCGGTATTGACCTTCTCCCGGATCCGCTCGAACAGCTCGGGGTACAGTTCCTTGGTCCAGGCGAGCTGCTGGGCAGAGGAGCACGAAAACACGAACCCCGGATCTTCGTCCATCAGGGCCACGACGTTGGAGAAGGTGCGGGCGCACTTGCGGATGGTTTCGCGGACGGGCCAGAGCCAGGCGGAGTCGATGTGCGCGTGGCCGGTGGCCAGCAGGTGGTGCGCCGAGGCGTAGGCGGGGCTCCCCAGGACACCGGCGAGGGCTTCCCGCCCAGCGCCTGCTGTGCCCGGAACGTCGTCGGGGTCCATGACGTCCAGCATCCGTTCCAGCGCGCGCAGGATTTCGTGACGGCGGGGCAGTTCCATCGGCAACTCGTGCATCAGGCCGCTGAGGGTCCAAATGTCCTGCTGCAGCTCCCAGACAGTCTGGTTGAGTTCGGCGATGACGATCCTGCCGAGCCGGTATTTCGGGTCGCTTCCTGAGGTCGCCTTGTCCCCGTACGGGGTGGCTGCGAAGGTCCAGCCCTGCGACAGATCGGGATTGGCGGCCGCCTCGACATAGAAGTCGACCGACATCCCGCTGCCCAGAAGCTTCAGCGGGATGTACTGGTTCCGCGGCGAGATGGCTTTGACGATGGTGCCGTCCGGGCGCCAGGCGATTCCTTCGCATTGAAAGCCGGGAAGGTCGCTGCTGAAGCCCAGGTCGACGATAATTTCGACGGAGGTGTCCGGCGCCGTACCCCAGGCGTCCGGAACCTGTCCCTGCAGGCGAAGCCATTTGGTGCTCCACGGCCGCCCCCAGGCGGCTCCGTGCTCCTGCGGTGTGAACTGCTGCCGGAGCGCCTCCAGGGCCGGCACCGGTTCATCCGGGACATCCCAGCTGCTGAGGGTGAGCGGCTCGCTGCGCGGATAGACCGCGGGGACGATGCGTTCGCGAATAAATCGGTCGAGCCGGACTTCCGTGAGACGGCGGTCGTCGTGCAATGTGTTCCTCTTAGCGCTGGCATGGATGACGCTGAAATGCATCCAATCGATGGATAAAACTTACTTTGCCGGCGGTCCCAAGCCAAGGGGGCACTCAGCGGCGTTTAGCCACCTACGGGTGCGGGCACGGCGCCCACGCGTCCGGCGCCCGTATAGACATTCAGCGACGTGCCGCGGCTGAACCCGGCCAGCGTGATTCCGCTCGCCTCGGCCAGTTCGACAGCCAGGCTCGACGGCGCGCTCACCGCGGCCAGAACCGGAATACCGGCCAGGGCCGCCTTCTGCACCAGTTCGAACGACGCCCGTCCGGAGACCTGGAGCACGGTGCCGCGCAGTGGCAGCATGCCTTCGCGGAGGGCCCAGCCGACCACCTTGTCCACAGCATTGTGGCGCCCCACGTCCTCACGCACGCACAGCAGTTCGGCGGAGCCGTCGTCGGCGATCCGGAACAGGCCGGCAGCGTGCACGCCGCCGGTGACGTCGAAAACGGCCTGGGCTTCCCGCAGCCGGTCCGGCAGGGACGCGAGAGTCGTGACGGGAACCATCAACGGGTCCTCGGCAGGGCTGAAATGCGAGGACTTGTGCACGGCGTCAATGGAATCCGTGCCGCAGATACCGCAGGAGCTGGAGGTGAACACGTTTCGCCCGATGTCCGGTCGGACGACGTCGGGCCTCAGCTGGGCTTCCACCACGTTGAATGTCTGGACGCCGTCCTCGTCTTCCCCGGCGCAGAACCGCAGCGAGACGAGCTGTTCGGGGCTCCAGATGATGCCCTCGGAGACGAGGAAGCCCGCCACGAGGTCAAAGTCATTCCCCGGGGTCCGCATGGTGACGGAAAACGACAGGCTGTCGAGCCGGATTTCCAGCGGCTCCTCGACGGCGAGCACATCCTCCCGGTGGCGGACCGGGAATTCGAGGGCCTGGGGCGACCCGTCCAGGACGTATTTATGCACCTTGCGGCGCTGTGTGACGCGGCCCATCAGGTACTCCTAACCAATATATCTCCATCATGGCAAGCACTGGGCCGGGTGGCCAGCGCGGGTTCAAGACCAGGTGCTACCCCAGCAGTTCACTCCAGTCCACGGGTCCGCCGTTTCCGGCAGGCTTCCGGGCAGGCCGCTTGGGGGCCGGCTTGTCCTTCGCCGCCGGAGGAGCGGGAAGGGACGCGCCCCAGGGAAGGGCGAAGGCCGGAACGAGTTCCCCCAGCTGCACTCCATGCGGCGGGACCACCAGGACACCGTCGGCTGCGGCAAGCCCGCGCATCATTCCCGGACCGGTGTGCTGCGCCGGGGAGGCCATGCCGTAGAGCAGCCGAAAGGGCATCAGCCGGGTCCGGCCGGGGTCGGGCTCGATCATGGATCCGCAGGGTACCCCGGTGACCTGAGGCAGCGTCCGGTGTCCCAGTGCCGCCAGGAGCGGGGCGCCGATGGTCGACAGGGCCATCATGGCGGCCAGCGGGTTGCCCGGCAGCCCGATGATGAACCTGCCATCCGGCAGTTCCGCCAGGACGGCGGGATGACCTGGCCGCATGGCGATGCCGTCGATGAGCAGACGGCCGCCGAGCTCGGCGACGGAGCGCCGCAGGTGGTCGGTGCCGGACCGGCCGGTGCCGCCCGTGGTGATCACGACGTCGGCGGGCAACGGCTCGGCGGCGGAACGGCCGGGAAGCTGCCCCGCGGCAGCTTCCGCGATGTCCTCCGCCGGTTCGGGGTCCTCGAGCGCGGCAAGCCACTCAGCATAGCTGTCGCCAATTTTTGTTTCACCGGTGCAGATTCCGCCGAGCATTTCCACGACGCCGGCGAGCTGGGGACCGAAGGTGTCGCGCACTTCCCCGGGCTGCGGGATCCCCGCTGTGACCACCTCGGAGCCGGTGAAGACCAGCCGGACGATTGCTTTGCCCACCACCTGGAGGCTGTCGTGACCGGCGAGGGCCGCCAGCGCCAGGTGGGCGGGGTTGAGCAGCGTGCCGCTCTTGATCAGCACTTCCCCGGCGGCGGCTTCCTGCGCGGCTTTCCGGATATGTTCGCCGTTCCGCGGCTCACCGGGCTTGGCGCCGCCGGCAAGCTGCAGTACCGGCAACCCCTCCTCATCGCTGGCGATGGTGCCGCTTTCGCTGCGCAGCACGGCCTTCGCCCCGGGAGGAATCAGCCCGCCCGTGACGATCGGGCTGGCCTGATGGGGCGCCAACCGCTGGCCGGGTTCCGCGAGAATCCAGGGTGCGCTGCCGTTGACCGCCCAGCCGTCCATGGCGGAGGAGGCGTAGTGCGGCAGGTCCACGAGCGCTTCCACATCGGTGGCAAGCGTCCGCCCCAGGGCCTCGCGCAGGGCGACGGGGGCAGCGGGAATGGGAGTTGCGCAGTCGAAGGCAAGCTGCCAGGCCTCCTGCCAAGTGTGTGCGAGGTGCCGGTGCGGCGCGTCGGGTTCCGCGCCGGACGCAGGCTCAACCCCGGCGGCAGCTGCGCCGCCGTGAGGGGGTGCAGGCGTCATGCCCCGGAGGCTTCGCTGGCCGCGTAGTCCGTGGCGAGTTTGCGGGCTACGCCCATCGCGGCCTGCATGGAAACGGCATCCGTGGCCTGTCCGGAGCCGGAGGCCAGGCCGGCCGCGAAGCCGGCGATGAACGTCGTCAATGGAGCGGCCGGGCGCACCACAGAGTGCGCTGCCACACCGGCGAGGGCCAGGACCTCGTTCACGTCAACCTCGACGTCTTCCAGTTCCAGGGCCTGAAGCAGGGCACGGCACCAGTCTTCCAGCGTTTCATCCTGGCTTTTCACCGTTTGCCTCCAAGGTCGAGTTCAGCTGGGGAGTCCCGGGCCGGATGCCGGATTGGCGGCCGCGGTCATGGCTGTCGTTGCCACTCCCGCCGAACGGGCGGGTCACCCCTAATGCGGACGCATCGTCCCAAGTATCCACATCATCGGTGGACCCCTCGGGGACGCTGACCTCCCGCACCTCCAGCCTAGCAAGAAGGGAGAACACCGAAGCGTTTTCAAGCGTGCCGCGCTGGGCTGCCTCGGCGATGCGCCGTTGTAGCGCGGCTGTGCCATATAGGGCCACCAGGGGCTGCCGGCGTCCGTCAGCGGACACTGCCACCAGCCCGTCCACCGGGGGAACTCCCGCAGCGGCCTCCAGCAGCACCCGGACGGCGTCGCCCGCCCGTGGCATGTCGCAGGCCAGGACCAGGGTGTACGGTGCGGCAACACGGTGGCGGGGGTCCCGGCCGCGGTCCTGTGCCAGAGCGGAAAGCCCGGCTGCGATGGCGGCGGCGGGTCCGGCGTACGGCGGGTCCTCCCGGCAGCTCAGAACACCTTGGGGCAGCACCCCCGGGTCGGGCCCGACGACGGCGGTTGACGCCGCGGCACGGGCTGCCAGCAGGGCGCGCCCGAGGAGGGTAACACCGTCGTGCATCAGCCCGGACTTGGGCACGCCGCCCAGGCGGGAGGACCTCCCGCCGGAAAGAATGACAGCATCAAATTCCACCCGCCCAGCCTAACGCGGTCCGGGGGATATCCCGGATCACAGGATGGGGGCCTGCTTCAGGCCGCGGATTCCGGCAGCAGGAAAGGGTCCCAGGCCGGCGTCGGCTTCTCAAGTTCCTTGATCTGCCAGGTTGTGCCCCGTGGCGGCGCGGGGGTGAAGCTGAGCTTCCACCCCATCTCCCCCGGCGTGTGGTCACCCTTGGCGTTGTTGCACCTCAGGCAGGCAGCGACGAGATTCTCCCAGGAATCCGCACCGCCCCTGGATTTGGGCTGGACATGATCGATGGTGTGGGCAGCTTTGCCGCAGTAGGCGCAGCGTTGTCCGTCCCGGCGGAGCACCCCCCGGCGGCTGACCGCCGTGACGGTGTTGTACCGGGGCCTGATGTAGCGATTCAACAGAATCACCGAGGGACGGCCCAGGACGTCCTGCGGTCCGACGACAGGATCGTCGCCCTCCGCCACCACGCTGGCCTTCCCGGTCAGCACAAGGACGAGCGCCCGGCGGAAGGTCACAACCGCCAGCGGTTCATATCCAGCATTCAGAACGAGAGTGCGCATCCGCATACCTCTTCACGGCCGCACCCGCCAGGGGCACGAGGGCCGGCTGCCCTCTGCATGGTCGGGCTATGGATCGACAAAACAAGAGTAAACACTGAGGTGCCGTTTCACCGAATTTTTTTGCCGGCCCGGGGCGGTGCCGGCTGAAGTTCACTCTCCGGCAGCACAAAGGACCCCCGCCAGATGGCGGGGGTCCTTGGTGTTAGTGCCAGGTGAAGTCTTAGCCGCCGACGCGGATGAAGACCGGACCGGAGCCGACGTTGACGGTCTGCAGGGACGTGGTCCCACCGTTCCAGCCGCCGTGGACGGCCATGCCGTTGCCGACGTAAACAGCGATGTGGGCCATGCCCGAGCCACCGTTCGCGTAGTACGCCAGGTCGCCGGAGCGTGCCTCGGCAGCGCTCACGGTGCGTCCCAGGGACAGGTAACCTGCCGGCCAGCCGTGGTAGTTGATGCCCGCAGCAGCCAGCGCGTTCGTGGCGAGTGCGGTGCAGTCCTGGCTGATGCCGATCTGGGCGTAGGCAGCCGCGGCGATCGTGGCGCCCATGCCGCTGGCGACGGCCAGTGCCGGGGTGGCCGCGGTGGCGGTGGTAGCGCCGGCCTTCGTGCCTGCGGCCGGTGCGGCGGCGGGGGTTTCCTGCACCTTGACGACGGGCTTCGGGGCCTCGACGACGGGGGCCGGGGACGTGGTGACGGCCGGCTTCTCGTAGGAGATCGCAATGGTCGAAGCAGCCGAAATGGTCGCCGGGGAGGCCGACTGGACTTCCAGCGTGGAAGCGGAAGTGGAGTCGCGCTGGATGTTGGTCTCAGCAGCGTTGGCCGCGATACCGCTGGTCAGGACGAGGCCGGATGCAGCTGCGATAACTGCAGCCTGGCGACCCATGCCGCCGGCGTTGTCGCCGACAGCTTTGGCAATGACGGCCAGCGAGTTGGTCTTGGTGACCTCGGCGCGGTGCCGTGCGTTTGCACGAGTAGTCATTAAGTTCTCTCTTTCGTGATCCTGGGTCCGCGCTTTTCAGGCGCGGGCTGAGGACGCTCCGGCATCTTGGGGGTACGCCGGATCGCCCCGAAATGGGTTACTTAGCGAAGGGTGTACTGCGAAGACGCGCCAAAAGCGGGAACTGCGTGCAGGTGCTTGGCCTGCGGGCCGGTCTCAGCAGAAATTGAGACGGCGGCATGGAATCCGTTCCGGGCACCGAAAAGGGCGGTACGGACATTGGATTCCAGCGGGCTCGTTAGAGCCGCGCAAGCGCGGTGACGCGCAGCATTGTGGCGTGAAGACACGAAAGTAGCCTCTCCCAATGCCTGCGAGGTGAGCTGTCGGATTCGGATGGGAGTCACCCGGCCGCGCTGCTTCCTGGGAAGCTTTTGCGACTTAACCCCAAGGTCTTCTTGCGAAGACCAAAATTGGTTCCCCCGCCCCTGCCAGACGATGTCATGCGAACGGACCTTGAGCGGTGGCAGAGCTAGGCAATCCACTCAAGAGCGCCAACTTCGGAAAAGTTGGCGTAGGTCAAACGGTACAGCAGTTGGGGCGCAATGTCACATTCAGATCACGGCATGCCACAAGAATGCGAGAGCGCCCCATCAGCTTTGTTAGAGCCAGCCGGTCGGGTCAACGACTTCGCCGTTGACCATGACCTCAAAGTGAAGGTGGCAGCCTGTGGAGGCGCCGGTGGTTCCACTCATCGCCACGACATCGCCGCGGGAGACCTTCTGGCCAACCTTGACGCTGGCCGAGGACAAGTGGTTGTAGGTGGTCTCCAGGCCGTTGCCGTGGTCGATCACCACCCGGTTTCCGCCGCCGTAGGGATGCCATCCGTTGAAAGTAACGGTGCCGCTTGCGGCCGCATGGACGGCCGTGCCGCACTGGGCAGAGTAGTCCTGGCCGCGGTGGAACTCCCCGGCGCCGCCGGTGATGGGGCTGACGCGGTAGCCGAAGGGCGACGCGGTCTTCATCACGTCCAGTGGCGCCCCGAGGGTGCCGGCGGAGGCCGCCCGGGTGATCGAGCCGACGGATTGGGCGCTCAGCAACTGCTTGAGCTTTCCGTCCGGGTCACCCTGGGTGGTGACCGCGGTGCGGTTGAAGTCGATCTTGGCCTCGGCGGCGGTGACGTCCGGCTGGACGGCGGCGGAAATGGATCCAGAGGCGGATGCGGCGTCCGTAGCCATGACAGGTCCCGTGGCGGGCACGGTGACAGTGAGGACCAGTCCCGTGGCGGCCAGGGCGATGCCGGCCTTTTGCCCGACGCCGCTGGCGGCGGCGAAATCGGTTACCTGGCGGAACGGACTGCGGCGGCCTCTGCGTTCATCACGGTGCGCGTCACGCGGGCGGTCTGCCAGGACGGCGACGGCCGGACGCGGCTCCGGAGCGGGACCGGTCGCACGACGGCGGCCCTTGGCGGTCTGGGTGGTCAAGAACGGTTTCCTCTCTGGAGAGCCTGCGGAGTTAGCTGTCGGATTCGGGTCAGAGAGATCAAAGACCCGGCCCGCCGTAGCAAGCACCCAGGCACAGGGACATCCAAAGGAGTCCCCCGGTGGAGTGTGCTTGCCGCTGACGGACTTCACCCCAAGGCTGTTGAACAGCCGGAAGTGGTTCCCCCGCCCCTGCCAGAAAGGTGACTCTGGGACTGATCCGCTGGCAGAGCTCGGCTCGGATCAGATAACGCTTTGGTATCGGTAATGGCTTTCAACTATAGGCGATGAAGCCGTCGAGAGATAAATCCGTTATCGAATCTGTGTACAACTCATGGGTCGTCCCATGAGCGGATGACTAGCGAAGATTAATCGACGGTAACAAAGACGTGGGCAGCAACCTCGGGCGGGAGTTCCAGTGCGCCCTCGATATCCGGCACCCGCACCGAGATGTACTCCCCCACCCGCTCCAGTGACACCGATGCGCCGGGGCGGATGCCGCCTTCGTCGAGCTGGACCAGCAGTTCCGGTTCGACCTGGATGGGTTCGGCCAGCCGGCTGACCCTGACCCGGGAATCCGGCCCGTAGCCGGACATGGCCTCGAGCAGGTTCACGACGCCGTCCAGGGGCGGCTGGGACGGCAGGCCTCCCAGTTCGGCGAGGCCGGGAATCGGGTTGCCATAGGGCGAAACGGTGGGGTGGTTGAGCAGGTCGAAGATCCGCCGCTCCACCCGTTCGCTCATCACGTGTTCCCAGCGGCAGGCTTCCTCATGGACATACGCCCAGTCGAGCCCGATCACATCGGCCAGCAGACGTTCGGCAAGACGGTGCTTGCGCATGACTTCGATGGCACGTTTCCGGCCGGTTTCCGTCAGTTCAAGGTGCCTGTCGCCGGAAACAACCACCAGTCCGTCGCGCTCCATGCGGCCAATGGTCTGGGAAACAGTCGGGCCCGAGTGGCGGAGCCGCTCGGCGATGCGGGCGCGGAGAGCGACAATGTTCTCTTCTTCAAGTTCCAGAATGGTCCGAAGATACATCTCGGTTGTATCGATCAGATCCGTCATTCAGCTCAGCTCCTCGAGCGCCGTCCTTGCATGATTCCCACCGTACCGCGTGCTGCTGGCGCCCTGGCGGGGTCTGCCGTACGTTCGCAGGACAGCTTAGCCTATTTTGAATTTGTCCGGATAATCTCAATGACCGGACTGTGACGGGCGCTTTTGCCTCGCCTGCCGGGCAGTCAGGCAGAATGAAACGCAAGGCTCCGCTGCAGCCACCTGCCGGGCCATCTCCTGAGCCGCACCCTAGTACCTGCCGAAAATTGGAGCCACTGTGAGCGACACCAGCATCACGATTCCCGCAAACCTCCTTCCCAAGGACGGCCGGTTCGGCGCCGGACCCTCCAAGGTCCGCCCGGAGCAGCTGGAAGCCCTCGCAGCGGCTTCGAAGCTCCTGGGAACCTCCCACCGCCAGGCGCCGGTCAAGAACCTCGTGGGCTCGGTCCGGAACGGGCTCAGCCAGTTCTTCCGGGCGCCGGACGGCTACGAGGTCATCCTCGGCGTCGGCGGATCGACCGCGTTCTGGGACATCGCCAGCTTCGGCCTGGTCGACAACAAGGCACAGCACTTGTCCTTTGGCGAGTTTGGCTCGAAGTTCGCCTCCGCAACCAACAAGGCACCCTTCCTCGCGGACTCCTCCATCATCAAGTCCGAGCCGGGCACCCGCCCGGCAGCGCGGGCCGAAGCCGGCGTCGATGTCTACGCCTGGCCCCAGAACGAGACGTCCACGGGCGTTGCCGCTCCGGTCCAGCGTGTGGCCGGCGCCGACGCGGGCTCCCTCGTCCTGGTGGACGCCACCTCGGCTGCCGGCGGGCTGGATGTTGACGTCGCCGAAGCGGACGTCTACTACTTCGCCCCGCAGAAGAACTTTGCGTCCGACGGCGGCCTGTGGCTTGGCCTGTTCTCCCCCGCAGCACTGGAGCGCGCGGCGCGGATCAAGGCCGGCGGACGCTGGATCCCGGACTTCCTGGACCTTCAGACCGCGATCGACAACTCGCGGCTGAACCAGACCTACAACACCCCCGCGCTGGCCACGCTCGTCACCCTGGACGCCCAGGTGCAGTGGCTCAACGCGAACGGCGGACTGGACTTCGCCTCGGCACGGACCGCGGATTCCGCCGGCCGCATCTACCGCTGGGCCGAGGCTTCGGAGTACGCGACCCCGTTTGTGGCGAAGGCTGAGGAACGTTCCAACGTCATCGCGACGATCGACTTCGAGGACTCCATCGATGCCGCTGCGATCGCGAAGGTGCTCCGCGCCAACGGCGTTGTGGACACCGAGCCGTACCGCAAGCTGGGGCGCAACCAGCTCCGGATCGCGACCTTCGTGGCCATCGAGCCCGACGATGTGTCCGCGCTGCTGGAATGCATCGACTTCGTCGTGGGCGAGCTGAAAAAGTAGCTCCCCGCCCAACACTGAGCGCTGAAGCGTCAGCGATCGACAGCGGGCATCAGTGTTCGACGGCGTCGTCCGGTGTTATTCCCCGGCGGCGCCGTCCGCGTTGCGGCCGTCGGCGCTCCGGGGCCCGGCTGACACGACGCGGAAGTAGCGCAGCCCGCGGGCGCGGCGGTCGAACCGGATCCGCAGTTGCCTGGCCCGGACGATCCACACGAGCCCGATCAGGGCCGCGATCAGGCCGGAGGCCGCCGCGACGCACAGGGACCAGCGCGGGCCGGCGACGTTTGCGACCCAGCCCACGAACGGCGCCCCGATGGGCGTGCCGCCCATGAAAATCGCCATATAGAGCGCCATCACCCGGCCACGCATCACAGGGTCGGTGGTCGTCTGGACGTAGCCGTTGGCGCTCGTCAGCATGGTGATGGCGAAGAGTCCCACCGGAACCAGGGCCGCACCGAACCAGAAGTAGTTGGGGGCCAGCGCGGCGATGCCCGCGGTCACGCCGAAGGCTCCGGCCGCACCGAATATGATCCGCAGCCTGGGCTTTTGGCGTCCGGCGGACAGCAGGGCCCCGGCGACGGAGCCAATGGCCATAATGGAATTCATCAGGCCGAAGGCGCTGGCGTCCAGGCCGAATTCCGTGCCGACCATGGCCGCGATGAACAGCACAAAGTTCAGTCCCAGGGTGCCTACGATGAAGACCGCGACCAGCACCACCACGATGTCGGGCCGGAACCGCACATAGCGCAGCCCCTCCCGGATCCGTCCCTTGCCGGCCGCGGCCCGGGGCAGCTGGCGCAGCGATGCCGAGGGAATCCGCCACAGGCTCAGCAGCAGTGCTACGAAGGTCAGGGTGTTGATCAGGAAGACCCAGCCGGGTCCGACAGCGACCGTGAGGACGCCGGCGACGGCGGGCCCGATCATCCGGGCCACATTGAAGGAGGCGCTGTTGAGCGCCACCGCGTTGGGGAGATAATCGTCGCGGACCAGTTCGGAGACGAACGTCTGCCGCACGGGGGCATCGAGTGCGGAGACAACGCCGAGCAGCAGGGCGAAACCGTAGACATGCCACAGTTGCGCGGCCCCGGAAATCACGAGGATGCCAAGTCCCGCGCTCAGCACCGCCATCGCCGACTGGGTCAGGACCAGCAGCTGCTTGCGGTTGAAACGGTCCGCCACCAGCCCGGCCACGGGGGCGAGGAAGAGCTGGGGCCCGAGTTGCAGGGCCATGGTGATGCCCATGGCGCTGGCGTCGTGTTCGGTCAGGTGGTCAAAGACCAGCCAGTCCTGGGCAGTGCGCTGCATCCAGGTCCCGATATTGGAAATGATCGCCCCGATGAACCAGATCCGGTAGTTCAGGATGTGCAGGGACTTGAAGGTGGACATCATGTCCAGACCTCACAGTGCAGCGCCCCGGATGGTTCCAACCGCTAGTCAGCCTGCGCTGCGGGCAGCCCGTCGGCCGGACCGTCGTCGGAGTCGGAGTCGTCGGAGTCGTCGGAGTCGTCGGAGTCATCGTCGTCAACATCGTCGGCGTCGTATTCATCGCCGGCACCGTCCGCGTTGCCGTCGGCGTCGTCCGAATCGTCTTCCGGCGCCTCGCCAGCCGCGAAGCCGGCGTCTAAATTGTCCCCGGCATCCCCGGTTACCCCGGCAGTCTGCAGGGGTGCCGGGCTTGCGGGCTCCGCGGGTTCTTCCTCGCCCTGTTCATCGCCGGGGCGGACCCGTTCGGCCCACGGGATCCATTCGGGCGCCAGGATCGAATCCTCGGAGGGCAGCAGGCCCAGCTCATCGACCGTAACGATCTTGGCGCGCGAGTTGCGCGTGAGCACGGCGTACCAGGTCCAGCCGCCGTAACCGGCCAGCTTCGATTCGAAGAGGTGCGTGACCAGGCGGTCGCCTTCGCTCTTGGCGGCCAGGTGCCCGCCGATCTGCTCGGCCGGGGCGATGCCCTCCAGGGCGGCACGGGCGACGTCGACGGCGGCGGCCAGGAACGCGTCGGGCTTGCCGGTGCGCCAGAGGGGGACGCCGGCGCGGGGCTTGGATCCCTCTTTGGCCCCGGCTTTCTTGTCCCCTGCGCTCGTATCCCCGGCGGCAGTCTTGTCCCCGGCAGGGGATGCGGTCTGATCAGTTTCCGGAGTCATCGCCGAAACCTACGCGTCCAGCTCGTCGGCAACCTTACGCAGGGCGACGGCGATCGCCTTGCCCTTGTTGCCTTCCGGGTATTTGCCCGCGGACAGCGTGCCGGACAGGTTGTCCAGAACGGAAACGAGGTCCTGCACCAGCGGGGCAAGGTCTTTCGCGCTGGGCCTCTTGGCTTTGGCGATGGAGGGCGTCTTGTCCAGCACGCGCAGGCCCAGGGCCTGGGCGCCCTTGCGGCCGTCAGCCACGCCGAATTCGACCCGGGTGCCGGCCTTTAGCTCGGCCACGCCCTCGGGCAGCGCGGACTTGGGCAGGAAGACTTCCTGACCATCCTCGCCTGCGAGGAATCCGAAGCCCTTTTCCTTGTCATACCACTTGACCTTGCCGGTAGGCACGTAATCAACCTTCTTCGTTCTGCTGGTGACACGGCCGGCGGCCACCGCATCCGCATGGATATGCGGGTTCAGGGTATGGCCGCCCGGACCGTATTGGTCTGTTCCTTCAAGGTTATCCTGCCCGGCCTACTTTGGCCGTTTGGGGCGCGGGACAAGCCGGGCTGTTAGCGTTAGCTCCATGACTCCATTGCGTTTCCGGCGGCCACTGTTGATCGTCGCGGCCGCCGCCGCCGTTCTGTCGCTCGCGGCCGTCGGCGTGGTGATGGCGATGGCCTTCAATAACGCTGTGTCGCCCGTCTGGATCACCTCCACTGCCCTGTACGGGCTTCCCCTGGCTTTCCTGCTGATGCTCCTGCTCATTGTTGACGGAATTGCAGCACGGCGGCGGACCCGACGGCCAGACGAAAGGTAGCGTGGCACTGATGTCCCTTATCCGCGCGCTCAGCAAGGAACTGCAGGCACGCAGCGATGACTCGTTGCGGGCCTTGTTCTCCGCGCGGCCGGACCTCATCTCCCCCGGCGTGCCGGACTTCGCTGCCCTCGCTGCCCGGGCCAGCGGCCGCGTCAGCGTGCAGCGGGCCCTGGAGCGGCTCAACCGCCCGGAAATGCAGGTCCTCGAAACCCTGCACCTGTGCACCAACACGGACACCGGGCACAGCGCCTCCGCCCCCATGCTGAAGAAACTTATCAACGGCGCCACGCTGGGCTCCATTGAGAAGATGCTGCACTCGCTGCAGGAACTGGCCCTCGTCCACCGGGCTGAACCACCGCACGGCGCCGCGCCGGCTGCCGGCACGAAGCTGCGGTATTACCTGCCGGTGGGGAGCCTCAAGGACGTGATCGGGATCTACCCGGCCGGCCTGGGGCGCAGCTACACCGAACTCGTGCGGCTCCAGCCCGCCTTCGCGCAGCGCGTGGTCCAGTTGGTCGGGGAGCTGCACCGGAACGGGGCGGCCATCTCCCCCGCGGCCACGCCAATGGAGGCCGCCCTGTCGCTGCAGCACTGGACCGCCACGCCGGAGTCCCTCCGGCAGATCCTGGCCGGTGCCCCGGAACGCACTACGGCCCTGCTCGCACGCTTCGGCAACTGGGCCATGGGCGCCGTTCCGCAGGCGCAACGGCGCGCCTCCGTCCTGCACGAGGCCGCCGACGTCGGGCCCGTGGACTGGCTCCTGGCCCGCGGGCTGCTCGTGCCGCTGGACGCCGCCCACGTGGAACTTCCGCACAGCGTCGGGGTGTCTCTGCGCGGCGGCTTAGTTATTGAAAAGTTTGCACTGACGCCCCCGGTGCCGCGGCTGGGGTCCACGTCGGCGGCACTGCGCCGCAATGCCGCCCTGGGCGCGATCGCCGAGACCCTGAGGCTGGTCGGCGAGCTGCTCTACGCCGTCCGCGAGCAGCCCCTCGTCACCCTGCGCAGCGGCGGCGTGGGGGTCAGGGAGCTGAAGCGCCTGGCGGACGCCCTGCGGGTTGAGATGCATGACGCCGGGGTGCTGGCGGAGCTGTGCGCCCTGTCCGGCCTTATCCGGCTGGACGTTGACAGTTCCGCCTGGGTCCAGCCGCCGCAGCTGGAATGGCTGGCGCTTCCCAGGCAGGAGCAGTGGCTCTGGCTGGTCAACGCCTGGCTCGCCAGCGAACGGGCGCCCTCGCTCGTCGGACAGCCCGTCAGCGGCCAGGCCACGGTCCCGGCCCTCCACCGCGGCGCAACCGGTAGCACAGTCAACGCGCTCTCGGCCGAGGCCCAGCGCCCGGACGCTCCGGTAGTCCGGAAGCGGATCCTGGAAATCCTGGCCGAGCTGACCGAGGAGGCCGCGGCGCCGGACGGGCGGGCCCCCGTGCTGGACGCGGCGGCAGTGCTGGAGCGGGCCGACTGGGCCCAGCCCCGGATGGCACGGCGTTTCAGCTCGCTGATCCGGGGCGTCCTGGCCGAGGCGGAAATGCTGGGCCTCATCGGCTCGGGCGCGCTCAGCCAGATCGGAGCGGCCATCGCCGCCGAACAGCCCGACGAGGCGATGGGCATCCTGGGCGAACACCTGCCGGCCGCCCTGAACCATGTCCTGCTCCAGGCCGACCTCACAGCGGTGGCACCCGGCTACCTCGCCCCGGAGCTGACCGAAAAGCTCCTCACCATGGCAGATGCCGAAGGCCAGGGCCCCGCCACCATCTACCGTTTCTCGGTCTCCTCCGTCCGTCGTGCGCTTGACGCGGGCCAGGACGCCCAGGCGATGCTCGATTTCCTGGGCCTGCATTCGGCCACGGCAATCCCCCAGCCGCTGAAGTACCTGGTCGAGGACACCGCCGCGCGCCATGCCAGGCTGCGGGTGGGGACCGCCGCGAGCTTCATCCAGAGCGACGACGAGACTGCGCTCCTGGAGCTGCTCAACACCTCCGGCGCCGCCGGCCTTGCCCTGGTCCGGATCGCACCCACCGTGCTGATCACCCACGCGGGTGCCCGGGAAACAGCGCAGGTCCTCCGCAACCTGGGGCTGTCCCCGGCCGTCGAGGAATCCGAGGCAGGCGGCATCCGCCTGCGGCGCACCACCGCGGCGACCGGCAGCGTGCGGCCGGTCTACAGTGCCCCGCGCACCGCCCCGCCGGAAGCCGACGTCGACGCCCAGCTGGCCGTGCTGCGCAGCGAACGCCCCTCCGCGGGCGGCACCGACGGGCATCCTCCGGTGGCCCCCGGCAGTGAAGAGGCAACCCAGCTGGGGCTGGAAACCCTACAGAAGGCGATCCGGCTCAAACAGCGCGTGGTGATGAACGTCGTCGACAGCATGGGGAATGCCGTACGGGAAACGGTTGTTCCGGTAGCTGTGAACGGTGGCCGGGTCCGGGTGTTCGATCCGGACAAGGAAACCGAACGCGTTCTGTCCATCCACCGGATTATTGACGTAGAGGCCGCAGAGGAATTGCTCCAGTGAACGACGGACCGTTGATCGTCCAGAGTGACAAAACCATCCTGCTCGAAGTCGACCACGAACTGGCCACCGAGGCCCGGCACGCCATCGCCCCCTTCGCGGAGCTGGAACGCGCCCCGGAGCACATGCACAGCTACCGGCTCACCCCGCTGGGCCTCTGGAACGCCCGGGCCGCCGGCCTGGACGCCGAAAAAGTGCTGGACACGCTGCTGAAGTACTCCCGTTTCCCGGTGCCGCACTCCCTGCTGATCGACGTCGAAGAGACCATGTCCCGGTATGGCCGGCTCCGGCTCGAAAAGGATCCCCAGCACGGCCTGGTCATGCGCACCTCTGATTACCCGGTGTTGGAGGAGGTCAGCCGCGCCAAGAAGATCGCGCCGCTGCTGGGGCCGAGGATCGACGGCGAAACCGTCGTCGTGCACTCCTCCCAGCGCGGGCAGCTCAAGCAGCTGCTGCTCAAGATCGGCTGGCCCGCCGAGGACCTGGCCGGCTACGTCGACGGGACGCCGCATCCCATCATGCTCAATGAGTCCGGTTGGAAGCTCCGCCCCTACCAGCAACTGGCGATGGAGAACTTCTGGGCCGGCGGCAGCGGCGTCGTGGTGCTCCCCTGCGGAGCCGGCAAGACGCTGGTCGGTGCCGCCGCGATGGCCACCAGTTCCACGACGACGCTGATCCTGGTGACCAACACGGTCTCCGCCCGCCAGTGGAAGGACGAGCTGCTCAAGCGGACCTCCCTCACCGAGGAGGAAATCGGCGAATACTCCGGCTCCGTCAAGGAAGTCCGTCCCGTCACGATCGCCACCTACCAGGTCCTGACCACCAAGCGGGGCGGTCTCTACCCCCACCTGGAGCTGGTGGACGGCAACGACTGGGGACTCATCATCTACGACGAGGTCCACCTCCTGCCCGCCCCGATCTTCCGGATGACGGCGGACCTGCAGGCGCGCCGCCGGCTGGGCCTGACCGCCACCCTGGTCCGCGAAGACGGCCGCGAAGGCGAAGTTTTCAGCCTGATCGGCCCCAAGCGCTACGACGCGCCGTGGAAGGACATCGAGGCGCAGGGCTACATCGCGCCCGCCGACTGCGTCGAGGTCAGGATCGACCTGCCCCGCGACGAACGCGTGGCCTATGCCATGGCCGAGGACGCGGACAAGTACCGGCTGTGCGCCACGTCCGAATCCAAGACTCTGGTGGTGGAACAGCTTGTGGCCGAGCATGCCGGCGAGCAGCTGTTGGTGATCGGACAGTACATCGACCAGCTGGACGAGATCGGCGAGCGCCTGCAGGCGCCGGTGATTAAGGGCGACACCTCCGTCAAGGATCGCCAGCGGCTCTTTGACGCCTTCCGTGCCGGCGAAGTGCAGACTCTCGTGGTGTCCAAGGTCGCCAACTTCTCCATCGACCTGCCCGAGGCCTCCGTCGCGATCCAGGTCTCCGGCTCCTTCGGATCGCGGCAGGAAGAGGCCCAGCGCCTTGGCCGGCTCCTGCGTCCCAAGAAGGACGGCCGCGCCGCACGCTTCTACTCCCTGGTGGCCAGGGACACCCTGGACCAGGACTTCGCGGCCAAACGGCAGCGGTTCCTGGCCGAGCAGGGCTACGCCTACCGGATCATGGACGCCAAGGACGTCGGCACCAGCTCCCCCACCGACTGAGCCGGAGCGCTCCGGTGTTCCGTTCCAGTCCGGCGTTCTCCCGGATTAGCGGATGTACGTTGACCCGTCCTGCTCCAAGGCTCCGGTCCGCGGGTCGCGCTGGGGGCGTTGGTACGCGAATTCGCCGCCGCTTCGTCCGCCGAAGGGACGGCCGTGGTCAGCAAATTCCTCACGGAAGAACGCCAGGCACCACTGGCCCATCTGGAGTCGGGCCCCGGTGCGCAACACTGACGTCGATCCCGGACCGAAGCTGCCGCTGACTTTGCCGTGCCGGACCAGGACGTATTCGTCCTGGTCGTTGTGGACTATTTCGGCATGCACGCCGTCGAGTCCCGGAAGCTGCAGGTCAGCGGATTCATCGCTTCCGATCCGCACCCGCTCCGCCGCCAGGTTGAACTCACGCGGGACCTGGCCGCTCCACGACCCCGTGTCCTGGACGAAAATCAAGCGCGGCCGCCCGCCGCCCCGCGTGTAGTGCGTGGTGGTGATGCGGCGCGGAATTCGGCGCTTCACTGTCGGCAGCAACGGCAGCAATGTCCCTGGCGGCAGCAGGGTAAGCCCGTTGCCGGACGGACGCCGGCCCCGTTTCAGCATCGGCGCCAGCGCCCCCAGCTTTCCGAGCCTGATGTGGGGCGACCTGGTAATTACGCGCTGCGAGGCTGGAGCCTCGACGGCTCCGAGGCTGATAATCCTTCCCTCAGGTCCGTCCACGACTACTGTCAGCCCCTGCTCGGACAAGGTCTTGGCGAGAGGTCTCATGTCCCCCAGCGAAGGCAGGCGGTGCGACATCAACGCGTCAATACTCTCCAGCGAGACAACCACTTCGGTCCCTGCAGCCTTCACGGATCCGCGCGCCTGCTCCCCGGATTCCTCCTGAAGGGAAAAGTCCAGGTTGATGTAAGCCCTGAACCGGGGGGCCATGGTCAGCCCCTGTTCTCTTCGGAACCTGCTGCGTCCTTATCGCTGGTGGTCACGCGCAGGCTTCCGTTCAATTTCCAAGTGGCGCGCGGCGCGTCAGGGCCGATGTCGCGGGGAACTTCGATGGTCATATCGATGAAGTTGTAGTTGATGGCGGCACCCTTGCCGGTCAGGTAGGACCACATCTCTTCGGCAAGATCCGCCCAGTCGCGGATACTCCGGTCAACAGGGCTGGTACTGTCCGCTGCGTTGCTCTCAGTCGTCATTATCTGTCCTCATCCTTACGTACCGGCGTTCCTGCCGCCGCGGCCGAGTAATTGCGATAGTGCCACTCTAATGTCCGGGTCGACGCAGGGGAATCCCATTCGGAGCCGACGTTTTTCACCCTCGGTCCGGGAAACCGGACCGAAAGCCCACCGGGAGGCCGGCGCAGTCGCAGGGTCGCCGGCCGTGCACACAAAACACACATCCGCCACTCAGAAAACTCCCAGAGTCTGGGAGGATCATGGGAACCATGAAAAAGAACGGTCCCGAAGCCAAGCTGCTGGTCGTCGATGATGAACCGAACATCCGCGAGCTGCTGTCCACTTCCCTGCGCTTTGCCGGTTTTGAAGTCGTCTCCGCATCCAACGGGCGCGAAGCCCTGGCGGCGGCCGATCTGCACGCCCCCGACCTGGCCGTCCTGGACGTCATGCTGCCGGATATGGACGGGTTCACCGTCACCCGCCGGCTGCGCGCCGCAGGCAAGCACTTCCCCGTGCTGTTCCTGACCGCCAAGGATGACACCGAGGACAAGGTCATGGGCCTGACCGTGGGCGGCGACGACTATGTCACGAAGCCGTTCAGCCTCGACGAGGTCGTGGCACGCATCCGCGCCGTACTGCGCCGCACGCAGCCCCTGCAGGATGACGATGCGGTCATCCGCGTCGATGACCTCGAGCTCGACGACGACGCCCACGAGGTGCGACGCGGCGGCACCGTGATCGAACTGTCCCCCACCGAATTCAAGCTCCTGCGCTACCTCATGCTGAACCCCAACCGCGTGCTGTCCAAGGCGCAGATCCTGGACCACGTCTGGGAGTACGACTTCAACGGGGACGCCTCGATTGTGGAGTCCTACATCTCCTATCTGCGCCGCAAAGTGGACATTGATCCCGATGCCCCGGCCCTGATCCAGACCAAACGGGGCGTCGGCTACGTGCTGCGGACGGCCGAGAAGCGCTGACGTTGCTGCTGCACCGGTGGAAGTCGGCGTCGCTGCGGTCGCAGCTCGTCGCCATCATGACCGCACTGATGCTGGTGGCTCTCACTGCCACCGGCGCCGGGACCCTGACCCTGCTGCACAGCTATCTGCAGGGGCAGGTCGACGACAAGCTCCGGGCCGCGGTCGCCTCCGTCCGCCAGCAGCAGTCCTTCAGCCAGCTGCAGGACCAGAACCAGCGAATTCCCACGGACTACTCGCTGATGCTCTTCACCCCCGGGCAGCCACCGCTGCCGTTCGGCGGCAACAAGGAACTCCACCCGGACATCACCAGCTTCACCTCGGCAGACGCCGCCGACCGCCAGCAGGTCCCGTTCCAGGTCCGCGGCACGGACGGGCGCAACTGGCGGGTGGTCGCCCTCAACGTTGTGGACAGCAACCAGCGCAGCTCCGTGGTGGTCATCGGGCTCCCGCTCTGGCCGGTGGATTCGGTGATGGAACACGCCGTCCTGGTGGTGGTCGGCGTCGGGCTGCTGACGCTTGTCCTGGCCTTCTTCATTGCCACGTGGAGCATTTCCCGGTCTTTCCGGCCACTGGCCCGGGTCGAGAAGACCGCCGCGGCGATTGCCGCGGGCGACCTCTCCCGTCGCGTCGAAATCGAAAACCCCAATACCGAGGTCGGCCGCCTGGGCAGCTCCCTGAACGCCATGCTGGCCCACATCGAGACGGCCTTCGCCGCCCGGATGGCCTCCGAGGCGCGGATGCGCCGCTTCGCCGCCGACGCCTCGCATGAACTGCGCACCCCGCTCGTGACGATCCGTGGATTCTCCGAGCTGTACCGGCACGGCGCGCTGTCCACCCCGGAGGATGTGGCGACCGCCATGGGCCGGATCGAGAGCGAGGCGAAGCGGATGGGGACGATGGTGGAAGACCTGCTGCTGCTCGCCAGGATCGATGAGCAGCGGCCGCTCCAGCAGAAGCCTGCGGATCTGCTGCTGATTGCCAACGACGCCGTGGTGGACACCCAGGCCAGCGACCGCGGCCGCACCATCTCGCTGACCGGGCTGGACGGCCGTCCCCCCGGGCCCGCCCCGGTGCTCGGCGACGAGGCCAAGCTGCGGCAGGTGGTGGGGAATCTCGTGGGCAACGCCCTGCGCTACACCCCTGACGGAACGCCCATCGAACTGGCCGTCGGCGTCCGGACATCCGGGGACGGCACCAAGCTGTCCATCATCGAGGTCCGTGACCACGGTCCCGGTGTCCCGGCGGAGGAAGCGGCGCGGATCTTCGAGCGGTTCTACCGCGCGGACACGTCCCGCACCCGCGAGACCGGCGGCAGCGGGCTGGGGCTGGCGATCGTCGCGGCCATCGTCGGTTCGCATTCGGGCACCGTCCGGGTTGCGAAAACCGACGGCGGCGGCGCCACCCTGGTGGTCAGCCTGCCGTTCCTGGATGAGGCCGCCGAGGACGCAGGGTCGCGTGCCGACTCCGGTGCCGGGTCCGCTGAGGGGTCAGGAACGCGTGCCGGCTCCGTCTCCGGCTCCGTCTCCGGCTCCGGTTCGGGCTTCGGTTCGGGCTTCGGCTCAGGCGACACCGCTGGGGAGTAGCCTGCCGGGTCTCCCGCTCCTTTTCCACATACCGCTGACCGGCCGTTCCCGGGTCCCCCCGGCCTGCCTACGCTTGGAGGGTCCGGAGATTCCGGATCAGGCACTGTCGAGAGGGCATCCCATGAGCATCATTTCCGTGGATACGGAACTCCTCCAGCTCAAGTCAGCGAACGTCAAGGCCACGGTCGACCGCATCAGCGCCGACGTCCAGTCCATGAAGCGCGGCCTGGACGAGCTGCAGGCCAGCTGGCGCGGCTCGGCTGCAACCAACTTCCAGGCGCTCGTCGCGGAGTGGGCCCTGACCCAGGGCAAGGTCGAGGCTTCCCTTGCCTCGATCAACCTGGCGCTAAACTCCGCGGCGGCGAGTTATGCCCAGGCCGAACTGAACAACACCCAGCGTTTTAGTTGACCGCCCCTCAGGGCGCCGCAGAAGGTCTCAGGCTTCGGGGGTGCCCTGGCGGAAGCGGAGCCTCCACTGGGCGCCGTCATGGACCCACAGGGAGCTGCGCAGGGCCGTTCCGGACCGGGTGTGGCTGCGGTACGTCAAGAGGACGGTGTGCGCATCCAGCCGGTCCGCGCCCAGCATTTCCAGCTCGGTCGGCCCACCCGGAGTCTCTTCCAGGGCCATCATTACGGCATCCCGGGTCCAGATCCGGCCCGAGGTCCCGATTTCGGTGAAGTCCGGGTGCAGCAGCACCCCGGTACGTCCGAAGTCGCCGCGCGTTGCCGGAAGGAGGAGTTCGCGCTCAAGTGACTCAACAATCGCCTCCGGGCTCGCGTCGGTCCCCGGAGCGGGGGTGGTGTCCTCGTCGAGCTCACTAAAGAGGTCGGGTTCGTCGAAGAGTGTCGGCTCCCCGAACAGCTCCTGCTGGCGGGACGGCATCGGCGCCTGGCTCGCCGCCGGCGCGGCGGCGGGTGCTGTCTGGGCTGCGGGAGCAAGGACTCCAGCAGCGGCGCCGAACCCGGGCCCCTGGCGCACGGCCACGCCCTGCTGGTAGGCCGTTGCGGCAGCCCTGGCGCGGTCATCCGCCGCCTCGTTCAGGTCATGCCCGGCGTGGCCGCGGACCCATTCGAATTTGTATTTGCGCCCCACCAGCGCCTGGTCGATCTCCTTCAGGAGCTCGACGTTCATGACGGGTTTGCCGTCGGACTTGCGCCAGCCTTTGCGCTTCCAGCCCGGCATCCACTTGGTGACGGAGTTGATGACGTACTGGCTGTCGCACAGAATGTGCAGGTCCTCCCCCGGCACGTGTGCGGTG
>NZ_MQTS01000160.1 GCF_020532825.1 Arthrobacter sp. SO3
CTACAATCATCACCGAGGCCACACCTCACTCAAGGGTCAGCCACCAGCAAGCCGCGTCACTAACCTCCGTGGGTAATACACCTAGGCAGCGAATTCCAGCCATTTCCCGTCTCGAAAGGATTGATTTTCATGACTGCTCTCGCTACTGATGCCTCCCGGGCCGCGACCCTCCTCGAATTCGACCGCACCACCTCCCGCTGGGGCCAGATCACGATGTCCTCCGCGCTCATCTTCTCCCTCGCGGCTCCGCTCTACCTGGTGCTCTTCGGCGACCTCGGCATCACCTCCGGCCAGGTCTGGACCGCCTTCTTCGCCGTCGCGGCCGCGTTCTTCGTGTTGTGGTTTGTCGAGCCCATCACCTACTACCCTGTCCTCGGCCCGGCCGCCATGTACCAGGCCTTCATGATCGGCAACATCGCCAACAAGCTGCTCCCGTCGGCCCTGGTGGCCCAGGCGACCATTGGCGCCAAGGCAGGAACCAAACGCGGCGAGTTTGCGGCCCTCATGGCCATCTGCGGAGCCGCGATGGTGCACGTGTTCTCGATGCTGCTGTTCGTCGGTGTGCTCGGCACCTGGCTGGTCAGCGTCATCCCGGCCGACGTCGTCGATGTCGCCCGGCTCTACATCTTCCCCAGCATCATCGGCGCCGTCCTGGTCCAGCTCGTCGTCACCATGAAGCAGCCCCGGGTGACTGTCATCGCCGTGGTCGTCGCTGTCATAGTCCTCTTCGTCTTGGTCCCCGCCGTCCCGGCGCTCGCCAAGCCGGCCACCGGGATTGTGGTCCTGCTGACGGCGGCCCTGGCGTGGTTCCTGCGGGCCCGCAAGGACGCGCCCGCCGCCACCACCCTCGTGAACTAGGCGCATCTGAACCCTGAACCCGGCCCACGGAACTAACCCCAGTGAGCGCCCCCAACCAGACTCCCGAACTCCTCCGGAAGGAACCCCATGACCACCCGCACTGCCTTATTTGAACTCAGCGACACCCGCCAGGCCGAAATGTACGAGCTTTACCGCCGCCTCCACGCCCATCCGGAGCTCTCCATGCAGGAAACCAACACGGCGGCATTCATCCAGCAGAAGCTCGACGCGCTGGGCCTGGAAACGTTCATGTGCGGCGGCACCGGCGTCGTGGGAATCCTGCGCAACGGGACGGGGCCTGTAGTGGCTTACCGGGCGGACACCGACGGCCTGCCGATGAAGGAAGACACCGGCCTGGAGTTCGCCAGCACCGCCACCGGCACGCTTGCGGACGGCACGCCAGTCCCGGTGATGCACGGCTGCGGCCACGACACCCACATGACCGTCGCCCTGACGGCCGCACAACTGCTGAGCGAAAACCTGGACGCGTGGTCCGGGACCGTGGTCTTCATCTTCCAGCCCGGTGAGGAAACCGCCGCCGGGGCCAATGCCATGATCGAGGACGGACTATGGGACAAGGCCCCGAAGCCGGAAATCATCTACGGGCAGCATGTCTGGCCGGGGCTATCCGGAACAGTCAACATCAGCAGCGGCACGGCCATGGCCATGGCCGACTCCTGGAAGATCACCGTCCACGGCCGCCAGGCGCACGGCTCCCAGCCGGAACAGTCCATCGACCCGATCGTCCTCGGTGCCCACATGGTGGTGCGGCTGCAGACCGTCGTCTCACGCGAGGTCCACCCGATGAAGTCCGCCGTAGTTACCGTCGGCACCTTCCACGCCGGGCTGAAGGAAAACATCATCCCGGCCACGGCCGAGTTCTCCATCAACGTCCGGACGTTCGACGTCGACGTCCGCACCCGGGTGCTCGATTCCCTGCGCCGCATCCTGCACGCCGAAGCGGACGCCTCCGGAGCCCCGGCCCCCGAGATCGAGGAAATCTCCAGCTTCCCGCAGTGCTACAACGACCCCGCCTCCGCTGACGCCTTGATCAGCGAATTCCAGGCCGCCCTCGGCGAGGACTGCGTGAACGTGGTCCCGCCGGTGATGGGCAGCGAGGACTTCGGGCTCCTCGCCGAGGTGCTGGACGTGCCGTCGGTGTACTGGATGTTCGGTGCCTACACGCAGGAAAGGCTCGACTCCGAGACTCCCCTTCCCGGGAACCACTCACCGTACTTCGCACCGGACGTCGAGCCGACACTGAGCACGGGCCTCCGCGCCGCCTTGACTTCCCTGTTCTCCCGGGTGGGCCGGTCCGGGGCCGCGCTGTGACCGACCCGATGGCCAGGTCCGGGGCCAGCCCTGCCACACGCCAAGCGGCCGGCCCGGCGGCCGGCGGCATAAGCGCGCTGTCCGCCACGGAACTGACCGCGGCCATCCGGCGTCGGGACATCTCCGCACGGGAGGCCCTCGATGCGCACTTCGCCCGGATCGACGCCGTGAACGGTCAGCTCAACGCGGTGGTTACCGAGGACCGCGAGGGTGCTGCGGCGCTGGCCGCGACCGCCGACGCGCTGACCGTCTCCGGGGCGGAGCTCCCGCCGCTCCATGGCCTGCCCATGACACATAAGGACACCAACAACACCAAGGGCCTGCGGACCACGCAGGGCTCGGTCATCTTCAGGGATTTCGTGCCGGACTTTGATGACCTCATCATCGCCAGGTTCAAGGCGGCCGGGGTGGTCACCACCGGCAAGACCAACGTGCCGGAGTTCGCTGCGGGCTCGCACACCTTCAACGACATCTTCGGTACCACCGTCAACCCCTACGACACTGCCAAGAGCGCCGGCGGCAGCAGCGGCGGCGCGGCGGCCGCCATCGCCGCCCGCATCCAGCCGCTCAGCGACGGCAGCGACATGGGCGGCTCGTTGCGGATCCCGGCGTCGTTCTGCAACGTGGTTGGGTTTCGGCCGTCGGTGGGCGTGATCCCGGTGGCGCCGACCCGCAACGCGTGGGCCTGGCTCGCCCGGACCGGCACCATGGCCCGCGACGTGGAAGACATTGCCTTGGCCATGGCGGCCGTGGCCGGGCCGGACCCCGCCGTGCCCTACGCGGTTCCGGTGGCGGCCGGGCGATTCACCGAACCGCTGCGGCACGACCTAACCGGCCTGCGGATTGGCTGGTCGCCGGACTTCGGCCTGGGCGTGCCGGTGGAGAAGGAGGTGCTGCGCGTACTGGAAAGCCAGCTGCGGATCTTCGAGGATCTCGGCGCCACCGTGGAGGAATCCGCGCCGGACCTGCGGGACGCGGATGAAGTGTTCGGCACCACCCGGGCGTTCGATTTTGCCCTGGGCCTGGGTGAGCTGGTGGCCAAGCACTTGGACGTGGTCAAGCCCGAGGTGCGCTGGAACGTGGACAGGGGCCGGGCACACACCGGGCAGGACCTGGTCTCCGCAGCCCTCGCCCGAACCCGGCTGGACACCAGCGTGCGGCGCTTCTTCGGCCGGTACGACGTGTTCGCCAGCCCCACCGCGCAGTTACTGCCCTTTGAGGCGTCCCTGCGGTACCCGACGTCCATCAACGGCGTCGAGTTCGAGACCTACCTGGACTGGATGCGCTCCGCCTGCCTGATCTCCGCGACCGGCATCCCTGCCATCTCGGTCCCGGCGGGGTTCAGCGACGGTGGTCTGCCGGTGGGGCTTCAGTTGACCATGAACCACGGGCGGGATTTCGAGCTGCTTCAAGTGGCCTACGGCTTCGAACAAGCGACCGGCCACGCGAAGCGGCAGCCGCCGTTGGGGTGACGTGCGACTGGGGTCGCCGTGGCGGCCTGCCTGGGCGGCAGCTTCGCCGTCGCCACCGGCGTGTCCACGCTGATCAAACCAGTGGCACCGGCCTGGCGAGCAGCACCACGCATTACGTCTGCGCAAACGGCCCCGCACACCACCGCATGCGGGGCCGTTCCCTGTTCAGTCTGGGTTAGCGGGTCGGCGCCGATGATCCTCCACGCGCAGCACCGGATTTGGCCGCTTCAGCGATGTAGCCTCACGGCGCTGGAGGTCCTCTTCTTTGAGTCGAGTACCCCAGCGGGCCATCACGTTCACCCACCCGTCGTCCCCAGAGGTGTAACCCTAGGGTGCCAGTTCTGCGCAGATGTCTCTCTGCCTACCGGATGTACTCGTAACCGTTGAAACACCGCTGGCATCGTTGCTGAACGTGACGCGCCCGGTGTACAGGATGGTGGAGGGTCCAGGGTTATCCGTTGGGTAAAGGATAAACAAGTTCTTCCCCGTCAGCTGAAAATCGGCTGTACCGTCCGGGTAGCTGGTGATCTGCGTGACCGATCCTTGGGTGGGAAACGTCACTGACTTTGTGGGATCTTCGGCGTTGGTGACTGTGAGGACAGTGCCGTGTCCGCCAATAATGATGTATTGGACACCGTCCTTATCCCGGAGTAACCGCACCGCCTGGTTTCCACCGGTGCCAGTGAAGGTTATGCCGAAGTCCTCGCAGCCAGGGTAAACAATCGGTTCATCCGCGGCGAAGGCTGATTGCGGTGCTGCGAGGGTGAGGGCAGCAAACAGGGCTGCTGCCGGCGCGAAACGCCGGGACATTTTTCCTAACATGATGTTCTCCTCCATTTTTACGTAGAAACGCATCACCCATCCGGGCGGAGACCATGCGCGGCAAATCGTTACGGGCGAACCCTGACGGCGGCACTCGCGCCGCTCCGCATAGGGCCGGCTTGCGGATGAACCGGCGCACTCGCCCGACCGTACTAAGCCCGCTTAGCTTCCGCCCGAGTAGGAGGTACTCGTAAGTCGCCCCGCGGTTACCCGCTGTGGCTGGAGACGGCCCGCCGCCCACCCAGCCCCGTTTACATCTGCCCCGCCGAGGACCAGAATTAGTCCCGCCCAGCCACTGGCTCAGCAGCGTGTCGGGCCCATCCGTCCATACGGTCAAGCTGCCACCTCCCGAGGGACTGTCATGAGCACTGATTCTCCGGCTTCACTGAGCGTTTCCCGGCGGGCCGCCAAGCTCGCGTCCGTCCCGTCGCAACAGCGGATCAACACCTTCCTCCGCGACTCCGTCTACGCCCGGCGCCAGCACGTGCCGGGGATCTGCGACCTCGCACTGGGCAACCCGCACCAGATGCCGCAGCCCGCCTACGTCGAAGCCCTCGCGGACGCACTGACGCCCCGGAACGAGCGCTGGTTTGCCTACAAGACCAACGAACCGGAGGCGCAGTCCGCCGCCGCGGCGTCCCTGCGGCGGCTGCTGGGCATGCCCTTCGAGCCGGCGGACATCCACCTCACCACGGGAGGCTTCACCGCGATCCCGCTGGCGCTCAAGGCCGTCGCCGACCCCGGCGACGAGGTCATCTTCACCCTTCCGCCGTGGTTCTTCTACGAGCCGCTGGTGCTCGAGGCCGGGCTGGTGCCGGTCAAGATCCGCTGCGACGCCGAAACGTTCGACGTCGATCTCGCGGCGCTGGGGGCGGCCATCACCCCGCGCACCCGGGTGGTGATCGTCAACACCCCCAACAACCCGACCGGCCGGATCTACCCGCCCGCGCTCCTGAAGGACCTGGCCGACATGCTGGAGGGGGCCTCGCGCAGCAACGGCCGGCGGGTCTACCTGCTCTCCGACGAGGCCTACAACCGGATCGTCTACGACGGCGCGCGGTTCCACAGCCCCGCCGAATACTATCCGTACACGCTGCTGGCCTACTCGTACGGCAAGACCCATCTGGCGCCGGGGCAGCGGATCGGCTACCTGGCGCTGCCGCCCACTATGCCGGACCGCGGCCCGCTGCGGGAGGCGATCGGCGCCCTGCAGATGTCGATGGGCTGGATCTACCCCAATGCCCTGCTGCAGCACGCGCTGCCGCGGCTGGAGCAGTTCTCGATCGACGTCGGGCAGCTGCAGCGCAAACGCGACCTGATGGTGGAGGCGCTGACCGGCATGGGGTACCAGGTCACGCGGCCGGAGGGGGCGTTTTACCTGTTCGTCCGCACCCCGGCCGACGACGACGAGCAGTTCACTGCCGCCCTCGCGGACCAGGACGTGTTCGTGCTGCCGGGCACCCTGTTCGAGACGCCGGGCTATTTCCGGATCTCACTCACCGCCTCCGAGGAGATGATCCAGCGCGCCCTGCCGGTCTTCGCCGCGGCGATCCAGCACTCCGACGGCGCCGTGCCGCATCACTGACACGTGGCACTAACCCAAAGGAGGTCCCCCGCGTCCGGGGGTGCGGCGCGGAGGACCTCCTGAGGGAACGCCGGCTACAGGATGGCGGTCATGGGGTTCCAGCCCGGACCGAGATCGATGCGCTTGAACCAGTCGCCGACGCCGTTGTTCGGGTAGAGCCAGAGCTCACCGGTGGTGTCGCGCGCAATGACGTCGGGGCGGCCGTCGCCGTTCATGTCACCGGGAGCTGTGATTGCGTTCATGGTGTTCCAGCCCGAGCCCAGATCGACCCGCCGGAACCATTCATTCTGCCCATTGCCCGGGTAGAGCCACAGCTGGCCGCTGGTGTCGCGGGCGACCAAATCCACCTTGCCGTCGGCGTTGAAGTCTCCGGGAGCGACGATGGAGTTCATGATGTTCCAACCGGCGCCCAGATCAACGCGCTTGAGCCAGTCGCCGGCTCCGTTGTTTGGGTAGAGCCACAATTCTCCGCTGCTGTCCCGGGCAATCAGGTCGGGCTTGCCGTCTGCGTTGAAGTCACCGGGGGCAACGATCGATGTCATGACGTTCCAGCCGGCTCCAAGATCCTGCCGCTTGGACCAGTCGCCGGTTCCAGTCCCCGGGTATAGCCAGAGTTCACCGCTGTTGTCCCGGGCGATTACGTCTGCTTTGCCGTCGCCATTGAAATCGCCGGCACTGACGATAGTGGACATCACGTTCCAGCCGCCGCCGAGGTCGATCCGCTTAAGCCAGTCTCCGGTCCCCGTCCCCGGGTACAGCCACAGCTCCCCCGCGGCGTCGCGGGCGATGACGTCCGTCTTGCCGTCACCCGTGAAGTCGTTTAAGCGCTTCGGCGCCGCCGGAACTGTCGGCGCTGGGGACGTCGAGAACGTCGCAGCCCAGGAGGCCGTCGCGCCCGAGGCGATGATGTAGTCGGCCTTGGCTTTCGCGTTCACGGTGACGGTTCCGCTGCCGGGGTAGGTTCCGGCAGGTTTGACCGTTCCGCCGACGAGGTAATCCACACCGGTCGTCGCCGGGACCGTATACGTATCAGCAGCCGTCCCGTCCTTGTCCGTGAACACCACCGCAGCCGGGGTCACCGGGTTCGGGGTCGTCTTGAACGCCGCGGACCAGGAGGCCATCGCACCCGC
>NZ_MQTS01000161.1:0-8672 GCF_020532825.1 Arthrobacter sp. SO3
GGTTTGGGGTGCCGCGGGGTTTGGGGTGCAGCCGGGTTGCGGGCGGCTCAGGCCGCGCGGCTGACCGTGGCCTCGGCCAGCTTCCGGAGCGCCGTCTTGGGCAGTTCGTCCAGCGGCAGGAGATCCAGGGCGGAGAAGGCTGCGCGGCCGAAGTCCTCGATCAGCACTTCGGTCGCCTGGAGCGCGCCGCAATCGGAGATGATCCGGCGGATCTCGTCCACGTCGGCATCGACCAGCCCGGGGCTGCCCAGCTTCGCGTCGATAAAGGCCGATTCGGCTGGGCTGGCCAGGTCCAGGGCAAAGGCGATCAGCACGGTCCTCTTTCCTTCACGGAGATCGTCTCCCGCCGGTTTGCCGGTGGTCACCGGATCGCCGAAGACTCCCAGGACGTCGTCGCGGAGCTGGAAGGCCTCGCCCAGCGGGAGGGCGAACGCCGAGTACCCGCGCAGCAGCTCGTCGTGGGCGCCGGCCAGGGCGCCGCCCAAAGCCAGCGGATGTTCCGTGGAGTACTTGGCGGACTTGAAACGGATGATGGACTGGGCGCGGCTGACAGCTCCGGCGCGGTCCCGTTTGGGCCCGGCAACTTCCTCGAGGATGTCGAGGTACTGGCCCGCCATGACTTCGGCGCGCATCAGGTTGAAGATGAGCCGTGCCCGGCTCCCGGAAGCTGCGCTCTCCCCGATTTCGGTAAACGATTCCTCGCTGAAGGACAGGCACAGGTCGCCGGTCAGGATAGCGGCGGCGTGGCCGAACCGTTCGCCGTCCAGCGCCCAGCCCTGCGCCTCGTGCAGCTCGCTGAAGCGCCGGTGCACGCTGGGCCCGCCCCTGCGGGTGTCCGAGCGGTCGATGATGTCGTCGTGGATCAGGGCCGCGGCCTGGAAGAGTTCCAGTGCGGAGCCTGCGGTCACGACCTCGTTGGCTCCGGCCTCGCCGCCGGCGCCCCGCCAGCCCCAGTAGCACATGAGGGCCCGCATCCGTTTTCCGCCCGTGACCAGGTTCGAGATGGATCCCATCAGCGGATCAATGTCCGGGGAGATCGAGGACATCACAGACTGGCGGGTCGTCAGGAAATCTGTGAGCTTTCCGGCGACGGCGGCTACGAACGCAGCCTGCTCCAGGCGCAACTGCTCGGCGAGCGTCACTTGACGGACTCAGCGGCGACGTTCGCACCGATGGTGAAGGTGGAAACGCCGGCGGATTCCACCACCGAGATGTTGACCGTTTCGTTGTCACCGCGGAGGAAGTCCTTGGACGGCACCGCTCCCACCGTTTCCCCCGGAACCGCCGCAAAGCCCTGGGCAACAAGTTCCTTTGTATAGAAGGCGAGCACCTCGGCCGCGGGAGCGGGGATGCTGCCTACCAGCGCCACGGTCGCGGGTGCCGTGGTCTTGTCAAAGCTGCTGGAAACAACCTTCGCCCCCGGCATCACCGGCAGTAGCTTCTCCGGGAAACCGGGCACCATGGCACCGACGGTGGCCGATGTGCCGGGTTCGGCGGAGGGGCTGGCCGGCGCCGTGGTCGAAGGCTGGGCTGCGGTGGGCGCAGCCGAAGCCGACGGGGAGCCCGACGAAGCGGTCCCGGGGTTGGCGGGCGCGCATGCGGCCAAGGCCATCAGCGTGCCCGCCGCCAGAACAGCTGCCGCAGCACGTTTGCTCGGTCCAAATACCTTCACAGGGACTTTCCTCCTGGGGTTGACGCCGGATTCAGCCTCCAGTTTAGTCAGTCCCGGGGCATAGGATTGAAGTCGTGCGGCCGGACCAGGATAAACAGCAGCGGGAGCAGCCTCCCCAGGACGCAGCCGGACGGCCCAGCGAGGCCTACCTGCGCGAGCTCCGGCGGAGCAGCATCATGCACGTGGACATGGATGCATTCTTTGTCTCCGTGGAACTGCGCAGCCGTCCGGCACTCGTCGGCAAACCCGTCATCGTGGGTTACCCCGCCGACCGGTCCGTCGTACTGTCCGCCTCCTACGAAGCGCGGCGCTTTGGCGTCAAGTCCGCCATGCCGATGGTGGTTGCCATGCGGATGTGTCCCTCCGCCGTTGTTATCGAGCCCCGGCACAAGCTCTACTACGAGGTTTCAGGCCAGATCATGGACATCTTCGGTTCGATTACCGAACTCGTGGAGCCGCTCAGCGTGGACGAGGCCTTCCTCGACGTCGGGGGGGCGATCCGGCGGCTGGGTCCGCCCCGCCGGATCGGTGAACTCATCCGCACCCGTGTCCGCAGCGAGCTGGGCATCACCGCCTCCGTGGGGATTGCCGCCAGCAAGTTCGTGGCGAAGATTGCTTCCACCCGGTGCAAGCCGAACGGGCTCCTGCTCATCGGCCCGGAAGAGACGGTCCCGTACCTGCACAGCCTGCCGGTCAGTGCCCTCTGGGGTGTCGGGGCCAAGACCGTCGAGGTGCTCTCACGGATGGGCATCCGGACCGTCGCGGACGTCGCGGCCTCCCCGCTGCCGTCACTTCGGAAGGTGCTCGGTGCCTCCGGGGAACACGTCTACCGCCTGTCGTGGGGGATTGACCCCCGCCCGGTAACCCCGGTCCGGCTGGAGAAAAGCATCGGCGCGGAAGAGACCTTCGCGGTGGACACCGCGGACGAGGCACTGCTGCACCGGGAACTGCTGCGGCTCTCGCACCGGACGGCGGAGCGCCTCCGCAGCGCCGGCATGCACGCCCGCACCGTGGCCCTCAAGCTGCGCTACGCGGACTTCTCCACGATCACCCGCAGCCGGACGGTCAGTACCCCGATCGACAGCGCCCAACTGCTGTACGCCGTCGCCGTCCAGCTGCTCGAATCAGTCGGCGACCGCCCCATGACCGTCCGGCTCGTGGGGATCAGGGCCGAACAGCTCGAGGAGGCCGCCCAGGCGCCCCTGCAGTTGAGCCTTGACCGCAGGGATGACAACTGGCGCGCCGCCGAGCAGGTCCTGGACCAGGTGACCCGGAAATTTGGCACTAAATCGGTGCTTCCGGCACGGCTGCTGGACCCCGGGGGCAACCCGGGCTGACCCTGGGGGTGCCCTGTCACTCCTTGATGAAGTCAAGAGGACGTTAGGCATCTTTCAGAACACGGCGCGACAAACTATCCTTAGTTATACGTAGATTTAGTACAACTGGATCGAGCGTTCGGACTAATGCATGACCAGCTGATCGCCCCGGAAGGGGTTGTGGAATCCCAAATTCGACCAACGAAGGTCATTGGGAACCACACGGGAATCCCGCACGTTGTGGGTTTAGTGACACTGGCCGCGTCAGTCTGGACGTTGGCCTACTTAAGGAGGTCGTGATGCCGCTCTCGGAGCACGAACAGAAGTTGCTGGAGCAACTTGAGAAGCAGCTGCATGAAGACGATCCCAAGTTCGCCAGCACCATGGGCTCGGACGCGGGACGATCATTCTCAACCCGCCATCTGGTGATCGGCGTCCTGGCCACCCTCGCCGGCGTCGTGCTACTGCTCTTTGGCGTGACGATCCAGAACATCTTCGTTGGAGTCCTTGGCTTCGTCGTGATGGGCGCGGGCGTGTACTACGCAACCATGCGCGGTGCGGCCGCCGGCAAAGCCAAAGCCGCCGGGACAGCCCGGAAGTCCGGGAAGCCCAGGAGTTCGTTCATGGGCAATCTTGAGGAACGCTGGGACGAGAGGCACCGCGGGGAGTCCTGAGCGCCCGGCCGGCGCACCCGCGCCACCACCGACCTCCTACACCCGCCCTCCACTTCCCACCACGCTGGACCCACGTGGCACAAAAGACCCGCTTCGGCGGGTCTTTTGCCGTTAACGACGGCAGGCCACGGCGTTCTTCGCCGGACAGGGCGCCGCAGTAACCTCCTCCAATGTCCTCCCCGGGCCCGGCCTCGCGCTCGCCGTCGGGCGGCCGGCCCCGCCCGGGCCGCCGCACGCCGTCGGGCAGCCGACCCCGCCCGGGCTGCCGCACGCCGTCGGATCCGCCGCGGTCCCCGAGATCCCTCCACTGCGCGCCACCAGGCCCGGTTCCCTGCTATTGCTGGGAGCCCGGCCCGGCTTGCAGCACAAATTGACGCAGAAACGTTCGGCGTGTCGTTGACTGTGGAGGGATGTGGAGTAATGTGGAGGACGTAAGAGGGTAGTGGCAGCACGGGGGACGTTGGGCTTCCTGCGAACAGACGGGCGGTGGGCCGTGTTTCTCGGCACACATTCGCCGCGTCTGGACGAAAAAGGTCGAATCATCCTTCCCGCGAAGTTCCGAGAGGAGCTTGCCGGCGGCCTGGTGCTCACAAGGGGCCAGGAACGCTGCATCTATGTCTTCAGTGAGGCGGAGTTCGGCCGGGTTCACGAGCAAATGCGGGAGGCTCCACTCTCCAGCAAGCAAGCTCGCGACTATATCCGGGTCTTCCTCTCTGGAGCCTCCGACGAAGTACCTGACAAGCAGGGGCGCGTGACGATTCCGCCGGCGCTCCGGGAGTACGCAGGGCTCGGAAGGGAACTGGCCGTCATTGGTGCAGGAACCCGTGCCGAGATCTGGGACGCCCAGGCCTGGAACGAGTACCTCGCCGAAAAGGAAACGGCCTTCTCGGAGACCGACGACGCAATACCGGGGATCTTTTGAAACCCCACACGCACCAAGCAGCACTGCACGATTCTTGATCGAGATCTCCAGCCGCCCATCCGGATGTTTTCCTGGCTCACTTCCCCGGAGCCAGGCGGACGCAGGATAGGCGCGGATGGGGATCTGGATCAAGAAGCGGCACGCGCAGCGAGCAGCCGCACTCCAACGAATCAGCCGGACAACGAAAGGACGCAGGCATGACGGACCCTGACCAGTCGAAGCCTACGTCCGAACGCCATGTACCGGTCCTCAAGGACCGGTGCATCAATTTGTTGGCACCTGGTTTCGAAGCGGCCCGCGGCCGTGGCGAGACCCCCGTGGCCATTGACGCAACCCTGGGCATGGGCGGCCACGCCGAGGCGATGCTGCAGCGCTTCCCGGATCTGCACCTGATCGGCATCGACCGTGACGAAGAAGCCCTGGCCCTCGCCGGGGAGCGCCTCCGGCCCTTCGCCAACCGGATCGACCTGGTTCACGCCGTGTACGACGAAATCCCTGAGGTCCTGGCGGACCTCGGTTTCGACGAAGTCCATGGAGTCCTGATGGACCTCGGGGTCTCCTCGCTCCAGCTGGACGAACGGGAGCGGGGTTTCGCCTACTCCTTCGACGCGCCGCTGGACATGCGGATGGACACGAGCCGCGGCCAGACCGCCGCCGACGTCGTCAACAACTACAGCGAAGAGGACCTGGTCCGGATCATCCGGAAATGGGGCGAAGAGAAGTTTGCCGGCCGCATCGCCAACCGGATTGTCACCGCACGCGTCGCGAAGCCCTTCACCACCACGGGTGAGCTCGTGGAACAGATCCGTGGAGTCGTACCCGCCGGCGCCGCGAAATCCGGGGGACACCCCGCAAAGCGCACTTTCCAGGCGCTCCGGATCGAGGTCAACGAAGAGCTGGACGTCCTGGAACGCGCCATCCCCGCGGCCATCAACGCGATCGCCGTCGGCGGCCGCGTCGTGGTGATGTCCTACCACTCGCTGGAGGACAAGATCGTCAAGGGCTTCTTCCAGGCCGGATCCAAATCCTCCGCACCACTGGGTTTCCCGGTGGAACTGGAAGAGCACAAGGCAGAGCTGAAATCCCTGACGAAGGGCACCGAGGTGCCCACCGCCGCCGAAATCGCCGAGAACCCACGCGCCGCGTCCGCCCGGCTCCGCGCTGTGGAACGCATCAAAGCCAGGAGGGCCGCATGAGCACCGCAGCTGTCAGCAGATTCCCCGTTGCCACAGAAGCGACGGCCCACGCGCTGCCCGGGACAACCCCCGGCACCGGCCCCGACCGGAAGGCGCGCACCCCGCTCTCGCTGGTGCGGTCAGCCCCGCGGAAACGCCGTGCCCCGTTCGTCGTGCTCTGCTTCGGCCTCCTCGCCGTCGCACTCATGGCAGTGCTGGTCCTCAACATCTCCGTCTCCACCGCGCAGTACCAGCTGGTGCAGCTGCGGAGCGAGCAGTCCACGCTGACGAAGCAGAACCAGGACCTGACCCAGCAGGTGCAGAACTTCGACGCCCCGCAGAACCTGGCCGCCAAGGCCACCGAACTGGGCATGGTGGCTTCCACGGCCAAGGGCCAGATCGACCTCTCCACCCTGAAGGTCAGCGGCAAGGCAAAGCCCGCGGTGAAGGGCGACGCCCCCGGCGCCGTCATCGCCGCTCCGGCCGTGGCCGGACAACTCGTCGTCGTTCCGCCCGCGACCGTCAACGAGCCGCTCGCGAACCGCAAGCCCGCCGCCGAGGCAGCCACCGCGCCGGCAGCTGCGACGCCCGCCGCGGCAGCAGCCGCACCGGCCGCTGTGCCGGCTCCGCCGGCTGTCGAACTCCACGGGGGCTCGGTCCCGGCCCCCGCGCAGAAGGTCCCGGGAAACTAACGCAGGACGGACCACCAGCCAGGCAAGCAGCAAGGACACATCGTGGCAAAGAACACCGGCAGGGCACGCAAGGCGAAAGCGCCAAGCGCGACCCTGCGGCTGCGGCTGGGCCTTGGCGTCATGCTGACGCTCCTGCTCGTCGTCGGCGGGAAGCTGTTCCTGGTCCAGGGCCTCGACGTCGGGGGCATGGCCGAAGCCGCCCTCCAGAACAGGCTCACCCCCATCGAACTCCCGGCCGAGCGCGGCAGCATCCTCGATGCCAACGGCGCCGTCCTGGCCAGCAGCGTGATCCGCTACAACGTCGTGGTGGACCAGAGAGTCAACACCAAAACCGAGTCGTTCCGCCGGTTCGACGAGAGCAAGGATGAGCTGGTCAAAGTCTCCCGCGACCAGGGCATCTCCGAGCTTGCCTCACTGCTGGGCATGGACATGGCCGCGGTCAAGGAGGCCCTCACCGGGGACAAGCCGTACTACATCGTGGCCAAGGACCTCAAACCTGACGTCGAGGACCGCATCTCCAAACTGCAGATCCCCGGCATCGTCACCGTGGGCACCACCAAGCGGGTCTACCCCAACGGTTCGGTGGCCGGCGGGATTGTCGGCTTCCTGAAGGACGGCACCACCGGACAGGCCGGCCTTGAGCAGACCCAGGACGAGATCCTCCGGGGCACCCCCGGCAAACGGCTCTTCGAAATCGGCGCCGACGGGCTGCGCATCCCGGTCGGAGTGGACCAGCTGACCCCAGCCGTCAATGGCAAGGACCTCAAGCTCACTCTCAACTCGGACCTGCAGTACTTCGCCCAGCAGGCGATCCAGAGCCAGAAAGACAAGCTCAGCGCCGAATGGGGCATCATCGTGGTCTCCGATGTCAAGACCGGCGACATCATCGCCATGGCGGACACCAACTCCCCGGACCCCAACGACCCGGGCAAGTCCGATGCCAAGGACCGCGGCGTCCGGGCCGTCACGGCAGCCTACGAGCCCGGTTCGGTGGAGAAAATGATCACCGCCGCAGCCGCCATCGAAGAAGGCACCGCCCACCCGCTGGATCACATCACTGTTCCGCCGACCTACACCGTCGACGGCCAGACCTTCACCGATGCTTTTGTCCACGGTACCGAGGAGCGGACCCTGGCCGGCATTATCGGCTATTCCATGAACACCGGCACCGTGATGGTGGGCGAGCGGCTCAGCAAGGAGAAACGCCACGACTGGCTGCAGAAGTTCGGCATCGGCGAAGCGCCGGACATCGGTCTGCCCGCAGAATCCCCCGGCATCCTGACCCCGGCCGATCAATGGGACGGCCGGCAGCAGTACACCGTCCTCTTCGGGCAGGGCGTGGCCCAGTCGACCCTCCAGACTGTCCGCGCCTACCAGAGCATCGCCAACGGCGGCGTCATGCTCCAGCCGAGGCTGATTGACAGCTACATCAACCCGGACGGCACCGAGGAGAAGGTTCCGGTCCAGGCGCCCCGGCAGATTGTCACCAAAGACACCGCCCAGCAGGTCCGCGACATCCTGGAGAGCGCCGTGACCGAAGGCGAAATCAAGGACGCCGCGATTGACGGCTACCGGGTGGGGGCGAAGACCGGAACCTCGGAATCGCCCTGCGACGACGGCAAGTCCGGCTTCTGCGGCTATACCGCTTCCATGGTGGGAATGGCGCCGATGGACGATCCGCGGTTTATTGTTGAAGTGGTCCTGCAACGGCCCAAGGGCAGCATCTACGGAATCACCAACGGTCCGGTGTTCCGTTCGGTGATGAGCCAGACGCTGCGCACGTTCAACGTCCAGCCTTCCACCGGCGAGCCCGTCCGGCTGCCGCAGTACGTCAAGTAGCACCCGTTCCACTCAGCACCCGGCGTCACGAACCAGTGCCAAACCACAGTGCCTGCGGGCCGGAGCACGCCTCCGTGCGCAGCGCAAGATCCACTAGCACCACAACGGAGACCCACTTGTCAGAGCTCAACGCCCCCGGCGCTTCCGCGCCGTCCGGTCAGGACTCCACCCAGGGCTTCCGGCCCACTGCGGTTGCCGCAGTGCCGCTGGCAACCATCGGTGAGTCGATCGGCGTCGTCGTTCCTGGGGCGTCCGGCTCCGTTGCCGTAACGGGGATCTCCCTGAATTCCCGGACGGTCCAGCCGGGGGACCTGTACGTTGCCTTGCCCGGCGCCACCCGCCACGGGGCCGACTTCGTCTCCCAGGCAGTGGAGGCGGGCGC
>NZ_MQTS01000161.1:8705-11098 GCF_020532825.1 Arthrobacter sp. SO3
CGCCTGCTGGGGTTCTCCCACGACATTCCGGTCCCCGTGCTGCTGGCCCGCGAACCCCGCACCCTCGTGGGCGGACTGGCTGCCCTGATCTACCGGAGCCGGCCGGACGACGCGCCCGCTCCGGCCTTGTACGGCGTTACGGGCACCAACGGCAAGACCACCACCACCTACTTCATCAACGCCCTCCTGCAGGCCCTCGGGAAGCGGACCGGGCTGATCGGCACCATCGAGATCCTGGCCGGCGGAGCACCGATTCCCAGCCTCCTCACGACCCCTGAGTCCACCGATGTCCACGCCCTGCTGGCCCTGATGCGCGAACGCGGCCTCGACGCGGCCTCCATGGAGGTCTCCTCGCACGCCGTCTCGTTCCACCGGGTGGACGGGATCGTGTTCGACGTCGCCGGCTTCACCAACCTGACCCAGGACCACCTCGACCTGCACGGTTCCATGGAGGAGTACTTCCGGACAAAGGCGAGGCTCTTCACCCCCGGGCGGGCCCGCAGCGCCGTCGTGACGGTGGACGACGACTGGGGTGTGAAGCTTGCCGCGGCGGCGGAGATTCCCGTGACGACCCTGGCCACTGCCCGGCCGGCCGGCGCGGGAAGCGGCGCGCCCTCCGGAGCGGACTGGACCGTTGTCAACCCCGTCCCGCGCGGACTCGGCACGGATTTCGTGCTCCGCCACCGCGACGGCGCGGAACTGCGTGTCCACACCGGACTGCCCGGCAGCTTCAACGTGGCGAACGCCGCGCTGGCCACCGTCATGGTGCTCGCGGGCGGCCACGAGGCCGCTGCCGTCCAGACCGCCCTCGACGCCGGCGACCCCTTCACTGTTGCGGTCCCCGGCCGGATGCAGCTCGTCTCGACCGCCCCCGCGGCGGTGGTCGACTTTGCCCACAACCCGGACGCCCTGGCCCGCGCCCTCGAAGCCGTACGCTCCCCGGAGCCCGGATCCCGGGTGATCATCGTCTTCGGCGCCACCGGACAGCGCGACCAGGGCAAACGGCCCGCCATGGGTGCCATCGCCGCGCGCCTCGCCGACACCGTCATTGTCACCGACGACGACCCGCACGACGAGGACGCCGCGGGGATCCGCGCCGACGTCCTGGCAGGCGCGGTGGAGGCCAAAGAACGCGAGGGCTTGGGCTGCAGCATCATCGAGGTCTTCCCCCGTGATGCCGCCATCCGGGAAGCCGTGGACCTTGCTGGGCCGGCCGACACCATCCTCGTCGCAGGACGGGGCCACGAAATTTGGCAGGAAGTCAAGGGCGTCAACCTCGCCCTTGACGACAGGGTGGAGCTCCGCTCTGCCTTGACAGCTCGGGGATTCACCGTTCTCGAAGACCAGCGGATAGAGTCCTAAACCGAGATGATTGCATTTACCGCGGCGGAAATCGCCGAACTAACCAACGGCCGGCTGGCCGCCGATCCGGGGATTATCCCCGGCTCCGTGGTCACCGACTCCCGGGAAGCCACACCGGGTTCCCTCTATGTGGCCAAGCCGGGGGAGACGGCCGACGGCCACGACTTCGTGGGCGCGGCCTTCGAACGCGGAGCAGTGCTGGCACTGGTCGAGCATGACGTCGCGGACGGCGCCGGGCGAACCTACCCCGCCGTCGTCGTCCAGGACTCGGTCCTCGCGATGGGCGCACTGGCCGCCGAAGCCGTCCGCCGGATCCGCGCCGGCCGTGCGGCCGACGGCGAGCCACTGACCGTGATCGGCATTACCGGCTCCGCCGGCAAGACCACCACGAAGGACCTGCTGGCCGGGATCCTGGCCGGCGAAGGCCGGACCGTTGCCCCGCAGGGTTCCTACAACGGCGAAGTCGGGGTCCCGCTCACCGTCTTCAAGGCCGGTGCCGACACCCGTTACCTCGTGATTGAGATGGGTGCCACGGGCGTGGGCCACATCAGCTACCTCGCGGAGATGGTGCGCCCCGACATCGGAGTTGTTCTTGGCGTCGGCACGGCCCACGCCGGCGAGTTTGGCGGCGTGGAGAACATTGCCCGGGCCAAGGGCGAACTCGTCGAAGCCCTGCCCGCCGCCGGCACCGCCGTACTCAACCTGGACGACGCCCGCGTCGCGGCGATGGCCGCGCGGACCCGGGCCACGGTGCTGGGCTATTCCGCACTGCCCGCCCGCGGCGGCATGCCCGACGGTGCCGAGCCGACCGGCGCAGAACGGAGCGGCGCAGAGCGGGTCCGCGCCGAGGGCGTCGAGCTCAACGCCGACGGCCACCCCGAATTCGAACTTTTCCTGCCGGGCGGGAGCGCCGGGTACCACGTCGCAGCCAAGCTGATCGGCGCCCACCACATCGCCAACCTGCTGGCAGCGGCGGCGGCGGCGCACGCCGCCGGCGTCCCCGCCGACCGGATCGCCGCCTCCCTCAGCAC
>NZ_MQTS01000161.1:11109-24619 GCF_020532825.1 Arthrobacter sp. SO3
CAGACGGCCGCCAGCCGCTGGCGGATGGAACGCACCGAACGGGCCGACGGCGTCACGGTCATCAACGATGCGTACAACGCCAACCCGGAATCCATGCGCGCCGCCCTGCGGACCCTCGCCGACCTCGGAAGGGGCCGCCGGACCTGGGCCGTGCTCGGGGCAATGCTCGAACTTGGCCCGGACTCCATCCGCGAGCACATGGCTGTCGGTACCCAGGTGGTCCGGCTCAACATCTCCCGGCTTGTCGTGGTGGGTCGCGAGGCCCGGTCGCTCTACGTCTCCGCCGTCAACGAGGGCTCCTGGGGCAACGAGTGCGTCTTCGCCGAGACAGCGGAGGAGGCCTACGAACTGTTGCAGGCCGAGCTTGGACCCGGCGACCTCGTGCTGTTCAAGTCTTCCAACAGCATCGGGCTGCGGCATCTGGGCGATCGGATAGCATTACCCCCACAGGCCCCCGGGACCGCTGCCGGCCCCGCCGAGGGAAGGGCTCCCGGACACGCCGCAGGAACCGCCACTGAAGGAACCGCCACTGAAGGGAGTGCGCTGCTGTGATTGCACTGCTGATGGGCGCCGGACTGGCCCTGCTGTTCTCCTTCCTGGGCACCCCGCTCTTCATCCGTTTCCTGGTCCGCAAGAGCTACGGCCAATTCATCCGGGATGACGGACCCACGTCGCACCACACCAAGCGCGGCACCCCCACGATGGGCGGCACGGTCGTGGTCCTGGCGGTGCTCGCCAGCTACGCCATCACCCACCTCGTCATGTGGCTGATGAACCCGGAGTCGCCGGGTCCGTCCGCCTCGGCCCTGCTGCTGCTGTTCCTGATGGTCGGGATGGGGCTCGTCGGCTTCCTGGACGACTTCATCAAGATTTCCAAGCAACGCAGCCTGGGCCTGAACGCCAAAGCCAAGCTGATCCTGCAGGCCGCCGTAGGCATCATCTTCGCGGTCCTCGCCCTCTATTTCCCCGACGAGAACGGTGTGACGCCCGCCTCCTACCAGATCTCCCTGGTCCGCGACATCCCGTGGTTGAACCTGGCCTTCGCCGGCACCGTCATCGGCGCCATCCTCTTCGTGCTCTGGTCGAACCTGATCATCACCGCCGCCACCAACGGAGTGAACCTCACAGACGGCCTCGACGGCCTGGCCGCCGGTGCCTCCATCATGGTCTTCGGCGCCTACACCCTGATGGGAATCTGGCAGAGCAACCAGTCCTGCGGTTCGCCGCGGCAGGCCGGCGCCGGCTGCTACACCGTCCGCGACCCCCTGGACCTGGCCCTGCTCGCCGCCATCCTCAGCGCGGCGCTGGTCGGCTTCCTGTGGTGGAACACCTCACCTGCCAAGATCTTCATGGGCGACACCGGTTCGCTGGCCATTGGCGGCGCCGTCGCCGGCTTCGCCATCCTGTCCCGGACCGAGCTGCTGCTCGCCTTCATCGGCGGCCTCTTCGTCCTGATCACCCTCTCGGTGATCATCCAGGTCGGCTACTTCAAGATCACCAAGGGCAAACGATTCTTCAAAATGGCCCCGCTCCAGCACCACTTTGAACTCAAAGGCTGGGCCGAGGTCACCGTCGTCGTCCGGTTCTGGATCCTTTGCGGACTCTTTGTCGCCGCCGGACTGGGCATCTTCTACGCCGAATGGGTGGTTCTGCTGTGACCGGTCCGATTCCCGCGCCACTCACCACCTCACCGCGGCTGGAAAACCTTGTCAGCTGGGACTCCGACTGGGCGGGCCTGCGGGTCGTCGTCACGGGCATCGGGGTTTCCGGGTTCGCCGCTGCGGACACGCTGATCGAACTCGGCGCCCGTGTGGTCGTGGTGGACGCCGCCACCGGCCCCACCGCCGAGGCCCAGGCGGATACGCTGCGGATTGTCGGGGCCGCCGGGGTCCTGCTCGGCGATCACGCCGTGGAAACCGTTCCCAAAATCGACGGCGCCAAGCCGGACCTGATTGTCACCTCGCCGGGGTGGCGGCCGGACCAGGCCCTGCTCGCCGCCGCGGCGAGGGCCCACATCCCGGTCTGGGGCGATGTTGAACTCGCATGGCGGGTCCGCGAACGCAAAGGCCGCAAGACCGCGGACTGGCTCACCATTACCGGCACCAACGGGAAGACCACCACCGTCGGGATGACCGAATCGATGCTGCAGGCCGCAGGACTGAAGGCCATCGCCGTCGGCAACGTCGGCACACCCATCCTTGATGCCCTGCGCGATCCGGTGGACTACGACGTCTTCGCCGTCGAGCTCTCCAGCTTCCAGCTGCACTGGTCCCACTCCGTTTCACCGGTGGCGAGTGTCTGCCTGAACGTCGCCGAGGACCACGTCGACTGGCACGGCTCCTACGCCTCCTACCTGGCGGACAAGGCCAAGGTCTACGAGCACACCCAAAAGGCGTGCGTTTACAACGCGGAGCAGATCGAAACCGAACGCATGGTGGAGGACGCCGACGTCGTCGAGGGCTGCCGGGCAGTGGCCTTCACCACCGTCACGCCGGCCGTCAGCATGCTCGGCGTCGTCGAAGGACTCCTCGTGGACCGCGCCTTCATCGCCGAACGCAAGGACAGCGCCGCCGAACTGGCTTCCGTTTCGGACCTCGGGACCGTGGCCCCGCGCCACATGGTGGCCAACGCCCTCGCCGCGGCAGCCCTGGTCCGCGCCTACGGCGTGGAGCCGGCTGCGGTCCGCAAGGGCCTGCTGAACTATCTTCCGGGGGACCACCGCATCCAGCTCGTGGCCCGCCACAACGGTGTGCTCTGGGTCGATGACTCCAAAGCCACCAACCCGCACGCCGCCTCGGCGTCCCTTTCCGCCTTCGAGAACGTTGTCTGGATCGCCGGTGGACTGTCCAAAGGCGTGAGCTATGACGCGCTTGTCCACGAGCACGCCCGCCGGCTCAAGGCCGTCGTCCTGATCGGGGCAGACTCCAGCGATCTCCTCTCCGCGCTGCGGCGACACGCGCCCGATGTCCCAGTGATCGGGGAGGGGAAGGGCGAAACTGAAGAGGTGCAGACTGCCGGGACGGCCGACGCCGTAGCAGGCCCCTCGCCGATTTTCAGCGAAACTGTGATGGCCCAGGCCGTTGCGTCGGCGGCGCAGCTGGCCACCTCCGGGGACACTGTGCTCCTGGCCCCGGCGGCTGCGTCCATGGATCAGTTCTCTTCCTACGCTCACCGTGGCGACGCCTTCATCGAAGCTGTCCGCGAGCTCGTGGAAGGGCAGGCTCAGACCAGCGAGGAGTAACAATGGTCAGCACGCCCACACGTAACCCCGCGGCCACACCGGCCGCGACAAAGCCGCACACCGCGAAGGCGCCGGCAGCAAAAACAACAGGGCCCACGGCCCAAAACGGCCCGCAACGGGCCGGCCGCAGGCTCCGGGACTGGAACCGGGGATTCTGGTCCGCGCTGGAAGGCTCGGGCAAGTCCCGCAACGGCTCCACGTACTACCTGATCCTGGGCTCCACGATCGCACTGACGGCAATCGGCATCCTCATGGTGCTGTCCGCCTCCAGCGTCGAGGCCATCGCCGCCGGGGAGTCGCCCTACACCGCCGCCCTCAAACAGGGGATGTTCGCCGGCATCGGCCTCTTCGGCATGTTCCTGCTCTCACGGGTCAACGTGGTGTGGCTCAAACGCGGAGCCTGGATCGCCATCATCGCGGCGTTCGTGCTGCTGGCACTCGTCCTCCTCGTCGGCCGGAGCGCCCTCGGCAACCAGAACTGGATCGACGTCGGCCCCTTCACCTTCCAGCCCTCCGAGGCGGCCAAGCTGGCGCTTGCCCTGTGGATGGCCACGGTGCTGGACCGCAAGGCCAAACTGCTGTCCCAGACCAAGCACGCCCTGATCCCAGTGGTGATCCCCGGCGCCGCCGGAGTGATCGGACTCATCCTCATGGGCAACGACCTCGGCACCGCCATGATCGTCATGATGATCACGGCGGCCGCCCTGTTCTTCGCCGGGGTGCGGCTGTACCTGTTCGGCATCGCCGGGGTCGTCCTCGCCGCGGGCACGATCGTCCTGGCCATCACCAGCCCCAACCGGGTCTGCCGCATCCTGTCCTGGACCGGGCAGACCTGCGCCGACGGCTCCGACGTGAACTACCAGTCCACCAACGGCCTGTATGGCCTCGCTTCCGGCGGCTGGTTCGGCGTGGGCCTCGGCCAGAGCCGGCAGAAGTACAGCTGGATCCCGGAAGCCCACAACGACTTCATCTTCGCTATCATCGGCGAGGAACTCGGTCTGGTCGGAACCTTCGTGGTCCTGATCCTCTTCGCCATCCTCGGCACCGCGATCTACCGGGTTGTCGTCGCGCAGAAGGACATGTTCCACCGTGTCCTGGCCGGCACCATAATGGTCTGGCTGCTCGGCCAGGCGACAGTCAACATGGCCGTGGTTACCGGCCTGGCCCCCGTGATTGGCATCCCGCTCCCGTTCATCTCCTACGGTGGCTCGGCGCTGCTCATGTCGCTGTGCGCGATCGGCGTAGTCTTGTCCCTGGCCCGGGCCCAAATGGCGCCCGGCCTGCAGCCCAAGCGGCTGTTCCGGTTCGGGCCGGCCGGGCTCGCAGCCACCCTGCGGAAGCGGAGTGCCGCACGCGGCGCAGCCCGGAACGCGGCAAAAAACCCGGCCGGGGCCAAAGCCCCCCGAACACCGGCCGCCGGGACACGAACTCCCGCTGCCGGGACCCCTGCCGCCGGGACTCCTGCCCCGAGAACACCCGCCGCCGGGACCCCTGCCCCCAGAACCCCTGCACGAAAGCGTAAATAGGCCTCCATGAACACCGAGCAGTCATTGTCCGTCGTCCTTGCCGGCGGCGGAACAGCCGGGCATATCAGCCCCCTCCTGGCCATCGCGAACGCCCTCCGGGAGGCCCGCCCCGGCGTGCGGCTCCTGGCCGTCGGCACGCCTGCCGGGATGGAAGCCCGGCTGGTTCCGGCCGCAGGCCTGGACCTCGTCACAATCAGCAGGGTTCCGTTCCCGCGCCGGCCGTCGATGGACCTGCTGCGGCTTCCCGGACGGCTGCTCCACGCCGTGAAACAGGCCGGCGACATCCTCGACGAGGCCAAAGCCGACGTCCTGGTCGGCGTCGGGGGCTACGTCTGCACGCCGATGTACCTCGCCGCCTGGCGCCGGAAGATCCCCATTGTCATCCACGAGGCGAACACCCGCCCGGGTCTGGCGAACCGGGTGGGGGCCCGGCTCGGCGGACACGTTGCCGTGGCCTTCGCCGCAACCCGGCTGGGTGCCGCCCGGCACGTTGGCATGCCGATGCGCCCGGAAATTTCCGGTCTGGACCGGAGCGCGGCCAGGACCGAAGCCCGGGCAGCCCTCGGCCTGGATCCGCAGCGTCCGGCCCTCATCGTCACCGGGGGCTCCTCGGGCGCCCAGAGCATCAACCGCACCATCGCGGCGTCGGTCGGCCTCCTGGCAGAGGCCGGCATCCAGACCCTGCACCTCACCGGACGCGGCAAGGCAGTCCACGACGCCGACGGCAGGCCGCTTTCGGCCCCCGGCTACCAGCAGCGCGAGTACGTTGACGGAATGGAAACCGTGTACGCGGCGGCCGATCTGCTCCTGGCCCGTTCCGGAGCCGCCACGGTCTGCGAGGTCGCCGCCGTCGGCCTTCCCGCCGTCTTCGTTCCGCTGCCCATCGGCAATGGCGAACAGGCGCTCAACGCCGCCGGGCTCGTCGGGGCCGGAGGCGCCCTGATCGTGGACGACGGCACATTCTCGCCGGAGTGGGTCCGCGGGCACATCATCCCGCTGCTGCAGGATCCGGACCGGCTCGCCCGGATGGCGGCCAGCGCCGAACGGCTCGGCATCCGGGATGCCGACCGGCGCATGTCCAGTCTCGTCCTTGAAACGGTGGCCTCTGCCAAGGCACAGCCGACCAAGCCCAGCAGGAAGCGGTAGCGGAATGACCCAGCCCGAACAGCAGAACACCTTCCCGGCCGCCCGCACCGCGGAATCCCTCGGCCGGGTGCACTTCATCGGCATCGGCGGCGTGGGAATGTCCGCCGTTGCGCGCGTCTTGGTGGCCCGCGGCCTGCCGGTCAGCGGCTCCGACGCCAAGGACCTCCCGGTCATGGCCGATCTGGCAGCCACCGGGGCGCGGATCTGTGTCGGCTACGACGCCGCCAACCTGGGCGACGCCCAGAGTGTGGTCGCCGGCTCCGCCATCCGCCCGGACAACCCCGAGCTGGCCGCGGCCCGGGCTGCGGGACTGCCCGTTTTCCACCGCTCGGAGGCACTGGCGGCCGCCATGGCCCAGGACACCGCCGTGACCGTCGCCGGCACGCACGGCAAGTCCACCACAACGTCGATGATCACCGTCCTCCTGCAGGGCGCGGGACTGGACCCTTCCTTCGCCATCGGCGCCAACGTCCCGGCGCTGGGCGTCAACGCCGCCAGCGGCAGCACCCCCATCTTCGTGGCGGAAGCCGACGAATCCGACGGGTCCTTCCTGAACTACAGGCCGCAGATCGCCGTTGTGACCAATGTCGAACCGGACCACCTCGACTACTACGGCACCGCCGAGGCCGTGTACGCCTCCTTCGACCGGTTCACGGCGCTGCTCCCGGCCGACGGGGTGCTTGTTGCTTGCGCGGACGACGCCGGAGCCAGGGCCCTGGCCCGGCGGACCCTCGAGCGCGGCAACACGCGCGTCGTGCTCTACGGCACCGGCGACGACGCCCAGCTCGTGCTGCACGACGGCGGGCCGGGGGACGTGTCCATCTCCACCCCCGCAGGACGCTTCGAGCTCGATCTGCACGTTCCCGGGCGGCACAATGCCCTCAACGCTGCCGCGGCTTTCGCCGTCGCCCTGGAGCTGGGCGTCGACCCCGCCGTTGCCGCCGGCGCCCTGGCCCACTTCACGGGGGCGTCCCGGCGCTTCGAATTCAAGGGCGGGGGCCGCGGCGTCCGGGTCTACGACGACTACGCCCACCACCCCACGGAAGTGCGCGCAGCCCTGTCCGCGGCGCGGTCGGTGGCCGGCGGCCACAAGCTGCACGTCCTCTTCCAGCCGCACCTGTTTTCGCGGACCCGGGAATTCGCCGGAGAGTTCGCCGCGGCGCTCAACGCGGCCGATACCGCACTGGTCCTGGACATCTTTCCGGCCCGCGAAGACCCGATTCCGGGCGTCACCAGCCAGCTGATCGCCGCCCACCTGGGAGCCGGTGGCCGGCTTGTCGGCCCGGGCGATGAGGCCGTGCAGGCCGTGGTGTCCGCCGCCGCACCCGGGGATATCGTGCTCACGGTCGGAGCCGGCGACGTCACGGCCTACGGGCCGCTGATCGTCGCCGCGCTGAACGACGGAGCCCCCGGTGCCTAGCACGCGACGCCCCAGCTACCGGACCGGTGCCCGCCGGCCGCCGTCGGCGCCCGCGAACCCGGCGTCGTCCGATGTCATCTCGGCGTCCAAGGACGGCGGTCCGACCGCTTCCGCAGCGGCCCCCGCCGCCGGAACCAAAGAGGAGGCGCCGCCGGCCCGGGACAATGTGCTGTCCTTTCCCGAACCCAAGGCCAAGCGGCGCAGGCGCATCCGCCAGGGCATCATTGGTTCCCTGGCCGTGCTGGTCGCGGCGATCATCGCCGCGGCGGTCTACTCGCCCGCCCTGGCGCTGCAGACGGTCACCGTCCAGGGCACCAAACTGCTGAGCGCGGAGCAGGTCCAGGCGGCCCTCGCGCCGCTGCACGGCAAGCCGCTGCCACAGATCAGCGACGGCGACGTAACAGCCCTGCTGCAGCCGCTGGTCCAGGTCAAGAAAGTCACCACCCAGGCACAGCCGCCCTCGACGCTGCTGGTCAAGGTGACCGAACGCGTCCCGGTGGCCCTGGTCAAGCAGGGCGAGGCCTACCAGCTGGTCGACGTCGACGGCGTCAAGCTCAGCGACACCGCCGACCCGGCCTCCATTCCGCTTCCGGTCATCGACGGCGGAAGCGGCACCCTGCCCAAGGACCTGTTCCACGCCATCACCGGCGTCCTGGGCGCGCTGCCGGCCGATGTGCTCGCCCGGCTCTCCAACGCCTCGGCCAAATCGGTCGATGCCGTTGAGCTCAAGCTCGTGGACGGCCAGACGATTGTCTGGGGCAATGCGGGGGAGAGGGAACTCAAGGCAAAAGTCCTGGAGGCCCTGCTGAAAGCCCCCGCGGACCCGAAGAACCCGGTCCGGATCTATGACGTGAGCGTGCCCCGGCACCCGGTCACCCGGTAGCGGCCGATCACTGGGCCGGGCGCCGGCGGGGGAGCGCACTGCGGTCCGCCCCGGGCGCCGGCCGCAGCGGACCACGCGGCACCGGAAACAGCAGTGACCCGGCACCGAGCCAGGACCAACACAGCACCAACACAGCACCAAAAGAGGCTATTTCACCGGTATTACCGCGACACGCGGGGCCGGTTATTGAATGTCATCTACATAGGAAATAGCGTCACAGCATGAGTTACTTGACATAACTATAACCTTCAACTCGAAGGTTAAGGTTCAAAGCTTCAAGTCCGACTCCATCAGTTTTCGCAATAGAACACGAACAAGGGACACGTAACGTGGCAGCTCCGCAGAATTACTTGGCCGTCATCAAGGTCGTCGGCATCGGCGGCGGTGGCGTGAACGCAGTCAACCGCATGATCGAGGTCGGGCTTCGCGGCGTCGAATTCATCGCGGTCAACACCGATGCGCAGGCATTGTTGATGAGCGATGCAGACGTCAAGCTCGACATCGGGCGTGAGTTGACGCGCGGCCTGGGAGCCGGTGCGAACCCTGACGTCGGCAGGCAGGCCGCCGAGGACCACGCCGAGGAGATCGAAGAGGTCATGCGCGGCGCTGACATGGTCTTCGTCACCGCCGGCGAAGGCGGCGGCACCGGTACCGGCGGCGCGCCCGTCGTGGCCCGGATCGCCCGGTCGCTCGGGGCGCTGACCATCGGCGTCGTCACCCGGCCCTTCACCTTTGAGGGCCGCCGCCGTGCAGGCTCTGCGGAGGCCGGCATCGATGCCCTCCGCGACGAGGTCGACACGCTGATCGTCATCCCCAATGACCGTCTGCTGTCCATCAGCGACCGCAACGTCTCCGTCCTGGACGCGTTCCGCTCCGCCGACCAGGTGCTGCTGTCCGGTGTCCAGGGCATCACCGACCTGATCACCACCCCCGGCCTGATCAACCTCGACTTTGCCGACGTCAAGTCCGTCATGCAGGGCGCAGGCTCCGCGCTGATGGGCATCGGCTCGGCGCGCGGCGAAGACCGCGCCGTCAAGGCCGCCGAGCTCGCCATTGCCTCGCCGCTGCTGGAAGCATCGATCGACGGCGCCCACGGCGTCCTGCTGTCCATCCAGGGCGGCTCGGACCTTGGGCTCTTCGAAATCAATGAGGCGGCCCGCCTGGTCCAGGAAGTCGCCCACCCCGAGGCCAACATCATTTTCGGTGCGGTCATCGACGATGCCCTCGGCGACGAGGCCCGCGTGACGGTCATCGCGGCCGGCTTCGACGACGTCAAGGCCACCTCGCCCTCCATGGACCAGTCGCTTCCGCAGTCGGCACCGCAGCGTCCGGCAGCGCCGGCCGCGGCCCCCGCCCCGGCACAGGCTCCGTCCTCGGCGCAGGTCCAGCCGCTGCACGCCACGGTCGGCGCTTCCGGGTACGGCGGCTGGGGCCAGCAGCGCCCGTCCGCAGTCCCGGCCGACTCCGGCTTCGACGTGGATCTGCCGTCCGTTGTGGAGCCGGACCTGTCCGGCCGCCACTCCGACGACCTGGATGTCCCTGACTTCCTCAAGTAGGTCCTGAAGCACCATGGCACTGCCGGTTGGCAGTGCCATGGTGCTTTCTCGTAGGATCGAAGCTCTGCAAACAAGTTTGGCGGTGTTCTGAGTGTTCTCGTGGCGGGCGGAAGTCCGGTCCGGCGTCTGGGTGGCATTTACCGACGCCGCCGCCGGCAACCTGGCGCTCCATGTCGGCGACGATCCGGTGGAGGTCCTGCGCCGGCGTGGCTGGCTTGAGGCGGCCCTGGGACTGGGCGACCGGAACTTCCAGTACATGAACCAGGTCCACGGCAACGAGGTGGCCAGCATTGGCGCCCGGGCCGCTGATGCCCCGACTGCTGACGCCATGGTCTCCCTGGGGGAACCCCTGGCCGTGATGGTCGCCGATTGTGTGCCGGTCATCCTGGTGGGGGAGGGGGCCGGCGGTGAAAGCCCCGTACTGGCCGTCGTTCACGCCGGGCGCCCGGGAGTCGCGTCCGGCGTCGTCCCGGCGGCGGTAACCCGTATGCGCGAACTCGGCGCCGCCGGGCTCAGCGCCTGGATTGGCCCGTCCGTCTGCGGAGGGTGCTATGAGGTGCCCGAGGCCATGCGTGACGACGTGGCCGCCCGGGTGCCCGCCGCCCGGTGCACCACCTCCCGGGGCACCCCGGGCCTGGACCTGCCGGCCGCCGTCCGCAGCCAGCTGCAGGACGCCGGTGTCCGGGTCGAATACACCGGCCACTGCACCCTGGAAGACGAAAACCTGTTCTCCTACCGCCGCGACCGGCACACCGGACGGTTCGCCGGTCTGGTGTGGACGGATGCGAGGACGGCACCGCGGTGAATGACCAGGTGAACGACGCGGTGAAACGACGGGCGCACGGGCAGATGAAGGCGCAGGAGCCGGCGAACAGGGAATTCGATCCCCGGCTGGAAGAGCTCCGGGAGCGGCTCGCCGCCGTCCGGCGCCGCATCGACGGCGCCGTCGCGGCCGCCGGCCGGCCGGAACGACCGCCCCGGCTGATCGTGGTCACCAAATTTCATCCCGCCGAGGACGTGCGGAGACTCGCCCTCCTCGGCATCGCGGACGTCGGGGAGAATCGGGACCAGGAAGCCGCGGAAAAGGCTGCCGAGCTGGCCGGGCTGGAGCTCCGCTGGCACTTTATCGGCCAGCTCCAGAGCAACAAGGCGAAATCGGTCGTGAAGTACGCCCATGCCGTGCACTCTGTCGACCGCCTGCAGCTGGCCCGGGCCCTGTCCAAGGCCATGGCGGCCGAACAGGAACGCACCGGCAGGGCGCCCCTGGACTGCTTCATCCAGGTCAGCCTCGACGACGACGCCGGCGGCCACCGCGGCGGTGCCCTTCCGGCCGACGTCCCGGCGCTGGCCGAGGAATTGGCCGGCCACGCGGGGCTCCGCCTGGCCGGGGTGATGGCCGTCGCGCCCTTTGGGGCCGATCCGGCCCCGGCGTTCGAGAAGCTCGCGGAGCTTTCGGCACGCCTGACCGCCGACCATCCCGGCGCCACAGGCATTTCCGCGGGCATGAGCCAGGACCTGGAGCAGGCCATCCGGTTCGGGGCGACACACCTTCGCATTGGCTCCGATATTCTCGGTCCGCGTCCGGCGTTGCGGTAGGTTCAACGTATTGGAAGGTAATGGCGGGGATTCCAAGGCTGCTAAGTCACTGATCGGCCCGCTGACGGACACGATTAGGAGTCGACCATGGCCGGCGCTCTGCGCAAGACAATGATCTATCTTGGGCTCGCCGATGGCGACGAACACTACGAGTCCGAGCACCAAACATCGCACAAGGATGAGGACGATTCCATGGAGCATGACCGCGAGGAACGCCGAGCACCGGCGCCCGTCCGCGAGGCCCCCAGGGAAGAGCCCTACGCCGTTGAAGAGGAATATCGCGCACCTGTGACACCCATCAAGCGAGCGGCATCGAGCCGCGAAGAGCACACCGGACTCCGCCAGATCACCACGATCCACCCGCGGTCCTACAACGACGCCAAGCTCATCGGCGAAAGCTTCCGTGACGGCATTCCCGTCATCATGAACGTCACTGACATGGGTGAGGCGGACGCGAAGCGGCTCGTCGACTTCTCGGCCGGGCTGGTCTTCGGACTTCGCGGCAGCATCGAGCGGGTCACAAACAAGGTGTTCCTGCTGTCGCCGTCGTATGTTGAAGTCATCGGCGACGACAAAAAGGTCAGCGAGACCCAGGCGAGCTTCTTCAACCAGAGCTAGCCCACGATTTTGCAGAGGATGCCAGGCAGGGGACACCCTGTCTGGCATCATTGCTGAATTATCCGTGTTGAAATAGAGGCGTAACTATCAAGAGGACACTGCGGTATCCGGAATGAACATGGAGATATGAGTTAGCTCATGGGAATTGTTTTCGGACTCGTCTATATCGCTTTGCTGTTGTTCTTTGTTGCCCTCATCATCCGGCTGATTTTTGACTGGGTGCAGATGTTCGCCCGCGGCTGGCGGCCGCGCGGCGCGGCCCTCGTCACGGCGCACGCTGTGTATTCGGTCACAGACAGGCCACTCAAACTGCTCCGGCGGCTCATTCCGCCCCTGCGGCTCGGCGGAGTGTCACTGGACCTAGGCTTCCTGCTGCTGTTCGTGGCGGTCACCATCGCCATGGGAGTTGCCAAGTTCCTGGTGTTCTCCCAGCCGATCGCAGCGTAGTTGGACGGCGGACCCGGTCCGCGGCCCGAAACAGTTAGAAACTCCGGTTTGACACTGCGGTGTTGAATTAGAGGAACCAGACCATATTTAGGTACCGTAGTTTTGACGGCCGGAAGGCCTACTGACTAACTAGACCAACGAGGTGACCAGATGGCTTTGACGCCAGAAGACGTTGTCAACAAGCGCTTTCAGCCGACCAAGTTCCGCGAAGGCTACGACCAGGATGAAGTTGATGACTTCCTGGACGAGATCGTCGTTGAACTGCGACGCCTGAACCAGGAGAACGACGAGCTGCGCAAGAAGCTCGCCGAACTGGGCGCCGGCACGCCTGCCAGCTCCGCCGCCGCGGCTCCCGTGGTGGAAAAGGTTCCGGCACCCGTCAAGGTCGAGAAGGAAGACCGCGCCAAGGCAGAAGCCGCAGCCCAGGCCGAGGCCAAAGCTGCTGAAGCCGCCAAGGCTGCTGAAGCTGCCAAGAAGAAGGAAGCCGAGCAGGCAGCTGCCCCGGCACGCACCGCCGTGACCCCGGCATCCGAGTCCGCTGCAGGCCTGCTCGCCATGGCGCAGCAGATGCACGACAAGCACGTCGCAGACGGCGAGCAGCAGCGCGACAAGATCATCGCCGAAGCGCAGATCGAGGCCAGCAGCCTCGTCAACGACGCCCAGGAGAAGTCCCGCAAGATCCTCGGTGCCCTTGAGCAGCAGCGCTCCGTGCTGGAACGCAAGGTCGAGCAGCTCCGCGGCTTCGAGCGCGACTACCGTTCACGCCTGAAGGCCTACATCGAAGGCCAGCTCCGCGATCTGGATGCCCGCGGCTCCGTGGCGGCCCCTGAGGTCGAAGCGACCAGCTAGGCATTAAGCAAGTATTCTGAAAGCCGGTGGCTGAGGATTCCTCGGCCACCGGCTTTTGTCATTAACCGCAGCTACACCCGCGGCCGTGACCAAGAACCCCTCTCCCAGTGCCCGCACTGGCCCGTGAACGAAAGCCTTATGACTGACGCACCCTCACCCGACGCCACGCAGCCTGCTGAGCCTGCCGAGGCCGCGCCCACGAAGCCTCGGCCGCGGCGGGTCCTGCTG
>NZ_MQTS01000161.1:24653-39023 GCF_020532825.1 Arthrobacter sp. SO3
CTGGCGGTGTTCGCTTACGTCTTCGACCAGCTGACCAAACTGTGGGTAACGGCCAACATGACCGAGGGGGAGAGGATCCCGGTGTTCCCCCCGCTGCTGCACTGGTATTACATCCGCAACTCCGGTGCTGCATTCTCGATCGGCGAAAACGTCACCTGGGTGTTCACCATCATCATGACCGCCGTCGCCGTCGCCATCCTGCTGCAGCTGCGGAAACTGGGATCGCTGTGGTGGGCGCTGGCGCTCGGGCTGCTGCTCGGCGGTGCGCTCGGCAATCTCACGGACCGGCTGTTCCGCGAGCCCTCCTTCGCCATGGGCCATGTGGTGGACTTCATCCAGCTCCCCAATTTCGCAATCTTCAACATTGCCGACTCGGCCGTTGTATCCTCCGTGGTCATCATCTGCCTGCTCACCCTGCGCGGGGTCTCCCTGGACGGCTCGCACCTGACAAAGGACACAGTGAAACATGACTCCTAAGGACGCGGTGCCTGACCACATGGTTCCTGACCACACGACGCCGGGGGACCTGACGCCGGAAGACCTCACGCCGGTCGGCAGGCTGCCGGAAGACATTCTTCCTGAAGACATTCTTTCTGACGACGATGTGGACGCCGGAGACGGGGCACCGGCCGCCCCTGCGTCATCGTTCCGCTTTGTGGTCCCGGACGATCTCGCGGGGACCCGGGTGGACGCCGGACTCGCGAAACTCATGGACATTTCCCGTTCGCAGGCCGCCACCCTGATCGCCGAGGGCAACGTCACCAGCAAGGACAAAGCGGTCGGGAAGTCGCTCAAGCTTGCCCCCGGCGCCGTGCTCGACGTCGTCGTCCCGGAACGCCGGGACCCCCTGGAAGTTGTGGAGGAAGTAGTGGAAGGCCTGAACATCCTGCTGGACGATGACGAGTTCGTCGTCATCGACAAACCGGTCGGTGTAGCCGCGCATCCCTCGCCCGGCTGGGTGGGACCCACCGTCGTCGGCGGTCTCGCCGGCCTCGGCTACCGGATCTCCACCTCCGGCGGCCCGGAGCGCGCGGGCATTGTCCACCGGCTCGACGTCGGGACCTCCGGTGTGATGGTGGTCGCCAAGACGGAGAACGCTTACACAGCGCTCAAGCGGGCCTTCAAGGAACGCACTGTGGACAAGGTTTACCACGCCGTGGTCCAGGGCCTGCCGGATCCGCTGGCCGGGACCATCGACGCGCCGATCGGCCGCCACCCGGGCCACGACTGGCGTTTCGCCGTCATCGAGGACGGCAGGGACTCGATCACGCACTACGAGGTCCTCGAGGCGTTCGGGAAGGCCTCACTCGTGGAGGTCCACCTCGAGACCGGCCGCACGCACCAGATCCGGGTCCACTTCTCTGCACTGCGGCACCCCTGCGCCGGCGACCTGACCTACGGGGCGGACCCGCGGCTCGCCGCCACCCTGGGCCTCACCCGGCAGTGGCTGCACGCCCGGCAGCTGTCCTTCGACCACCCCCGGACGGGCGAGCGGGTCACGGTCACCAGCGAATACCCGCAGGACCTGCGCTACGCGCTGGAAGTCCTGGAGTCCGGACAGGCCTGATTGGTCCGACCGGCCAATGGATTGGAGCCGTCCAATCCGGTGGCGCGCGGGGTGCCGCGCTGAAAGGTCCGCGCACGGCACTAGAATGATTCGGTGACTTCCAGCAACAACTCGTTCGTGCATCTCCACAACCACACCGAATACTCCATGTTGGACGGTGCCGCCCGGCTCGGGGAGCTGTTCGATGAAACCGAACGGCTGGGTATGCCCGCCCTGGCCACCACGGACCACGGCTATCTCTTCGGAGCCTTCGACTTCTGGAAGAGGGCCACGGACCAGGGCATCAAACCGATCATCGGCGTCGAAGCCTACGTCACGCCCGGCACCGCGCGCACGGACAAGACCCGGGTCCGCTGGGGCGAGGAAAACCAGCGCAAGGACGATATTTCCGGCGGCGGCGCCTACACGCACATGACGCTGCTCAGCTACAACAACGTGGGCATGCGGAACTTGTTCCGGGCCTCATCGATCGCCTCCTTGGATTCGGTCTTCGGCAAATGGCCCCGGCTGGACCGCCAGCTGCTGAACACCTACTCGGAAGGCCTGATCGCCACCACGGGTTGCCCCTCCGGTGAGGTCCAGACCCGGCTCCGGCTCGGCCAGTACCGTGAAGCCGTCGAAGCGGCTGCCGAATTCCGCGACATCTTCGGCGCCGAGAACTACTTCTGCGAACTCATGGACCATGGCCTGGACATCGAGCGGCGCGTCACTGGTGACCTGCTGCGCCTGGCCAAGGAACTGAACCTGCCGCTGGTGGCCACGAACGACCTGCACTACACCCACGAGCACGACGCCAAGGCGCACGAGGCCCTGCTGGCCATCCAGTCCGGTTCCACCCTCCTGGAGCCCACATACGACAACGGCGGCTCGCGCTTCGCCTTCTCCGGCAGCGGCTACTACCTGAAGTCACCGCAGGAAATGCGGGAGCTGTTCCGCGACCACCCGGAGGCGTGCGACAACACGCTCCTGATCGCCGAGCGCTGCGAAGTCTCGTTCAATACCGGCGCCAACTACATGCCGCGCTTCCCCTGCCCGGAGGGGGAGGACGAAACGTCCTGGCTGGTCAAGGAAGTCGACAAAGGACTCCAGTACCGCTATCCCCAGGGCATCCCGGACAAGGTGCGCACCCAGGCCGACTATGAACTCGGCGTCATTACGTCCATGGGGTTCCCGGGCTACTTCCTGGTGGTGGCCGACTTCATCAACTGGGCCAAGAACAACGGCATCCGGGTGGGTCCCGGACGTGGCTCGGGCGCGGGGTCCATGGTGGCCTATGCCATGCGCATCACCGACCTCGACCCGCTGCACCACGGCCTGATCTTCGAGCGCTTCCTCAACCCGGACCGCGTCTCCATGCCCGACTTCGACGTCGACTTCGATGACCGGCGCCGCTCCGAGGTCATTGACTACGTGACACGCAAATACGGCGACGAACGTGTCGCGATGATCGTCACCTACGGCACCATCAAGACCAAGCAGGCCCTCAAGGACTCCTCGCGCGTTCTGGGCTACCCGTTCAGCATGGGCGAGCAGTTGACCAAGGCGCTGCCGCCGGCCGTGATGGCCAAGGACATCCCGCTGGCGGATATCCAGAACAAGGATTCCAAGCGCTACAGCGAGGCCGCGGACTTCCGGCAGCTGATCGCCACGGACCCGGAAGCCGCCAAGGTGTTCGAAACGGCCCTCGGCATTGAGGGCCTGAAACGCCAGTGGGGTGTCCACGCGGCCGGCGTCATCATGTCCTCGGACCCCATCATTGACGTGATTCCGGTGATGCGCCGCTTCCAGGACGGCCAGGTCATCACCCAGTTCGACTACCCGACGTCCGAGGGCCTCGGCCTGATCAAGATGGACTTCCTGGGCCTGCGGAACCTCACGATCATTTCCGACGCCCTGGAAAACATCAAGATGAACCGCGGGATCGACCTGGACCTGGAGGCGCTGGCCCTCGACGATGTGGCGTCCTACGAGCTGCTGGCCCGCGGCGACACCCTGGGCGTCTTCCAGCTCGACGGCGGCCCGATGCGGTCCCTGCTCAAGCTCATGAAGCCTGACAACTTCGAAGACATCTCCGCGGTGCTGGCCCTCTACCGGCCCGGTCCCATGGGCGCCAACGCGCACACCGACTACGCCCTGCGCAAGAACGGGATCCAGGAGGTCATCCCGATCCACCCGGAGCTTGAGGAACCGCTCTCCGAGATCCTGGGTGGCACCTATGGCCTGATCGTGTACCAGGAGCAGGTGATGGCCGTGGCGCAGAAGCTCGCCGGCTACACCCTGGGCCAGGCCGACATCCTGCGCCGTGCCATGGGCAAAAAGAAGAAATCCGAGCTGGACAAGCAGTTCGCCGGATTCTCCCAGGGCATGCAGGACAACGGCTACTCCATGGCCGCGGTCAAGACCCTCTGGGACATCCTGCTGCCGTTCTCCGACTACGCCTTCAACAAGGCGCACTCGGCGGCCTACGGCGTGATCTCCTACTGGACCGCCTACCTCAAGGCCCACTACGCGCCGGAGTACATGGCCGCCCTGCTGACCTCGGTCGGTGACGACAAGGACAAGTCGGCGATCTACCTCAACGAATGCCGGCGCATGGGCATCACGGTGCTACCCCCGGACGTCAATGAGTCAGCGCTGAACTTCACCCCGGTCGGAACCGACATCCGCTTCGGCATGGGAGCCATCCGCAACGTCGGAGTCAACGTCGTCGACGCCATGGTGGCGGCGCGCGAAAAAGAGGGCGCCTACACGTCCTTCAAGGACTACCTGGTGAAGGTCCCGGCCGTCGTGTGCAACAAGCGCACCATCGAGTCCCTGATCAAAGCCGGGGCCTTCGACTCCTTGAACCACCACCGACGCGCCCTGGCAATGATCCATGAAGAGGCCATCGACTCCGTCATCACGCTCAAGCGCAATGAGGCGATAGGCCAGTTCGACCTCTTCGCCGGTTTCGATGAGGCCGAATCGGAGGCGTCGCTGAGCATCGAAATTCCGGACCTGCCCGAATGGGAGAAGAAGGACAAACTTTCCTTCGAACGCGACATGCTGGGTCTGTACGTCTCGGACCACCCGCTGCAGGGGCTCGAAGGGCTCCTGAGCCAGCACGCCGACCAGTCCATCACCTCGATCATCGCCGAGGACGGCCCGCACGACGGCGCCATTGTCACCATCGCCGGCATGATCACCTCGCTGAGCCGGCGGATCGCGAAAGCCAGCGGCAATGCCTATGCCCGCGCGGAGATCGAGGACCTGGGCGGTTCCGTCGAGGTCATGTTCTTCGGCCAGGTCTACGGCCCCATCGCCTCGGTGCTGGCGGAAGACCTGATCGTGGTGGTCAAGGGGCGGCTGCAGCGCCGTGACGACGGGGCTGTCGCGCTGAACTGCATGGAACTGTCCGTTCCGGACCTCAGCGAGGGCCTCACCGGCCCGCTGGTGATCACCATGCAGACCCATAAAGCGACCGAAGCCGTCGTGACCGAGCTTGGTGACGTGCTGCGGACCCACCGGGGCAAGTCCGAGGTCCGGCTGCATCTGCAGGGTGACTCCAGGGTGGAGATCATGGGTCTGCCCGTCCATCTGCGGGTCAACCCAAGCCCCTCGCTGTTCGGGGACCTGAAGGTGCTCCTCGGCCCGACCTGCCTGGACAGCTGATATACCGACCTGCCTGGACCGCTGATATCCAAGGGCTTCCGGTCCCGGGTTAGGCCCGACACTTGCCGGGGTGACAGTTAGTGCCCATGCCACTCAAGGACATGGGCACTAAGTGTCACCTCGGGCGGGGAAGGCGCGTGGCACGCCGGATCCTCCTGGCGGCCGGCGCCTTGGCAGCGGGTCAGATCTCGTAGTCCAGCGGGACGGGCTGGCCGTAGGAGCCGGAGTGGTAGAGCAGCGGGGCGCCGTCTGAGCCCACTTCACCTTCGACGACCTCGACAACCACCACGGCGTTGTTCTCGAAGGAGAGCCGCATCTGGACCTTGCCGATCAGCCAGCCGGCCACGTCCTTGAGGATCGGCACCTCGTGGGGGCCGAGCTCCCAGTGATCGCCCTCGAAGCGGTTGGCGGTCCGGGCAAAGCGGTCGGCCAGTGCCTGGTTGTCGAGCCCCAGCATGTGGACGCCGATGTAGCTGGTGTTGGCGACGGCCGGCCAGGAGCTGGAAGTGCGGGCCATATTGAAGGTGAACCGGGGCGGCTTGGCCGAAAGCGACGCCACGGAGGTCGCTGTGAAGCCGAAGGGGACGCCATTGAAGTTGGCGGTGATGATGGCCACGCCGGCCGCGTGCCGGCGGAACATTTCCCTGAAGGTTCCTTCGAAGGCTTGGTCCTCTGTGGCCACTGCGATCCAACTCCCTGCTGCACGTGTGTGATGTTCCTACCCTGCCAGCGTATTGCGCCTGCGATCGGCCGCGGTACTTGTTTACCCGGCGGCGTCATGTGAATCGTCATCCGGGGACCCGCGGTGTCATGTGCCCGTCCGGCGGAAAGCTTGTTAAGGTTTGTTGCATGACACAGCCCGCAGTGCACGGCCAGCCCGCGGGTGACGCCGCGCAGGACACCCACCAGGACGCCGCGCAGGACACCCACCAGGGCGTCCCGCAGGACGCCGCGCAGGACGCCGGGCAGGACGTCCCGCAGGACGCCGCGCAGGACGTATTGCCGGGAAGCGCCCGGCGGACGGGCCGGGGTTCCGGGCCGGAGGCCGCGTCCGGGCGGCCGGTACAAAAGGCCGGCAACAGCGCCATGCCGTGGCGGAAGGCTGCTGTCATCGCCGCCGCCGGCGTCCCGGTGGGGTTGCTCTGGTGGCTCCTGGCCCCCTCCGGGTTGAATCTGCTCTCGGGAAATCCGGAGCTGCGGAGCGGCGGCCACACGGAAGGCTGGTTGCCGCGGGACCTGGTGCTGGCGGGCCTGTTCCTGCTCGCCGGCTGCATTGCTGGTGCGCTGGCCTCCGGCAGCAAACACGACGGACCGTCCGGCCGGGACGTCCTTCTCGCGGTGGGTGCCGGAGCGCTGGGTGCTCTCGCGGCTTGGGGGACCGGCGTCGTGTGCGGCCTGTGGTGGGGAACGCCGGAGATCGCTTCGGCCGGCGCCAGTAGTGCCTTCACACTGCGGTCTCTGGCCGTGCTGGCCATCTGGCCGGCCTGCACCGCACTGACCATCTTCCTTAACACCGTCTTCACCACGCCGCAGCCCGAAGCCGGGCCCGGGTCCCACCCCGGCGCCGTCGGGCAGACGTCGAAATAAGGTATCCGAAGTAACAGGCGCGGGTGTCTCCGGCGGGACACGTAAAATGAAAGGGTGACCCTTTCAGCTGACAGCTCCGTGCCCGCCGTAACTGCGCCCCCGGTTCCCGCCGCTCTTAACTTCCGCACCGTTGACCTTCGCGGCCAGCGGCTGACCCTGGCCGGACTCCGCGCCGCGGTGCCCCGGGCGCAGGCCGGCGCCATGGCCGATGCTGAGCAGAAGGTCCTGGAGATCATCGACGCCGTCCGCACCCGGGGCTTCGAGGCGCTGAGCGAGCTGGCCCGGACTTTCGACGGCGTGGAGCAGTCACACCCGCGGGTCCCCGCCGAAGCGCTGACCGCCGCCCTGGCCGCCCTCGATCCGGCTGTGCGGGCGGCATTGGAAGAGTCCATCAGGCGCGCGCGGCGCTTTGCCGACGCCCAGCGCCCGGGGGACACCGACGTCGAGTTCGGCGAGGGCGCAGTCGTCAGCCAGAACTGGGTCCCCGTGGCGCGCGTGGGCCTTTACGTTCCCGGCGGCCTGGCGGTCTACCCGTCGTCCGTGATCATGAACGTCGTCCCGGCCCTGGCGGCCGGCGTCGAATCCATCGCCCTGGCGTCCCCGCCGCAGAAGGGCTTTGGCGGACTCCCGCACCCCACGATCCTTGCCGCCGCGTGCCTGCTCGGGATCGAAGAGGTCTACGCGATCGGCGGCGCCCAGGCCATCGCAGCCTTCGCCTACGGCATCCCCGCCCCAGGGGGAGAGGATGGAATCGACCCGGTGGACGTCGTCACCGGCCCTGGCAACGTCTTCGTCGCCACGGCGAAGCGTCTCGTCAAGGGTGTGGTCGGCATTGATTCCGAGGCCGGCACCACCGAGATTGCGATCCTGGCGGACGCCACCGCCCACCCCGTCCTGGTCGCGGCTGACCTGATCAGCCAGGCCGAGCACGACCCCAAGGCCGCGTCCGTGCTGATCACGGACTCCGAGGACCTCACCGCCGCCGTCCGGGTGGAACTGGACCGCCAGGCGGCAGCGACCAAGCATAGTGCCCGCGTCCGCGAGGCGCTCTCCGGGCCGCAGTCCGGCGTCGTCCTGGTGGACAACTTAGAACAGGGCATCGCGGCATGCAACGCCTACGCAGCTGAGCACCTGGAGATCATGACCGCCGACGCTCCCGGGGTGGCGGCCCGGATCCGTAGCGCCGGCGCGATCTTCGTGGGGGACTACAGCCCCGTCAGCCTGGGCGACTACTGCGCCGGCTCCAACCACGTGCTGCCGACCAGCGGCACCGCGGCGTTCTCGTCGGGGCTGAACGTGACGACGTTCCTGCGTGCAATCCAGGTCATCAACTACACGCGCGCTGCCTTGAAAGAGGTCAGCGGGCACATCGTGAGCCTGTCCGGGGCCGAGGATCTGCCGGCGCACGGCGAGGCAGTCACCGTCCGGTTCGCCGAGCACTCCTGACCACAACATGTAGTAATTACAGGCTTGTTATTCGGCTACATCTAGTCGTAAACTGATTTTGGAGCCAACGGCTCCGGCGAATCACGGGTGTTCTCCCGCGGTCGGCCATCAGCTTGCGGCAGGGGAGGAAACGACATGTATTGCCCGTTTTGCCGCAACCCTGATTCGCGTGTGGTGGACAGCCGGATCGCGGACGACGGCTCAGCCATCAGGCGCCGCCGGCAGTGCCCCGAGTGCGGCCGCCGCTTCACCACCGTCGAGACCACCAGCCTCACCGTGATCAAGCGGTCCGGGGTCGGCGAGCCATTCAGCCGCAGCAAAGTCATCAACGGGGTCCGCAAGGCCTGCCAGGGACGCCCCGTGACCGAGGACGACCTCGCCATGCTCGCCCAGGAAGTCGAAGAGACCATCCGGGCCTCCGGTGCCGCCGAGATCGATGCGCACGAGGTCGGCCTTGCCATCCTCAACCCGCTCCAGCGGCTCGACGAGGTCGCCTACCTGCGTTTCGCGAGCGTCTACCAGGCCTTCGAATCCCTCGAGGATTTCGAAGCCGCGATTTCCCTGCTCCGCCATGAGGCCGAGACCAAGGGACGCGAAGGCACGAGCCAGCAGACTAGCCCGCTCTAGGCCCTGGCCAGGAGCGCCGGCTTACAGACTCCGGTGGTGGCAGCGGAGGGGAAGCCGCGGCCACCACCGGCACCACTTTTCCCAACACCTCCCAAGGGCCGGCGCAGGCGGCCGGCACCGTCCCGTCATCGGCCGCCGGAGACCGGCAGCACGGCGCCGGTGATATACTCGGCCTCGCGGGAAAGCAGCCAGAGCACCGCCGCGGCTACTTCGTCCGGCTCAGCGCCGCGGCCCAAAGGAATCGATGGGCTGAGCCTCTCCACCCGGTCCGGCATGCCTGCCGCCGCATGCAGCCCGGTATTGGTGCTGCCGGGAGCCACACAATTCACCCGGATGCCCTGCGCCGCGACCTCGGCCGCGAGTCCCACCGTCAGCACATCCACGGCACCTTTGGACGCCGCATAGTGCACCCAGGTGCCGGGGGAGCCTGCCTTCGTGGCGGTGGAGGAGATGTTGATAATGGAGCCGCCACGGCCTCCCCGGTCCGTGCTGAGCCTCCTGACGGCCTCCTGGCAGACGGAGAGAACTCCGGCGACGTTGACCTCAAGCACCCGCCGGATGGTCTCGGCAGGAACATCCAGAAGGGGGCCGATCAGGTTTCCGGTGATGCCGGCGTTGTTCACAACGCCAGTCAGGGCGCCAAGAGCTGCGGCCGCGTCGAAGAGCCGGGCCACGGCGGCCGGGTCGCTGACGTCCGCCTGGACGGCCACCGCAGCCCCGCCGTCGTCGGTGATGCCGTCCACTACGGAATTGGCCCCGCCGGGGTCGGCGGCATAGTTCACGACGACGGCGTACCCGGCCCGGGCGGCACGGAACGCCACCGCGGCGCCGATGCCCCGGCTCGCGCCGGTGATGATGAGGACCTCGGGCCGGGACTCCGCCATGGTGCTACTTGGCCAGTTTGTGCTTCAGTGCGATCTCAAGGGCGGCGCCGACGATGCCGGCGTCGTTCTTCAGTTCCGCCGGGACAATCGGGGTGCGCAGCTGCAGCCTCGGCAGGTATTCGTCGGCGCGCTTGGAGATGCCGCCGCCGATGATGAACAGTTCGGGGGAAAAGAGGAACTCCACGTGGGACAGATAGCGCTGCAGCAGCACGCTGTACTCCTCCCAGCTCAGGCCGTCCCGTTCGCGGGCCACGGCCGAGGCCTTGCTTTCAGCGTCGAACCCGTCAATTTCCAGATGTCCGAGTTCGGCGTTGGGAACAAGTTTGCCGTCGAAGATGAACGCGGAACCAATGCCGGTGCCGAGCGTGATAACCAGCACGGTACCCTCCACGAACTCGCCGGCACCGAAGCGGGCCTCCGCGAGGCCGGCGGCGTCGGCGTCGTTAATGACCTCAACGGGCCGGCCCAGGCGGGCGGTCAGCATTGCGTCGATGTCCATTTCCAGCCAGGACTTATCCACGTTGGCGGCGGAGTGGACCACACCGTGCTGGATGATGCCGGGAAAGGTGACGCCGACCGGGGAGTCCGGTGCAGGAGCATCGGGCCGGGCGGACAGCTCGGCCACCACCTGGGCCACGACCTCGGCCACGGATTCGGGGGTGGAGGGCTGCGGGGTGGGCATGCGCACGCGGTCGCCGACCAGCTTGCCCTTCTTCAGGTCCACGATCCCGCCCTTGATCCCGGTGCCGCCGATGTCGATACCGATCAGCGGGGCGTTCTTCTTCAACTTCTCGTCCTTCTTGGCCAATGTGGTTCCGTTCGTGGCAGGGGGCGGAGCATAGGAGGGGTGCGGCCCAGGGCCGACGGGCGAAGACCGGGATCTTCAGGTGGAGCAGGACTCAGGGGAGAGTCAGGACTTCCGCGCCGGATTCCGTTACGAGCAGGGTGTGCTCGAACTGCGCCGTGCGTTTGCGGTCACGGGTCACGACCGTCCACTCGTCAGGCCACATGTCCCACTCGACCGTGCCGAGCGTCAGCATGGGCTCGATCGTGAAGACCATGCCAGCCTCCATGACCGTGTTATATGCCGGGGCTGCATCGTAGTGCGGGATGATCAGGCCGGTGTGGAAAGCTTCACCCACGCCGTGGCCGGTGAAGTCGCGTACGACACCATAGCCGAACCGCCTGGCGTAGGACTCGATGGTGCGGCCAATTACGTTGATTTCGCGGCCCGGGGCCACAGCTCGGATGGCGCGGTTCAGGGATTCCTGCGTGCGCTCGACGAGCAGCCGGGACTCCTCATCAACGTCGCCGGCCAGGAAGGTGTAGTTGGTGTCGCCGTGTACGCCGCCGATGTAGGCCGTGATGTCGATGTTGAGGATGTCCCCCTCCTGGACCACGGTGCTGTCCGGTATGCCGTGGCAGATCACTTCGTTTAACGAGGAGCACAGGGACTTGGGGAAGCCGCGGTAGCCGAGGGTGGACGGATACGCGTTGTGGTCGAGCAGGAATTCATGGCCCACCCTGTCCAGTTGGTCCGTAGTGACGCCGGGCTGGATCTGCTTGCCGACCGCCACGATGGCCTGCGCGGCAATCCGCGAGGCGATACGGATCTTCTCGATGGTCTCCGCCGACTTGACCTCTGAGCCGGTGAACTTGGCCGGTCCGGGCTTTCCCACATATTCGGGGCGCGGGATCGACGCCGGAACGGGAAGCTGTGGACTGACTGCTCCCGGGACCAGGGTGCCGATGGGTGCAGTCGAGGCTAGAGAAGGCATACGTTGATCATATAAGGCCCGGCCGAACGCCAGGAAACAGAAGCGGAAAGATCCCGTGGAAGTCACGGCCGCGTTCGGCATCGTCCCGCCCCGCCGGGGCGGCACCCTGAGAGCTGAGGAGCATCAATGCCTGAGTACTGGTACAACGTCAACACGCACGAGGTTGAAGAGGACGCCATGTCCGACTGGAGCCAGCTGATCGGCCCGTACAAGACGCGGGAAGAGGCTGAACACGCGCTGGAGAAGGTCAAGGCCCGCAACGAATCCTGGGAAAAGGGCGACGAGGACGACTAAGGCAGGTTTTCTACTTCCGAGTTTTCCAGTTCCGAACGCCGGATGGTGATGGGCGGCGGATGACACCCGGAGCGGGCGTACTCGGACGGCCAGCAACGCTGGCCCATCGGCGGCGCCGTCTCACCCGAAGCGGATGAGCGCCAGTCGGCCGCCGGCGGCCATACTTGGAAAATGCCGACGAGCGTTGCCCGCACACGCGGCGTCCGAGTCACCGACCTGGCCAGGCTGGCGATTGCCTGGGCTGCCTCGACTGCGGCCCTGATTGTCACCGGCGCGCTGCTGCCTGGGTTCTCCGCCACCAGCTGGTGGGCCTACGCTGCCGTGGCAGCAGCGGCCGGCGTCGTCGGCCTCGTCCTCCGCCCGGCGCTGGTGGAGATCTCCGCCAGGGTGGGCTGGCTGGCTGTGCTCCTCACCGCACTGCTCGGGCAAGGCCTGATTATGTACGCCGCCATCCTCCTGATCCCCGGCATCGAATCGACGGCGTGGACCGCCCTCGCCGCAGCCTGGGTCAGTGCCGCCGTGGGCACGCTTATCTCGTGGGCCGCCACAGCCGGCACTGACGACGGCCTCATCACCTCGTTGGCCGGAAGGGCGCGCCGGCGGGCAGTAGTGACCGATCCGGAGGTCGACGGCGTCCTCTTCGTGCAGCTCGACGGTGTCCCCTTCCCCGTGCTGCAGTGGGCGGTACAGTCCGGTTCAGTCCCCCATATCCGGCGCTGGCTGTCATCGGGGGACTACACGGTCCGCGAATGGACTCCCCAGCTGCCCTGCACCACGCCGGCCAGCCAGATGGGAATTCTGCACGGCACCGTCGGCGGGATCCCCGCCTTCAGGTGGTACGACCGTGGGCTGAACCGGGTGCTGGTGGCCAACCGGCCGGCAGACGCCCGGGTGATCGAGGAGAGGCACCACACCGGCCGGGGCCTGCTCTGGGACGACGGGGTCTCCATTTCGAACCTGTTCACCGGTGACGCGCCCCGGTCGCTGCTGACGATGAGCCGGGTGGAGGTCCGGCGCGGCTCCACTCAAACCCGCCGTGCGTTCGCCTGGTTCTTCAGCTCGCCGAACGGGTTTATGCGCAGCCTCACCAGGACCGTCGGGGAGATCCTCAAGGAACGGTGGCAGGCCCGACGCCAGGTCAAGCGTGACCTGGCGCCGCGCGTGCACCGGGACTGGACGTTCGCCCTGCTGCGCGCGGTGACCAACAGTCTCCTGCGTGACCTGAATACGGTCCTGGTAGCCGAGGAGCTGCGTCGCGGGACGAAGAGCATCTACGTCGACTACGTTGACTACGACGAGATCGCCCACCACGCCGGGGTGTTCCGGCCCGAGTCGCTTGCCGCCCTGGATGGTCTGGACCGCACGCTGGGATCTTTGGCCCAGCTCGCCGCGTCAGCTCCCCGCCGCTATCGGCTGGTCGTGCTCTCGGACCACGGCCAGTCCCAGGGTGTCCCGTTCGCTGACCGGTATCACCAGACGCTCGGCGATCTGTGCGCGGAACTGATGCATGAACAGGTACAGGCAGTGGACGCGTCGGTCGAAGGGCTGGGGCGCGCGGGCTCCCTGGCGGGAGACGTCGCCTCTGGCGGCGTGACCGGAAAGCTCGCCGTCCGTGCCGACAAAGTGCTGACCAAGGCGCAGCAGACTTCCATTCCAGGCGGCGCCGCCGAGGAGCCGGTCGTCGTGCTGGGCTCGGGGAACCTGGGCCTGGTCTACGTCCGGGGTGACCGCCGCTGGACGCTCCAGGCCCTCGCCCGGGAGTGGCCGGCTCTGGTCCCGGGACTGGCAGGCCACCCCGGCGTCGGGTTCGTCGCCGGCATCGACGAAGACGGCCGGGCATGGGCAATCGGAAGCGGCGGGCGCCTCAACCTCGCAAGCGGTGCGGTGGAGGGAGCCGACCCGCTGGTTCCCTTCGGGTCCCATGCGGTGCGGGTGCTCCAACGTGCGCTGATGGACCCCGAGGCGCCGGATCTCTATGTCAACAGTGCTGTCGATCCGGTGACCAATGACGTCGCGGCATTTGAGGGCCTTTTCGGTTCGCACGGGGGACTCGGCGGTTGGCAGGACCGCGCGATGCTGCTCGGTCCGGCCGATCTTATGGCGGGGCTTCCCGAGCGGATAGAGGGTGCCGATGAGCTTCACCGGGCGCTGGTCGCCATGCTTGAGTCCTGTGGCCAGCGCGGGTCGACGGCGTTCCGGCGTTGAGCGGCTGGTCATTGCGGTTGGCTTGACGGCCGGGCCACTTCAGGGTGTGTTGGGTCAATGCGGCCTGACCCATGACTGGCCCGGGTAGAGGAGGACGGCCGTGCAGCCGGGAGCCTGCTCCGCCACGGCGTCAGCGAACCGGCGCCCGGGCAGCTCGAGCCAGCTCCGGGCAAAGTGCCTGACATAGGGAGGGTGCAGCGTTCCCCAGTGCACCGGCAGGGCGAACCGCGCCCCGCTCAGTGCGACAGCCTCGGCGGCGGTCTCGGGGGACAGATGTCCCGCCGAGAGCCTCGGTCCCCACCCCCAGACCGGCACCAGCGCGAGATCGATG
>NZ_MQTS01000161.1:39033-47675 GCF_020532825.1 Arthrobacter sp. SO3
ACGAGCTGGCCATGGGCGTCGTTTGGACGGTGCGGCATGGGGCGGTGACGATGCTCTGCCGGCACCTGGCGTATTTCGACCCCGCGGCCCGCCGGGGTCCAGCCGTCCCCCAACGGGACTGTGTTCAGCAGTCTGCGGCGGCGTAGCCAGGCGACGTTCGCCGGGCCACTCATCAGCTCCGCCGCGGGCAGCATGCGGAGGGAGCGCAACTCGGCGTGGTCGTGGTGCAGATGGGAGAGGAGGACGACGTCGGGCCGGCTCCAGGACGCGGGGTCCGGCCGGGGAGCGAGGCGCCGCAACAGCCCGGCATGAGGACGAAGCAGCGGATCCGTCAGGATCCGAACCCCGTCGAGATCCAGGACCACCGAGGAGTGGCCCAGCCAGGTGACTCTCATGCCGTGAACTGAGTTATTCCACCTCATCCTCCATGACGGCGATCGCGAAACCGAGCGCCTCGGTGATGTTGATCGCAGCCGACATCGTCCGGGCCGTTCCGATGATGGGCGCCACGGCGACGAGCACGTTCTGGACGTCCTTGGCCGTAACGCCGGACTCGATCGAGGGGCCCACATGGGCAAGGTAGGAAATGGGCCGGGCATCGACGGCGGCCAGGGCAGCGATCCGAATCATCAGCAGTGCGTCGGCCGGCAGGTCGGAGCGGCCCAGTGAGGCGTCAGTAATGGCGCCGATGGTCTCAAGAACCGGGTTTTCACTCTCGATGGACATAAGTCGGTCTCCTTCACTTGGGGGTTTGCCATGACGGGCCCCGGGCGGGGCCGTCAATCGTCAGCGGAAAAGAACTCGCGCCGGATTCCGCGGGGGCAATCCGTCAACTCAGCTCAGGCCATGGCCTTTGTCTTGAGGGAATCAAACTCGGTCTGGCTGATGGCTCCGGAGTCGAGCAGGGCCTTGGCATCGGCGATCTGGCTTGCCGGGCTGGCCGACTTGCCTGCGACCTGCTGGATGTAGTCCTGCTGGGCGGCCTGCTGCCGGGCCACTTCCGACATCTGCCGATCGGCCATGCTGCGGCCCCGGGCGATCAGGTAGATGAGCGCTCCGATCCAGGGCAGGAAGACCAGCAATATCGCCCAGCCGGCCTTGCCCCAGCCGCTCAGGGTGCTGTCGCCGAACATGTCAAACAGGCAGCGGAACCACACCATGAGTGCGGAGATCCAGATGAAGAACCAGAAACTCCACAGCAGGACGTCCCAGAAGTCAGTCGAAATTGAGTTCATGGCTACTCCTCCACTAGTGTCCGCCGGTGTCGGCCCATCGCTTCGCGCACGAACGAGGCCGGGACGGCGGAACATCTGCCGGGGCCCGATGCAGGCCCTCAATGGCTAGCCTGCCCGGACTCGCGGGTCACCACATCGTTCGTGAAGGATGAGGTGGCCCCGAAAACCCGCGGGAGCGGCCAGGAGTAGTGGGTCGCGGCAGCCGCCGGGAGGAGTAGGCCGCAGAAGCCGCCAGGAGGAGTGGGCCGCAGCAGTCGCCTAGAACGAGTGCTCGGGGCCCGGGAACTGGCCGGAGCGCACGTCCTCGCCGTAGGCCTTCGCGGCGTCGCTGAGTGAGGTGCGCAGGTCCGCGTACTGCTTGACGAACTTGGCCATCCTGCCGCCGCGGAGCCCCGCCATGTCCTGCCACACCAGCACCTGGCCGGTGGTCGCATTGCCCGCGCCGATGCCGATGGTGGGGACCTCGACGGCGGCGTCCACGGCAGCCGCCGTCGACGCCGGAACCATTTCCATCAGCACGCAGAACGCACCGGCGTCGGCCAGGGCGACGGCATCATCGACCAGCCGCTGGGCGTCATCGCCGCGGCCCTGGACCCGGTAGCCGCCGAGGGCGTGCTCGCTTTGCGGGGTGAAGCCGATGTGCGCCATCACCGGGATGCCGGCCTGGACCATCGCCCGGACAGTCTCTGCATAGAATTTCCCGCCCTCGATCTTGACTGCGTGGGCGAGTCCTTCCTTCAGGAACCGGACGCCGGTGGCCACCGCCTGCTGGGCGGACACCTCGTAGCTGCCGAAGGGCAGGTCCGCCACGACGAGGGCCCGCTTGGCCGAGCGGGTGACGGCGCGGCACAGCGGGAGCAGCTCGTCCACGGTGACGGGCAGGCTGGTTTCGTTGCCGAAGACGTTGTTGGAGGCGGAGTCGCCCACGAGGAGGACCTCGATGCCGGCCTGGTCGAAGATTTCTGCCGTGTACTGGTCATAGGCGGTCAGCATGGCGAAGCGCTCGCCGTTGAGCTTCGCCTGGTGCAGGTGGTGGGTGCGGATCTTCGCCACCGGCTTCCGGGTGCCGGTGTCCAGGCCAGGGGCCGACCCTGGAGCGGCGGCAGTGCTTGCGGCCGCAGCCGCTGGCAGGCCTGCGGCGGACGCCGCAGGGCCATCGCCATAGGGGGCGGCTAGCTCTGCGGGCATGCTGGAATCGGGGCTGGTGCTTGTGGCCATGGCACGAGCGTAGTGCGCTACGGCGTGTCCAAGCTACCGGGCTCCAGACTGTCGGCGCGTGAATCACGTCACACCCACACCAGCCGATCGTCCCGGCAGCGGCCTTGGGCGGCGATTTTCGGGTTCCTCGTGTTAATGCTGTGTTACGCGGGGCAGCCGCTTCAGCAATCGGTGGCAATGATTAGTAAAGTGAACCGTGAGCAGCTGCGGGACCCATGCACGACGGGCCTGGGGCACGGACGAAAGAACCGGAAAGAGGCCAGTATGGACCGCCAGCAAGAGTTTGTCCTGCGGACGATCGAAGAGCGCGACGTGCGGTTCGTGCGGCTGTGGTTCACCGACGTCGTGGGATCGCTGAAGTCCGTGGCGTTGGCCCCGGCCGAAGTGGAAGGCGCGTTCGAGGAGGGCCTGGGCTTTGACGGCTCCTCCATTGAGGGCCTCGCCCGCGTTTTCGAGTCCGACATGCTGGCCCAGCCGGACCCCGCCACCTTCCAGATCCTGCCGTGGCGCGGTGAGACGGAGGCGACGTCGCGGATGTTCTGCGACATCCTGACTCCCGACGGCGAACCCTCCGCTGCTGATCCCCGCAACGTCCTCAAGCGCAACCTGGCCAAGGCCGCGGACATGGGCTTCACCTGCTACACCCACCCCGAGATCGAGTTTTACCTGCTCAAGTCCCAGCAGCCCGGCCCGGACGGTTCCCCCGTCCCGGTGGACGAGGGCGGCTACTTCGACCACGTTCCGGGCGGAGTGGCACAGGACTTCCGCCGCACAGCCGTCACCATGCTGGAATCGGTCGGCATCTCGGTCGAGTTCAGCCACCACGAGGCCGGCCCCGGCCAGAACGAGATCGACCTGCGCTACGCGGATGCCCTGCAGACCGCGGACAACATCATGACGTTCCGCACGGTGATCAAGGAGGTCGCGCTCCAGCAGGGCACCTACGCGACCTTCATGCCGAAGCCGTTCACAGCCCACCCGGGTTCCGGCATGCACACCCACTTCTCGCTCTTCGAAGGCGACACGAATGCCTTCTACGAGGCGGGCGCGGAGTTCCAGCTCTCCGAGACGGCCCGGCAGTTCATCGCCGGCATCCTTAAGCACGCTCCGGAGTTCACCGCGGTGACCAACCAGTTCGTGAACTCCTACAAGCGGCTCTGGGGCGGGGGAGAAGCGCCCAGTTACCTCAGCTGGGGCCACAACAACCGCTCCGCACTGGTCCGCGTCCCGCTGTACAAGCCCGGCAAGGGCCAGTCAGCGCGGATCGAATACCGCGGCATCGACTCCGCGGCCAACCCCTACCTCGCCTACGCCGTGCTGCTGGGCGCCGGGCTCAAGGGCATCGAGGAGGGTTACCAGCTCCCCGCCGCTGCCGAGGACGACATCTGGTCGCTGAGCTCGGCCGAGCGCCGCGCCATGGGCCACGATCCGCTGCCGGCCAGCCTGCATGACGCCATCCGCTCGATGGAGGACTCCGAACTCATGCCGCAGATTCTCGGTGAGCAGGTGTTCGAACACTTCCTGCGCAACAAGCGTGCCGAGTGGCAGGACTACCGTCTCCAGGTCACGCCCTACGAGCTGCAGCGCAACCTCGGCATCCTTTAGGCGGCCCGGGTGAGCCTGGCACGACGCCTCATTGCCGCCGGTTTCAGCGATCTGGAAAACGGCGAACGGTGGCTCGCCGCCCCGGAGCTGGAGGGCCTGGACCAGGACATCCTCTTCGCCGGGCTGCAGCTGGCCGCCAACCCGGACACGGCGCTGCAGTCGCTGGTCCGGCTGATCGAAAAGCACCCGGACCTGCGGAAGCTGGCGGCCGCGGAGCCGGACCGCAGCGAACCCATGTACCGGGTGCTGGGCGCCTCCGAGGCACTGGGTGAGTTCCTGATCCGCCACCCGGAGCATCTTGACGCCTTTGAGGTGACTGCCAGCCCGGAACCACGGGCCGCGGACGCCGCGGAGTTGCGCGCCCGGCTGCTCCGTTCCGTGAGGGCCGATCCGAAATCCGCCCGCCCGGTCGCAGCTTTGACCGGGCAGGAAGGCTACGTGGCGCTCCGCACGGAGTACCGGCGCGGCCTCGTCGAGCTCGCCGTCAAAGACCTCTGCGCCGCGGACCCGCTGGACTTCATGCCCGCCGCCGGCGCCGAACTGGCGGACCTGGCGGGAGCCGCGATCGAGGCTGCCCTTGCCGTTTCCCGGGCAGAGGCCGCCGAACACTTCAGCGCCACCGAGGTGGCCGACGTCGGGCTGGCCGTCATCGGCATGGGCAAATGCGGTGCCCGCGAACTCAACTACATTTCCGACGTCGACGTTATCTACGTGATCGAGTCCGGGGAGCTCGACGACTCGCGCGCCAACACGATCGGTACGGCCCTGGCCTCCGGTATTTCCCGCGCCATCATGTCAGTCGGCCGCGAACCCGGGCTGTGGGAAGTCGACGCCAACCTGCGTCCGGAAGGCAAGTCCGGGCCGCTGGTCAGGACCCTGGCCTCGCACCAGAGCTACTACGCCCGCTGGGCCGAGAGCTGGGAGTTCCAGGCACTGCTCAAGGCCCGGACCATCGCCGGGGACACCGAGCTCGGCGCCCATTACGAAGCCGCCGTCGCGCCGCTGATCTGGTCCTCCGCCGGCCGGGAGGGCTTCGTGGAGTCCGTCCGGTCCATGCGCCGCCGCGTCACCGAACACATCCCCGCCGACGAGGAGCAGCGGCAGATCAAGCTGGGCCGCGGCGGCCTGCGCGACGTCGAATTCACCGTCCAGCTGCTGCAGCTGGTGCATGGCAAATCCGACGAGACCCTGCGCTGCCGCGACACCACCTCAGCGATCGCGGCCCTGTCCGCCGGGGGCTATATCGGCCGTTCCGACGCCGCCGAGTTCGACCGCGACTACCGCTACCTCCGGCTCCTCGAGCACCGGATCCAGCTCTTCCAGCTGCGCCGCACCCACCTCATGCCGGTCAAGGAAGCCTCGCTGCGGGCCCTCGCCAAAGCCGTGCTCGGACCCTTCTCCAGCGAACGGCCCAAACCTGACGCCCTGGTTGCGGCCTGGCGCAAGACCAAACGCTCCGTCCGCGAGCTGCACGAACGCATCTTCTACCGCCCGCTGCTCAATACCGCGGCGGCACTCAGCAGCGAGGAAGCCAAGCTCAGCCCGGAAGCCGCGCAGGGGCGCCTTGCCGCCCTGGGCTACCTCGATCCCAGCGGCGCAATGCGCCACATCGAAGCGCTCACCGGCGGAGTCAGCCGCCGCGCCGCGCTCCAGCGCCAGCTCCTGCCGATCCTGCTCGGCTGGCTCGCGGAGGGCGTGGACCCCGACGGCGGCCTGCTGGCCTTCCGCCGGGTCAGTGAGGCGCTCGGCACCACTCACTGGTATCTCGGCATGCTGCGGGATTCGACGGCGGCTGCCGAGCGGCTCTGCCACGTGCTGTCCAACTCCCGGCTGATCGCCGACCTGCTGGAGGTCTCGCCCGAGTCCGTGGCCTGGCTCGGCTCGGACAAGGAACTCGTGCCGTTGACCTTCGAGGCACAGTGGCTCGAGATCGCCTCCAAGATGTCCCGGCACGCCGAGCCGGAAAGCGCAATGCGCCTGATCCGCTTGATCCGGCGCCGCGAGATCCTGCGGATTGCCATCGCGGACAGCGCGGGACTGCTGGACCAGGACCAGGTGGGCGCGGCACTGGCCGACACGGACCGGGCCGCGGTCCTGGGCGCCCTGCGCGTCGCGGAAACGATGGTCACGGCCGAGGAGCCGCTCAAGACGAACGTGCTGGTGGTTGCGATGGGGCGGCAGGGCGGCCGGGAGATCGGCTACGGCTCGGACGCCGACGTTATTTACGTCCACCGTGGGCTTCCCGGAGTCCCGGAGGACGAGGCCCAGCAGCAGGCCCTGCAGATCGTGGGCCGGCTCTCCAGCCTGCTCACCCAGCCGCTGAAGCCCGCCATCCTGGCCGAACGTGTCCTGATGGTTGACGCTGACCTCCGTCCCGAGGGCAAGAGCGGGCCCATGGTGCGGTCGCTGGATTCCTACGCCGAGTATTACCGCCGGTGGTCGCTCGTCTGGGAGGCACAGGCGCTGCTGCGTGCCCGCCCCATGGCCGGGCACGATGAACTGGCAGCCGACTTCGTGGCGCTGATCGACACCGTCCGCTACCCCGAGTCCCTCTCCGAGCAGGACGCGCGGGAAGTCCGCCGGGTGAAGGCTCGGGTCGAGGCGGAACGGCTGCCCCGCGGCGCGGATCCGGCCCGGCACCTGAAGCTCGGACGCGGCGGACTGAGCGATGTCGAATGGCTGGCCCAGCTGCTCCAGCTGCAGCACGCCGGAAAGCACCCCGAGCTGCGGACCACCTCCACGGTGGAGGCACTCGAGGCTGCGGCCGCCGTCGGGCTCCTCGAAACGGGGGACGTGGAGATCCTGCTGCGGGCCTGGCGGCTGGCGAGCCGGATCCGATCGGCCAACGTGATCTGGACCGGGCGGGCCTCCGACGTGCTGCCCTCCTCCCGCCGCGACCTGGAAGCGGTGGCGCGCTGGTGCGGCTACGGGCAGGGCAACGCCGCCGAGCTCGAGGAAGACTATCTGAGGCTGAGCCGGCGGGCCCGGAGCGTGTTCGAACGGGTCTTCTACGGCCAGTGACCGGCTTACAGTGCTGCCGCCGGGAGCCGGTCTGAGAGCTCCGGGGGCTGACACCCCGCAGGCGCGGTGCTATTTTAGCGGCATGGCCAGACAACTCTTTGTGAACCTCCCCGTCAAGGACCTCGACAAGACGGTGGAGTTCTTCACCGCTCTGGGTTTTTCCTTTAATCCCGACTTCACCGATGAAAACGCCACCTGCATGATCGTCAATGACGACGCGTTCGTGATGCTGCTCGTCGAGGCGTACTTCAAAACCTTCACATCCAAGGCTGCCGCGGATACCGCAGGTGCTGCCGAGGTCATCATGTCCTTTTCCCTGGACAGCCGCGAGGCGGTCGACGAACTCGTCCGGACGGCGCTCACCTCGGGCGGCGCGCCGTCCCAGGAAGCCCAGGACTACGGCTTCATGTACACCCACAGCTTCCAGGACCCGGACGGCCACCTGTGGGAAGTCTTCTGGATGGACCCCGCAGGGCCGCCAAAGGACGCAGCGCTCTGAGCTGATCGGCGGATCCGGCGGCGGGGGCACCCCGGCGGCTTGGGTACGCTTCTGTTATGCCTGAAAACGTGTGGCTGATGCCGCTGAAGGACCTCGACGACGACGCCCGCGCCATCAAGCTTGGCGAGATCGCCGAGCTCGAGGTCACCGAAGACCAGCGGAGGTTTGTCGGTGAGCCGCTCCGCATGATGCTCATCGCGCTGGAGGAAGATTCCCGGCACCCCTTTGCGATTGACTGCAACGGATCTGCAGCCGGCGTCCTGACGTTACAAACCGGAGCCGCCACCCTGGCCGGCTGGGACGACGACCTCTCCGTCTGGCTGCTCCGTGGCTTCCTGATCGACCGCCGGCAGCAGGGCAGGGGCCTGGGCACACTGGCAGCGGACGTTGCGGTCCGGGAGGCGGCGAAACTGACGGCAGCCCTCGGCGGCGGGCAGGCCGGCGTCGTGCTCTCGGTCAACGAGGAGAACCCGGCCGGACGGGCCGCGTACCGCAAGGCCGGCTTCCAGGACCGGGGCCGGTACCTTGGCGGCGGTGCTGGCCCGCAGCGGACGCTGTACCGGCCGTTCTGATCCACTGAAGCCGTCCCCGCGGGGCCTAGAGCGTCTTTCGACCCGCAATCCGTGCCACCAAGGCGCGCAGCGGACGGATGACCCAGACGAGGCCGGCGGCGATCAGGATGCCCGCGATGGTGAAGAATACCGGCAGCGGATTGAAGGGGTTGGCGGCGGCTGCCGGTGCCGGGGCTGCAACCGGTCCGGACGTTGACGACGACGGCGACGGGCCCGCCGTGGCATCCGGCGCCGGTGCTGCAGGCGCGGACGCCGCCGGGGAAGCAACTCTTTCGGCAGGGTCGGCGGTGTCGATACCGGCAGCCTGGACCTGCACTGCGGCCTGCGGCTGGACGCCGACGCCGCCGGCCTGCGCCGAAGTGTAGGCCGGCGCGACGTAAATCTGCGCGGAGGCCGTCTGGGCCAGCGGCTGTTCTGCGGGAACCTGGCGGGAGGGTGCCTCTTTGACGGGTGCCTCTTCGACGGGAGCCGGGACGGGGGAAGGTGCCGGGG
>NZ_MQTS01000162.1 GCF_020532825.1 Arthrobacter sp. SO3
TGCGGGACGTCCTGGAACGCGAGCATGTCACGACGGTGGTGATGGAAGCGACCAGTGATTACTGGAAACCGTTCTACTATCTCCTCGAAGAGACGCTGCCGGTGATGCTGGTCAATGCCAAGGCCGCACGGAACATCCCGGGCCGCAAAACCGATGTCTCGGACGCGGCCTGGCTCGCCCAGCTCGGCGCCCACGGCCTGCTCCGGGCCTCGTTCGTGCCGCCGGAGCCGATCCGTGAACTGCGGGACCTGACCCGGGCCCGGGCGATCGCCACCCGTGACCGCACCCGGGAGATCCAGCGCCTGGAGAAGTTCCTGGAAGGCTCCGGGATCAAACTCTCCTCAGTGGTCTCGGACCTCACCGGCGTCTCGTCACGGGCGATGCTCGAAGCCCTCATCGAGGGCGAACGCAACCCGGAAGTCCTCGCCGGCCTGGCCAAAGGAACCCTGCGCTCCAAAATCCCCGAGCTCGTCGACGCGCTGACCGGCCGGTTCAAGGCCCACCACGCGTTTATGGCCCG
>NZ_MQTS01000163.1:0-4557 GCF_020532825.1 Arthrobacter sp. SO3
CCCCCCGCACCGTATGGATGCTGTGCGCGCCCTCCCCCGCCGACGTCCTGGTCACGATCCGCTCCCGGTGCCGCGCGGTGGCGCTGCGGCTGCCGCCCGCGGCCGACGTCGCTGCCCTGCTGGTCAAGCGCGACGGCGTGGACCCCGCCGTCGCCGAACGTGCGGCCCGTGCGGCGCAAAGCCACGTCGGGATCGCCCGCCGCCTGGCCCGGGATCCGGAGGCCCGTGAGCGGCGGCTCGAAACCGTGCGGTTTCCGTTGGGGCTCCGGGGCGTGACCGCAGCGGTGTTGATGGCGGAAAAGCTGGTCAAGATCGCTACGGATGAAGCCAACAGCTCAAACGACGAACGCGATGCGGCGGAGAAGGCTGCCCTGCTTGCCACCCTTGGGGCGCCGGAAACCGGCACGCTGCCGCCAGCCATGCGCGGCCAGGTCAAGCAGCTCGAGGACGACCAGAAGCGCCGTGCCAAGCGTTCCGTGACTGACTCGCTGGACCGCACGCTGACCGATCTGCTGTCCTTCTACCGGGATGTGCTGATCATCCAGATGGGGAACGCCGTGGAACTGGTCAACGTTGAACTCAGGAGCGAGCTCACTGAATTCGCGAGCCACTCCTCCGCCGAAACCACGCTGGCCCGGATGGACGCCATCAACAAAGCCCGCAAACGGATTACGACTTCCAACGTGGCCCCGCTGCTGACGATCGAGTCCATGGCGGCCAGCCTCATCTGAGGGATCATTAACTAACCCGCCCCGGGTGCACCAACCCTCCCCCAGTCCCAACCGCCGCCCGGTGTGAAGCGGCAGCCGCTCCGCCCAGTTCCTATTCCTCCAAGGAGAACCGCATGAAGTCTGCACGAGCAGTGCCCGCCAGATCCCGATCCGTAGCGATCGGTGTGCGGGCAGCAGGCGCCATGGCCCTGGCCCTGGTGCTTTCCTCGTGCACCTTGTTGGGCGGCGGCAGCGGGGCCAACAACCCCAGCACACCCAAGCCGGAGATTGCGTCCTCGGCGCCCGCTGAGCTCAAGAGCTACTACACACAGCAGGTCGACTGGACCCCCTGTGAAACCGACTTCAAGTGCGCCAAGATCAAAGTCCCGCTGGACTACAGCAAGCCGGACGGCGGCAGCATCGAAATCGCGGCGCTTAAGCTGCCCACGAAGGGCACCAGCAAAGGCAGCCTGCTCATCAACCCGGGCGGACCCGGCGGCTCGGGCTATGACTTCGTCCGGGACGCCGGAGCCACCCACTTCTCGGAAAAGCTCCGAGCCAACTATGACATCGTGGGCTTCGACCCGCGCGGCGTGCAGCGTTCCGCCCCGGTCACCTGCCTGACGGATCAGGAACGCGACGCCGCCCGCGCGAAGATCTATGACATGGACACCGACGCCGGCGTGGCCGAGACCCTGGCAGACAACAAGGTGATCGCCGCCAAGTGTGCGGAAAAGACCGGAGCGGTCCTGGGCAAGATCGACACGATCAGTTCCGCCAGGGACCTCGACATCCTGCGCGCGGCCGTAAACGACACCAAGCTGAACTACATGGGGTTCTCCTACGGGACGTTCCTCGGCTCAACGTACGCCTCGCTGTTCCCTGACAACGTCGGCCGGATGGTCCTGGACGGCGCGATGGACCCGTCCCTCAGCAATGAGGAACTCACCAGCGGTCAGGCCAAGGCCTTCGAAAAAGCACTCCGCTCCTACGTGGAACGCTGCCTCCAGACCGGCGGCTGCCCGCTCAGCGGCAGCGTCGACGACGGGATCCGGCAGATCCAGGACGTGATCGCCGCCGTGGAGGCGAACCCCATGCGTGCCAAGGACGGCCGGTTGGTCTCGGCATCCACCCTGGTCACGGGCATGATCGTCCCGCTGTACAACGACGACAACTGGCCGTTGCTCACGCAGGCCTTCGGCGCGATCATGAAGAATGATCCGACCCCGTTCCTGCGGCTGGCCGACTTCAACGCCGAGCGGGAACCCGATGGCAGCTACTCCTCGAACAGCACCTTTGCCTTCACTGCCATCAACTGCCTGGACTACCCCATGGTGACGGACACCGCAGGGATGCGCGCGGACGAGCAGCAGTTGCGCCTGGAGTCGCCCACTTTCGGGAAATACTTCGCCTTCGGCGGCACCAACTGCAAGGACTGGCCGTACAAGAACGTCCGGACCCCGGCGCCGGTGGACTACAAGGGTTCGACCGACATCCTCGTGGTGGGCACCACGGGTGACCCGGCAACCCCGGTGGAATGGGCGGCCGCCCTGCGCAAGCAGCTGGGCCAGGCCTCGCTGCTGACGTGGAAGGGCGAGGGTCACACGGCCTACGGCCGCTCCAACGACTGCATCGGCAACGCCGTGGACGGTTATCTCGTCGACGGCAAGACCCCGGCGGACAACACCGTCTGCTGAGGCGTTTGCCCCTCATTTTGACCCGGGCCGGAGGACTCTACTACAGTTGTCTCTGGCATGAAGCGACCGGGTCACCGGAAACTTCAGGCGGTTGCTTCCTTAGCTCAGTTGGTAGAGCGTCTCACTCGTAATGAGAAGGTCGCCAGTTCGATTCTGGCAGGAAGCTCTGGTCTCTATCTATCGGCCCCGGCGCAGTCGCCGGGGCCGTTCTTTTTGCCCCGCTGCGGGTATATCCCCGCTGTGGGTGGCGCCTGCGCCAACGGCGCATGAGAAGGCACATCGTTGCCTGGATGAGTTACGCGGCCGAATGTCTGGCGCGCCGGTGAATCCCCCTCGGTGCGGCCATGAACAATGGCGCATTCCGTCCTGCCCCAGCGCCTTAGCGCTGCGCGGGAGGGCGCCACCAACTGAGCGTGAGCTCCAGGAGTAAGTACATGAAGAAACGCACAACTTTGTTTTCCGGTGCGGCTGTAGCAGCCGTGCTTTCCCTCACCGCTTCCCTCGGCGCTGTCGCGTCCCCCGGGGCAGCCACCGGGACTGGCACCTACACGTGCACCCTGAACACCAAAGACGGTGTGCCTCCCTGCACACTGCACGCGGTGCCCACACCCGCAGCAGCGCCCGCGCCGGCCGCCGCAGTGGCAGCAGCACCGGCGGTTGAGCCTGTTCCGGCGGCGGCAGCACCCGCGCCTGCGGCAGCACCCGTGACAGTCCTGCCGGCTTCGACCGGCTCCGGGCTGTCGCCTTTGGGGGTCCCCGGCGCGTGGTCCCAGACTTTCAGCGATGACTTCAACGGAACCGCCCTGGACACCAGCAAGTGGTCCAGTTCCTGGTTCGGCGGCGGCACGATGAACAAGGTCAAGACCAGCCCGGCCAACGTCTCCGTCGGCGGCGGAAACCTCTCGCTGAAACTCTCGGACGCCGGCACCGGCGCCCTTGTGTCGTCAAACCCGAACGACGCCGCCACGACCGGCTACGCGTTCCGGACCGGTTACACCGAGGCCCGCATCTCCTTCCCCGGCAACGGAACCTTGCTGCACAACTGGCCCGCGTGGTGGACTACCGGCCAGTCCTGGCCCGCCACGGGTGAGAACGACATCGCCGAAGTACTCAAGGGACAGATGACGTCCAACTACCACTCCGGCTCCGGAACCCACAACCAGGGCACCATCGCCGGCAGCTGGGGGAATGAATACCACACCTACGGCTTGTGGCGTAAGGCCAACGTCTCCGAGGTCTACGTCGACGGCGTCAAGGTCAAGTCCTTCCCGACCGACGACGGCAATGCCGCCCAGTACCTGGTGCTGAATGTCGGCAAAGCCGGCACCAGCACCACGTACGGGCCGGCCTCCGAGATGAAGGTCGACTACGTCCGGGCCTGGCAGTAACAGGAACAATTAGGTCCGAAGCGGGGCCACCACCACCCCCGGCCTCTTGTCCTTCCACAGGCCGTCCGCGAGTCTTGGGAAATGGGCCTGCCCCACCGAAACTTGTCAGCCCGCGAGCGGGAGAGTCGATCCGCCCTGCCCGGGGCCAACCGGCGGTTCGTCTGGGGTCCGGTGATCGGCTTTGGGCTCGTCAGCCTGGCCGCCGACGCGGTCTCCGACGGGGCCCGGCCGCTGGCGGGCCCCCTGCTCGCCCAGCTGGGTGCCTCCGCGCTGCTCGTCGGCCTCGTCACGGGCGCCGCCGAAGCGGCCGCGCAGGGGCTCCGGCTGGTGTTCGGACCCTGGGCGGACCGGACCCGCAGGTACTGGACCTTCACGCTGGCAGGTTATGCGCTCACGGCGGTCTGCGTGCCCCTGCTGGCCGTGGCATCCTGGGCGGGAGCCGCCGGCCTGGTTCTCGCCTCGGTGCTCATCATCGGGGACAGGGTCGGGAAAGCCGTGCGCAGCCCGGCCAAGACCGTGCTGCTGGCCGCTGTCGCCAAGCCCGTCGGCCGCGGCCGCGGCTTTGCCGTCCATAAATCCCTAGACCTCCTCGGGGCCCTGCTGGGGCCGGTACTGGTCGCCGCGGTCCTCGCGGCCACCGGAAACCTCTCGGTTGCCTTCGCGGTGCTGTCCGTTCCGGCCGCGGCGGCCATGTTCCTGCTGTTCAGGCTGCGCCGCCGGGTGCCGGATCCCGGCACCGGCCCGCCGGCGTCGCCCGATACT
>NZ_MQTS01000163.1:4583-53730 GCF_020532825.1 Arthrobacter sp. SO3
GGCCGCTGTGGAACCGGGACCGCCGGGCGACGCCGGCCGTCCGGCGTCGTTGCTGACGGGGAGCTTTGCCCTGTTCGCTGTCGCGGCGTTCTTCTGGAGCGCCGGGCTGGTTGCCTTCGGCGTCATTTCCTACCACCTCACGACGACGGCGGCCGTTCCGGTGGCCGTCGTCCCGCTGCTGTACGCCGGCGCGATGGCGGCGGCGGCCCTGGGCGCGCTCGCCACCGGCGTCCTCTACGACCGTTCCGGCGCCCGGGTGCTCCTCGCGCTTCCCCTGCTGACCGCTGCCGTCCCGGTCCTGGCCCTGGCGCCGGCGGCCGGACTGGCGTTTTCCGGGGTCCTCGTCTGGGGTACCGCCGTGGGCATCCAGGATTCGACCGTCAAGGCGCTGGTCGCGGATCTGGTGCCGGCCCGGCGCCAGGGGACGGCGTACGGTGTCTTCGCCGCTTTCGAAGGGGCGGGCGCGCTAGCGGGCGGGGCACTTTACGGCGTCCTTTATGGCACCCGCCCCCTGTTGATCGCGGCAGTGGCGGTCCTGCAGCTGGTCGCGTTTGTGGTGCTGGTTGTGGCGCTCCGCAGTACCCGCAGCGCCGTGCGGCAGCCTTAGCGCCGGGACCCGGCGCCCGTCATCGGCGCGCCCGCGTTCCGGCGCCGTCCGACCAGCCGGAGGGCGGCCTTGCGGAGCTCGTCGAACCACAGGACGGTCGAGGCCATAGCAACGCAGACGGCCCACTGACCAGGGTCCAGGGACGCGGTCCCGAAGGCCCGCTGCAGGAACGGCAGCTCGACGACAGCTACTTGAAGCACCGTGGCCAGGAGCACGGATCCCCAGAGCCATTTGTTCACGAAGAGCCGGCGGAAGGCCGTCGTCGTTTCCGAACGGGAGTTGAAGGCGTTGAACAGCTGGGCGAACACGAGTGTGGTGAAACCGGCGGTCCGTGCGACGTCGAGTGGCTCGGTGCCGCCCGGGACCAGCCCGCCCGGCAGGAAGATGTCGATGGTCAGCAGCGACGCGACGCCCATGACCAGGCCGATGCTCAGGATGCCCAGCCACATCCGCCGGCCAAGGATGCGGTCGCTGCGTTTTCGGGGCCCGCGTGCCATGACGTCGTCAGTTTCCGGGTCAACGCCCATCGCGAGAGCGGGACCGGAGTCGGTCACGAGATTGATCCACAGGATCTGGGTGGCCAGCAGCGGTACCGCGACCTCACCGGCGCTCGCCCCGGCCAGGCCCATGGCGCCGGCGAACACGACGCCGAGGAACACCGTAAAGACCTCGCCCATGTTCGAGGACAGCAGGTAGCGCAGGAATTTCTCGATGTTCTCGAAGATGACCCGGCCCTGGTGCACCGCCGAGACGATCGTGGCGAAGTTGTCATCGCCCAGGATCATGTTCGAGGCTTCCTTCGTGACTTCGGTGCCGGTGACCCCCATGGCGATGCCGATGTCCGCCGTCTTCAGCGCCGGCGCGTCGTTGACGCCGTCGCCGGTCATTGCCACGACGTTGCCCTGGGCCTGCAGGGCGGTGATGATCTGCAGTTTGTTCTGCGGCGCCACCCGCGCATACACCGAGGTGTTCAGGGTGAGCGCGCGCAGGCCGTCCTCGTCCAGTTCATCCAGTTCGGCGCCCGTGACTGCCCGTTCCCCCGGCCCGGAGATCCCCAGGTCGGCGGCGATCCGCGCCGCGCTGAGCGGGTGATCCCCGGTGATCATCACCACGCGGATGCCGGCCCGCCGGGCCTCAGCCACCGCGGGTGCCGCCTCGGCCCGGGCCGGGTCCAGGATTCCGACGACGCCGATGTACACGAGCGTGCTCTCATCTTCCTCATCGAGCACGTCCGCTTCGTGGCGGTCCGCGTCGGTGTACTGGCGGTAGGCCACCCCCAGGGTGCGGAAGGCCTGGGCCGAGAGTTCCTCGACGTCGCCCAGCGCCCGGGCGCGGCGGCCGGCGTCCAGCGGTACGACCTCCCCGCCGAGCTGCAGGCCGGTGCAGCGTTCCAGCAGGACGTCCGGAGCGCCCTTCGTGACCAGGGACAGGGTGCCACCCTCCCGGTGGTGGGCCAGCGCGGACATCAGTTTCCGCTCCGAAGTGAACGGGATTTCGCCGTGCCGTTCGAACTCCCCGACGCGGTCCGTGACGCCGTCCAGCTTCCTGGCGGCGACGAGGAACGCCGCTTCCGTAGGGTCGCCCTGGATCTCCCATTCGCCGTCGCGCTCCCGAAGTTGCGCGTTGTTGGCGAAGGAACCGCCGGCCAGCACCATGCGTGCTTCCTGGAGCAGGGCCGGATCCCGCACTTCCTGGCCGTCTCGGAGCACGCCGCCCTCCGGCCGGTAGCCGACACCGGTGAGCTCGACCCGGCCGGAGGCGGTGGCGATCCTGCAGATGGTCATCTCGTTGCGCGTGAGCGTTCCGGTCTTGTCCGAAGCGATGACCGAGGCGGAGCCGAGGGTTTCCACCGAGTGCAGCTCCTTGACGACGGCCTTGCGTTTGGCCATATTCTGGACGCCGATGGCGAGCACCACGGACAGGATGGCAGGCAGCCCCTCGGGAACAGCCGCCACCGCGAGCGAGACGCCCAGCAGCAGAACGGCGACGAGCCCGCTCAGCGAGGACACGCCGTTGACCACGATAATCGTGGCCATCACCGCCACGGCGATCCCGATCACCGTGATGCCGAGCAGCTTGCTGACGCCCGCGATTTCGCGCTGCAGCGGGGTAGGCGCCGCCTCGACGGCGGCCAGCATTCCCGCGATAGCGCCGACCTCCGTGTCCATCGCGGTTCCGGTGACCACGGCGCGGCCCACGCCCCGGGCCACGGCCGTCCCCTTGAAGACCATGTTCAGCCGGTCGCCGAGCGGGACAATGCCGCTCAGGGTGCTGGGGTCCTTGAAGACGGGCGCACTTTCACCGGTGAGGGAGGACTCGGCAACCCCCAGGGAACTTGCCGTGATCAGGCGGGCATCGGCACCGACGGACTCACCCTCGTTGAGGACCAGGATGTCACCCGGCACCAACCCTGCGGACGGAACCGTCTTGAGTTCGCCGTCCCGCAGCACCACGGAGTTCGCTGCCGTCATCAGCCGCAGCGCGGCGACGGCGCTTTCGGCTTTGTTCTCCTGGACGAAGCCGAGGACGCCGTTGAACAGGACCACGGCCGCAATCACCAGGGCGTCAACCGGTATGCCGGCAGCACCCTCCACCGCCCAGGCCAGAACCGAGATGACGATGGCGGCCAGCAGCAGGTAGATCAGCGGGTCCTGGAACTGCCGCAGGATTTTCCGCCACAGCGGCACAGGCGGTGCGGAGCGGAGTTCATTGGCGCCGTGGAGTTCGAGCCGCCGGTCCGCCTCGTCCGAATCCAGACCGGTGTCCGGGTTGACGTCGAGCGTGTGCAGGGCCTCCGTGGCGCGGCGCAGGTGCCATGGGAGGGCACCGGGTCCGCCCGCGGCGGCGCCGGACCACGGATTGGCTGGCCTCTGCGGGGTGCCGCAGGGTCCGTCGCCGCGTGGCGGTCCGGTCAACGGGCCCAGACGGAAGCAGCGCCGGAATGGCCGGTGATGATGCTCTGGTAGACGAAGAAGGCCCCGGCTGCCGCCGCAACGGCCAGAAGGGCTATCCGGACGGCGCGGTTGGTCCGCAGGTGCCCCAGGAAGGCGAACCGCCGACCGATGGGCTCATAGCTCACGATCAGCGTCGCCGCGATGACCACAAAGAACACCACGGAAACGGCCTTGAGCACGTCGCCCTGTTCCGCATGTTCATGGATCAGGGCGGAGGCAGGGCGGGCCTTCTGGAGCTGCTCCCCCGCCTGCGCTGTGAGCAGGGACACCGGTACCAGCCCCAGGGACAGCCCTCCCAGCGGCCAGGCCAGGTAGCTGCGCAAGCGTGGCGCCGCGGCATATACGATCGCGGCGAGGCCGGCGATCGGCGCCAGTACGACGACGGCGTGGATAAGCAGGATGTGGGCCGGCAGCCCAGCTATTTCGATCATGGTGCCCTTTTCTCCGGGGTAACTGCCCGGCGGCGGCGTCTCCGCCGGGGCCGGGCTTCTATGATTCTTGCATGGGAGAGCAGTCGCTGGCGGATGTTGCGGCGCGACTCTATGCCCTCCCGTTCGATGATTTTGTCGCCGCCCGGACTGCTGCCGCCAAGGACGCCGCCGCCGCTGGAGGACGGCCGTCCCGCGCCGCCGAGGTCCGTTCCCTGCCCAAGCCGTCCGTGGCGGCGTGGACGGTGAACATGCTCGCCCGCCTCCGGCCGGAGACACTCCGGGAACTCGCCGGGCTGGGGCAGTCCATGCGCGCCGCGCAGTCCTCCCTCGACGCCGCGGAGCTCCGCCGGTTGGGACAGGAACGGCGCCAGCTCCTGGGCAGCGCGGTCAAGGCAGCACGGGAGGTGGCCGAGCAGCAGGGCCGGAAGATCAGCGGCGCGATCGCGGCGGAAGTGGAAGCGACGCTGCGGGCGGCAACAGCGGATGCGGGGGCCGCGGCTGCCGTGCAGTCCGGGCGCCTGCTCCGGGGGCTGTCCGCCGACGGCGTCGACGTGGTGGATCTTGCCGGTGCCGTTGCGCTTCCCGGGCTGGAGCCCGCCGCGTCGGCGCCAGCGGTTTCCCCGCCCGGCTCGCCCGTGCAGTCTGCCCGGGCCGGGGGCTCTGCCCGGACCGGGACAACTCCCCGGACCGGGACGGTACCCCGGGAGGAGCCGGAGCAGCCCCGTCTGCGGGCTGTCCGGCAGGAGCCGCGGAGGTCCACACCGTCCGCGCTGGAACGGGCCCGGGCAGCGCTCAGGGATGCGGAGGAGGCCGCCAAGGCAGCCGCAGCGGACGCCCGAAAGCATGAGGAGGAGCTGGCCTCGACCACCGCCCTGACCACGGAGCTTTCCGAGACCGTCCGGGAGTTGCGGGAGCAGCTGGCCCGGCGCGAGCAGGAACTGAAGGCCGCCAGAAAATGGCGTGAACTGGCCACTGCCCAGGCGCAACAGGCCGCACGGGCTGCGGACAGGGCCCGCCGCACCGAGGACCTGGCCCGGGAACGGGTGCTGCGGCTTGGCAACACGCCGGAGTGATGGCCTCATAGTGTCGGAGGCCGGCCGCACACTTAAATCATGGACACCAACCAGTACTTTGAAGTCACCTACCTGGACACCGACTGTGGCCGGATCCGCACCGAGACCTTCGACGACGTCTCCGACGCCGAACGCTTCGCCAGCCGCCGGGTCGCTGACGAGCAAGCCTGGGCCATCATCGACGCGGTACCAGTGCAGGAAAGCCGGAAGGCCGCCTAGCCCGGAGGGCTAACATCTCCGGACAGCAGAAAGGCCCCCACCCGTTTCGGATGAAGGCCCTGCTGCTCGCTAGGCCGCCGGCAGTTGCTCCGGCTCGGGCCTAAGCGAAGTCGGAGACTGCCGGGTCGGCGCCGATGCGGCCGGCGCCCTCCGCTGAGTTGTCCAGGCCGTTGATGGCCTGCACATCGGTCTCATCCAGGCTGACATCCAGCGCGGCGTAGTTCTCCCGGATGCGGGCCTCGGTGACGGACTTGGGGATGACCACGTTGCCGATGGCCAGGTGCCAGGCGATGACAACCTGCGCCGGGGTGGCGTTGTGCTTTGCCGCGATCTGGCCGATGACCGGGCTCTCGAGCAGCTCGCCGCCCTGGCCAAGCGGAGACCATGCTTCGGTGAGGATGCCCTTGGAGGCGTTGAATTCGCGCAACGCTGCCTGGTTGAAGAACGGGTGCAGTTCGATCTGGTTGATGGCCGGTACGACGCCGGTCTCATCGATCAGGCGCTGCAGCCCTTCCTTGGTGAAGTTGGAGACGCCGATGGTCTTCACGCGGCCCTGCTTCTGCAGCTCGATCAGAGCCTTCCAGGTGTCCACGTACTTGTCTTGCTTGGGCTGCATCCAGTGGATCAGGTACATGTCCAGGGTTTCCAGGCCCAAACGCTCCATGGACTCCTCAAAGGCCTTCAGCGTCGAGTCGTAACCCTGGTCCGCGTTCCACAGCTTGGTGGTGATGAAGATTTCCTCGGGCTGGAGCCCTGAGCGCTTGATCGCCCGGCCGACGCCTGCCTCGTTGCCGTAGATCTTGGCGGTGTCGATGTGGCGGAAGCCGGCCTCGAAAGCCTGGACGACCACCTTCTCGGCGACGTCGTCTTCAACCTGCCACACTCCGTAGCCAAGCTGGGGAATGGTGTTGCCGTCATTGAAAGTCAGTACCGGTGAAAAAGTCATCTGGCCATCCTGCCAACGCACGGGCCGGACCGCCAGCGAATCGGGGGCAGCTAAGCTAGGCGCTTAACCGGGAATACCGGTGGACGGCGGCGGCAGGCGTGGCCCATCAGTCCGTGCCGGCCGCCTCGGCAAGCCGGCGCTCGGCGTCGTTGACCTGCTCCAGCACCGAGGCGGCACGGCGCCGCACCGACTCGGCGCCGGCCGGGGCGGGGCCGAGAGCGAGCCGGAGCATCGCGGCTGCTTCGGCCGTGGTCGCCAGGGAATTGCCGGCCGTCGACAGCGCGCGGTGGACTCCGGCAAGGCTCCCCGGAATGTCGAGTCCCTCGCTGGGTGCGCGCCGCTGGGCTTCCACGCAGACCTGCCGGACCCGCCCGGAGAGCGCGGACAGCTCGTTGGCGATCTCAAGGAGCTCGGCATAGAGGGCCTCGTCCTCCACCCCCTCGAGGATCTGGTGGTAGCGGTCGAGGCCCCGGGTGAAGCGGTCGTAGGCACGCCGCCAGAGGCCTTTGCCGAGTTCGGCGTCGTCTTTGCGTCCCTGCCGGGCGGAGCTGAAAAATCCCAACGTTGCCTTACAGGTACTGGCCGGGACCGTGGTCCGGGTCGGCGGGTTGGGGAGGCTGCGAGGGATCCGCACCGGGTCGGGGCGCAGCGGCGCGCTGGGGCTCGCCGTTCTCGCCGATGATCACGCCGGGGGCGATCATCGTTCCGGGCGGCAACTGGCGGAGCTGTGCCTGCGCGGCGGCGTGCTGCCGGGCGGCTTGCTGGGCTGCAAGGGCGGTCTGAATTCCGTGGAAGAGGCCCTCCAGCCAGCCCACCAGCTGGGCCTGGGCGATCCGCAGCTCCGCGTCCGACGGGGTTCCGTCCTCGGGGAAGGGAAGGGTGATCCGCTCCAGCTCCTCGACCAGTTCCGGCGCCAGGCCGTCCTCCAGCTCCTTGATCGAGCGTTCATGGATTTCGGCCAGCCGGACCCGCGCAGCCTCGTCAAGGGGTGCGGATTTCACTTCGTCCAGGAGCTGCTTCATCATGGTGCCGATCCGCATCACCTTCGCGGGTTCGTCAACAAGGTCCTGGAGCTGGCTGGATTTGGCCCGCGCGCCGGCGGTGGCTGCGGGTTGGCCACCCGGCGCCGCCTGCCTGCCGTCGCCGGCCGGCGGCGAGTTCAGGGTGGTGCCTTCGAGCGGGAAGTCGACGGCGGGCTGAGTGTCATGTGGATCGCTCATGGCTTCATACTCTCACGAGCCCGGAGCCGCGCACCGGGCCATTCCGCGGGTAACGCCGCGCGGCTCAGTAGTCGGCGCGGATCGGATGACATACAACGACGGCGGAGGGCGCCGTCGAGCACTAATGTGCCCGGCGGCGCCCTCCGGCCGCGGCAACGCTGATCAGGCGAAACCGATCAGCAGCAACGGCCCTGCGGGTTGGCTTCCTGGCGGTCAGTCTGGTCCCGCCAGAATTCCTTTTCGGTCATCGGTGCGGAACCGTGACCGGCTTCAGCATGGTGTGCCAGGTACTTTGCGTACGCATCCGCACCCATCACACCGCCCAGGTACCGGGTGAATCCCCGGAAGCCTGCCACTACAGCGTTCATCTGTGCCTCCGCATTACTAGTGGGTGGCCTTGGCGGTCCGCTGGTCCGCCGGCAGTTGGTTCCACTTCGCCAGGAGCTCACGCTCTGCCGGAGTGGGCGCTGGTCCAGCCGGCGCGAAGACACGGGACGGCAGGGCCGGATCCTCGTTGTCGGTGTTGATCACACCTGCCTTGGTGTGGCGGAACGCCTTGTAGGTGGCGATAAGCGCCGCCACGATGACGATGATGCTGAGCACCACGAAGATGACCGAGAGCCAGCCCTGGATCGCGGTGTTGCGGATCACGGCTTCCATGGCCGGGACGGTCTTCGCCGTGCCGAAGGAGGTCTTGCCGTCCGCGAGTGCCTTGGAGAAGGCCGCGTTGTTGGCGAAGTAGCCGACCGCCGGAGTGGAGGAGAAGATCTTCTGGTAGCTGGCAGTGATAGTCACGACGGCCGCGAAGGCCATCGGGACCGCCACGATCCAGAGGTACTTGAAGGAGCCCCTCTTGGCCGCGATGGCCAGGCAGACGGACAGCGCGATGGCTGCCAGCAGCTGGTTGGCGATACCGAAGAGCGGGAACAGCGTGTTGATGCCGCCCAGCGGGTCCGTGACGCCCATGATCAGCACCGCGCCCCAGGCCGCGACCATCACGGCGGTGGCAAGCCACGCGCCGGGACGCCAGGAGTGTTCCTTGAATTTCGGGATGAAGTTGCCGATCGAGTCCTGCAGCATGAAGCGCGCAACCCGGGTGCCGGCGTCGACCGCGGTGAGGATGAACAGGGCCTCGAACATGATGGCGAAGTGGTACCAGAAGGCCATCATGGCGGTGCCGCCGATGAACTGCTGCATGATGTGGGCAAGACCCACGGCGAGGGTCGGCGCTCCGCCGGTGCGGGAGATAATGCTGGTCTCCCCGACATTGGCGGCCGTCTCGGCAAGCATGTTGGGGCTGATGTTCACGCCGGACAATCCCAGGCTGTTGACCCAGGCGGCCGCCGTTTCCACGGTGCCGCCGGTGAGTGCGGCCGGGGAGTTCATCGCGAAGTAGAGCCCGCGGTCAATGGAGATCGCCGCGACGAGGGCCATGATTGCCACGAAGGACTCCATCAGCATTCCGCCGTACCCGATGAAGCGGGTCTGGCGTTCCTTCTCGATCAGCTTCGGCGTGGTGCCGGAGGCGATCAGGGCGTGGAATCCCGAAAGCGCACCACAGGCGATTGTGACAAAGAGGAACGGGAACACCGCGCCCGGGAAGACGGGCCCATTATCGCGGCTGGCGAATTCGCTGAAGGCCGGGACGGAGATTTCCGGGCGGACCACAATGACTGCCACGGCCAGCATCGCGATGACGCCGATCTTCATGAAGGTGGAGAGGTAGTCACGCGGGGCCAGCAGGAGCCAGACCGGCAGAATCGCGGCGATGAAGCCGTAGATGATGAGCGCCCACGCGATGGTGACCTTGTCCAGCGTGAAGAAGGCATGGCCCCAGTCAGTGGCGGCAACGGCGCCGCCGCCGATGATGGCGGCCATCAGCAGCACGAACCCGATGAGGGAAACTTCCATGATCTTGCCGGGGCGGATGAAGCGCAGGTAGATGCCCATGAAGAGGGCGATCGGGATGGTCATGCCGACGGAGAAGACGCCCCACGGGCTTTCGGCCAGGGCGTTGACGACGACGAGGGCCAGGATGGCGACGATGATCACCATGATCAGCAGGGTGGCGACCAGGGCGGCGGTGCCGCCGATGACGCCGAGTTCCTCGCGGGCCATCTGGCCCAGGGAGCGTCCGCCGCGCCGCATCGAGAAGAACAACACGACGTAGTCCTGGACGGCTCCGGCGAACACGACGCCGAAGATGATCCAGATGGTGCCCGGGAGGTAGCCCATCTGGGCGGCGAGGATCGGGCCCACCAGGGGGCCGGCGCCGGCGATGGCGGCGAAGTGGTGGCCGAACAGGACGTTGCGGTCCGTGCGGACGTAGTCCTTGCCGTCAGCTTTGTACTCCGCGGGCGTGGCCCGGCGGTCGTTCGGCTTGAGCACGTAGCGCTCGATGACCTTGGAGTAGAAGCGGTAGCCGATCAGGTAGGTGCAGACCGCGGCGAACACGAACCAGATGGCGTTGACCGTTTCACCGCGGACAATCGCAAGCATGAACCATGCCACGGCGCCCAGCAGGGAGATCGCCACCCAAAGCGCAATCTTGGCCGGCGTCCATGTACGCTCTTCGGCTTCGATCACGGAGACGTCCACGGATGTGGGCGGCAGAGCCGGATCCGGCGTGATGCCGTCATCGACTACTAAGTTTTTTGGCGTGCCATCTGGCATTGTGCCCATGTCTCCTCCTTGAGAAACCCCAACCGGGCAAATCCACTCGACAGATGTGCCCCAAGGCACCCTACCAACGGTGGCGAATCTTGGGTATGGCTTTGCGCCAAACGAGCCGGTGGAGTCGACGAGCGGTCGGCCACACGCGCCGAACGGCGGAATGGTTACCGGCGGGTGTTACTTGCGGGTAGCCGGCATGAGGGGTTCAGGCGGGCGGGCCGGCCAGCTGCATGAGCCGGGCCTCACAGAGGTCCAGCCACCGCACCTCGGCTTCGGTCTGGAAGATCAGGGAATCCAGGACCAGCAGCCGGGCGGTGTCCGCGGAACGGTACTGGGACGCCGTATCCCTGCGCGCCTTGGTGTAGTCCTGCAGGGCCCGGATGGAGACGGCGCGCTGGGCGTGGATGGCGGCGCCGACGTCCACACCGGGAAGCGTGAGACCCAGGGCGAGCTTGATAGCCAGTTCATTCCGCGGAGGGCGGGTCCGCGGCACCGGAGAGGTAAACCAGTGGCGGACTTCAGCGCTGCCCTCGGGGGTGATGCTGTAAACCACGTGCCCCTCGCCGTCGGCACCGTCCTTGGTGACAAGGCCGTCGCGTTCCAGGCGATCGAGGGTGGTGTAGACCTGCCCGATATTGAGGGGCCAAGAGGATCCGGTGCGATCTTCGAATTCGATCCTGAGCTGGTAGCCATAGCGTGGCCGGTCCTGCAGGAGTGCGAGGAGGCTGTGACGGATGGACATTATGCTCCCGGAGGGTAGCGGGACGACAGCATACACGCGCCCCAAGACGCGTGTATACCGCGTATGGAATTACACTACAGTGATTCGGTATTCCGAAGCAATTCGGATATACCAGAACTGGAATATGTGTGCTACATAACCAGCAGGATTTTCCCCACATGGTCGCCGCTGTCGAAGTACCGGTGCGCGGCGCTGACCTGCTCCAGCGGGAAGGTCTTTGCCACGAGCGGGCGGATCCGGCCATCGCTGAGTAGCGGCCAGACCGCCTCGCGGACCGCATCCATGATCACGGCCTTCTCCTCCACGGGCCGCGGGCGCAGCGCCGTGGCAATGATCGCGGCACGCTTGCTCAGCAGCTTGCCGAGGTCCAGTTCACCTTTCGCGCCACCCTGCAGGCCGATCACCACCAGCCGCCCGTAGTCGGCCAGCGCGTCCACGTTCTGGGTGAGGTACTTGGCCCCGACGACGTCGAGAATGACGTCCGCGCCTTTGCCGCCGTTCTGCGCGCGCAGGCTCTCCGGGAAGTCTTCCTCGGCGTAGTTGATCGCGATGTCCGCGCCAAGGAACGCCTTGGCGGTGCCGACTTTTTCCGCGCTGCCCGCCGTGGCGGCCACCACGGCTCCGAAGGCCTTCGCGAGCTGGATGGCCATCGTGCCGATGCCGCCGGTTGCCCCGTGGATGAGCACGGTCTCGCCCGGCTGCAGTTGCGCGGTCATGATCAGGTTGGAGTACACCGTGGCCGCAACTTCCGGCAGGGACGCGGCAGTGACGAGGTCGACGCCGTCCGGAACCCTCAGGACCTGTCCCGCCGGAACGGCCACCTGTTCGGCATAGCCGCCGCCGGCCAGCAGGGCGACCACCTTGTCGCCCACGGAGAACGGCTTGGCTACGCCGGGACCGAAGCCTGCGATACGGCCGGAGACTTCCAGCCCGGGGATCTCCGAGGCGCCGGGCGGGGGCGGGTAGTAGCCCTTGCGCTGCTGGACGTCCGCCCGGTTGAGCCCCGCGGCGACGACGTCGATCAGCACCTCGCCGGCTCCGGGCACCGGGGACGGGACCTCGCGGACCTCCAGGGCCTCGGGTCCGCCCGGCTTTGAGATATAGACAGCCTTCATGGAGAACTCCCGGTTCGTAACTAACTTCTTGCAGACTTGTTGCAGACTCCTTGCAGGGATGCACCGTGGCACCCCACACCCGAAGCCCATTCTTCCAGTCTTCCAGAGTAGGCGGAGGAGTTCCCCCGGCAGCGGGCACACCGCGTTTTTGTTGCTGCCGACCGCCTATGAAACACTACTCCGTAAGGAAGGTTGTCCGAGCGGCCGATGGAGCTGGTCTTGAAAACCAGTGTGCGGTAACCCCGTACCAAGAGTTCGAATCTCTTACCTTCCGCGAATAATGCCCCTGCTTCAGCGCTTGCCGCGAAAGCAGGGGCATTTTTGCGTGGCGGCCCGGCCTGCCGTGCGCCGTTGGCGCGGCCGCGGGCGGCGTGTGCGGCTTGGGCGATGCCCGGGCTTGGGCCTGGGCGGTAAAAAGAGCTGTGCGTGTACAAATGGCCGCCGGCGTGCAGATCAGGGCGGATGCGCGGCGCGAATGCGCCCTGATCTGCACCCCCGGCGCCGAAGGACCCGATCGGGGACTGCTGTGGGGACCGCGGGGCCCGCCCCGGGGCCAGGCGACCGGAAACCATTGAAACCGTCGGTGCGCCGGAATAGTCTCACTGTGTCTTCACCTCCCATAAGAATCCGGCGGCCCGGCGGCAGCACAATGGCCGCAGCACAGAGCAGGAGCCCACCATGCCAACACCCCAACACACCAACGGAGCGCCGTGCTGGATCGATCTGATGACCTCCGACCCCGAAAAGGCCAAGGCGTTCTATGGCGAACTTTTTGGCTGGACCTTCGAGACGGGCGACCAGGAAAAATACGGCGGCTACATTACGGCCCGGAAGAACGGCAGGTCCGTGGCCGGAATGATGCAGAAACAGGAAAGCCAGTCGAACTTCCCGGACGTGTGGTCCACCTACCTGCGCACGGATGACGCCAGGACGACGGTCAAGATCGCGGCGGAGCATGGCGGCCAGGTCTACCTGGAACCTATGGACGTGCCCGAGCAAGGAAGCATGGCCATGATCGGCGACGCCACCGGCGCGGCCGTCGGCATCTGGCAGCCCGGTGAGATGAAGGGCTACGAACTCGCCGCCGAAGCCGGAACGCCGGCGTGGCACGAGCTCCACACCAAGGACTATGCCACCGCGGTCAAGTTTTACGAGGACGTTTTTGGCTGGGACACCGAGGTCATGAGTGACACCCCCGACTTCCGCTACACCACGCTGGGCGCGGGCGACGCCGCCAAGGCAGGAATCATGGATGCCTCGGGCTATCTCCCCGCCGAGGCCCCTTCCCACTGGCAGGTCTACTTCGCCGTTCAGGACGCGGACGCCTCCGCTGAGAAGGCCGTGTCCCTGGGCGCCACGGTGATCGACGGGCCCGCCGATACGCCGTTCGGACGGCTTGCCACGCTCACTGACCCCACCGGGGCGATGTTCAAGATCATTGCGGAGACCGCACAGCAGGGCGCTGACGCCCCGGCACAGGGCAACTGAGCCCCGCCGCTGACCTCCGGGAAAGCTGAGGAAAAACTTCAGGAATCCTTGCGCAAAACTGCTCTGGGAAATACCGGCCAGCCACTGCCACGTGGGCTACTGGCCGGTATTCTTTTTGGCATGCCGGTCCCGAGTGGCCCTGCAAGGTCCACCCGGCTCAGGTCGGGAGCAACACCAACTCCGTCGCTGGGGAGCACCGTTGGTGGCCCCGTGCCGGCTGTGACGCGTTCCGCTGGGGGACGTCTCGCCGAATGCACATGCCAGACACGCTGTGTTCATTCACCCCTGTTTTGATGTGCCGGGCATTACTTGACCAGGAGTAAAGACCGGCCGGTCCGCGGGCATCGCCCGGACACATTCCACCAGCCCTACCGGGCACCTAATGAGAGTTAGAGCGGATGAAACACATACCTTGGAAAACCGCGCTGGGCACAGCGCTGTCGGCGGGGCTCATCGCAGCCCCGCTGGCCGCTGTGCCGGCGTTCGCCGTGGAGGTCTCCCCGGCAGCGGCCGGCACCTCGCCGGTCATCATCAACGAGGCATACCTCAGCGGCGGCAGCGCGGGAGCCGCCTACAAGAGCAAGTTCGTCGAGCTGTACAACACCTCCGACGCGCCGGTCCCGCTGGACGGCTGGTCACTCCAGTACCGTTCCGCGACAGGTACCGGCATTCCCAGAAACGTCGTCCCGCTGACCGGCAGCATTGCCGCCAAGAGCTTCTACCTGATCAAGGCAACCGGCAACAATCCCACGACGTCGACGGCGCCGGAACTGCCTGCCGCGGATCTGGATGCAGGCAGCAAATTCGCGCCCAGCGGCACCACCGGCACCATCGTGCTGGCCAGGCAGGCGACGGCAATCAACCCGCTGGCCTCCGGCTCGGTCATCGAGCCCGCCAACGTTGCCGATCTGCTCGGCTACGGGACCTCCAACACCTACGAAACCCAAGCAGCCACCGCGCCGGCGAGCAACACCGACGTCAAGAGCCTGAACCGCACCAACGGCGTTGACAGCAACAACAACTCCGCCGACTTCACCCTGAACGCCACGGCCACCCCCAAGGCAGCCAACGGGGCAGCCGCGCCCGTCGATCCTCCGGTCGATCCGGGCCCCGGCACTCCCCCGGCAGCCAAAACCATCGCCGAGATCCAGGGCAGCGGCGCGGCGAGCCCGCTCGTGGGGACCTCGGTCACGACGCGCGGCAAGGTCACCGCGACGTTCCCCACCGGCGGCTTCGCCGGCTACTACATCCAGACCCCCGGCACCGGCGGCGATCTGACGCCGGCCAACCACCCGGCGTCGGACGCCATCTTCGTCTTCTCGGCCGCTACGGCCGGTTCCGTCCAGATCGGCGACTACGTCGAGGTGACCGGCGCCGTCAGCGAATACTTCGGCATGACGCAGGTAAGTGTTGCCGCCGCGGCGGACCTCAAGAAGCTCACCGAGGCCGCCCCCGAGGTCAAGGCCACCGGCTTTGCGCTCCCGGCCGGGGAAGCCTTCCGCGAATCCCTCGAAGGCATGCTGCTGACCCCGCAGGGACCTCTGACCGTCGCTGACAACTTCTCGCTGAACCAGTACGGCGAAATCGGCCTGGCCGGAGGCACCACCCCACTGGAGCAGCCCACCGCCGTCGCGCCGTTCGGCTCGGCCGAGTACACCGCCACCGTCGCCGCCAATGCCGCCCGCGGCATCAAACTCGACGACGGCGCCACCACCAACTTCCTCAAGGACGCCGCCAGCAAGGCCCTGGAATTGCCGTACCTGACCGCCGGGGAACACGTCCGTGTCGGCGAACCGGTGAACTTCAAGACCAACGTTGTGCTCAGCTACACCAACAACTCCTGGAAGTTCCAGCCGCTGACCCAGCTGACCCCCGCAAACGCGGACACGGTCCAGCCGGCAAGCTTTGGCGCCACCACCCGCACGGACGCTCCGGCGGCCGTCGGAGGCAATCTCAAGATCGCCTCGTTCAACGTGCTCAACTACTTCCCCACCACCGGCGACCAGCTCACCGGATGCACCTACTACACGGACCGTGACGGCAACCCGATCACCGTCCGCGGCGGCTGCGACGCCCGCGGCGCGGCCAACGCCGCCAACCTCCAGCGCCAGCAGGACAAGATCGTCGCCGCCATTTCCAAGTCCGGCGCCGACGTCGTGACCCTGATGGAGGTCGAGAACTCGGCACAGTTCGGTAAGAACCGTGACGATGCCCTGGCCAAGCTGGTCGACAATCTCAACATCGCCACGCCGGGGATCTGGGACTACGTCCGCACGCCCGCCAACGCACCCCCGGTGGCTGACGAGGACATGATCCGCACCGCCTTCATCTTCAAGAAGGCCGCAGCAGAGCCGGTGGGCGAATCCATCATCCACAACGACACTGTGGCCTTCGCAACAGCCCGCAAGCCGCTGGCACAGGTCTTCAAGCCGGTCGGCGCCTCCGATGACAAGAAGTTCATCGCGATCGCCAACCACTTCAAGTCCAAGGGCTCAGCCGCCACGCCGGACGACACCGACAAGGGCCAGGGCGCCTCGAACCTCGCCCGCACGGCCCAGGCCCAGTCGCTGCTGGCATTCTCGGACGAACTGCAGAAATCCAAAGGCACCGACAAGGTCTTCCTGATCGGTGACTTCAACTCCTACGCCAAGGAGGACCCGATCAACGTCCTCACGGGCGCCGGGTACGTCAACCAGGATGAGAAGGCCACGAACGCAGACGGGTCCGCCAAGCATTCCTACCTGTTCGGCGGCCTCGTGGGTTCGCTGGACCACATCCTCGCCTCAGCGGGTGCCAACGCCATCGTCACCGGCGCCGACATCTGGAACATCAACTCCGTGGAGTCCGTCGCCCTGGAGTACAGCCGGTACAACAACAACGTGACCGACTACTACGCTCCGGACCAGTTCCGGGCGAGCGACCACGATCCGGTAGTGGTGGGCCTGAACCTGCCGTCCACCCCCGCCAGCGTTGAGCTGAACCTCCTCGGCATCAATGACTTCCACGGCCGCATCGATTCCAACACCGTGTTCTTCGCGGGGACCATCGAGAAGCTGCGGGCCGCGGCTGCCCCCGGCGCCACGGCATTCCTCTCCTCGGGCGACAACATCGGCGCCTCGCTGTTCGCCTCGGCCGTGGCCAAGGACCAGCCGACCATCGATGTGCTGAACGCCCTAGACCTGCGCACCTCGGCAGTGGGCAACCACGAGTTCGACGCCGGCTGGGCCGACCTGCGCGACCGTGTCATCGCGGGCGGCAGCAACGCCAAGTACCCGTACCTGGGCGCCAACGTCTACAAGAAGGGCACCACCGAGCCGGCCCTGCCGGAGTACTCCGTGCTCGACCTGAACGGCGTCAAGGTCGCCGTGATCGGAACCGTCACGCAGGAAGTTCCCTCGCTGGTCACCCCCGCAGGCATCGCCGACCTCGAGTTCGGTGACGCCGTCGACGCCATCAACCGGGTGGCCGCGAAGATCAAGGCGGACAAACTCGCCGACGTGATCATCGTGGAGAACCACGACGGCGCCGGTTCCGGCACGCCCGAAGGTTCCACCCTGGCGCAGGAAGTCGCCGCCGGCGGCCCCTTCGCCAAGATGGTCACCGGGGTTACCCCGGACGTTGCGGCCATCTTCAACGGCCACACCCACAAGCAGTACTCCTGGGATGCCCCGGTCCCCGGCGTTCAGGGCAAAACCCGCCCGATCGTCCAGACCGGAAACTACGGCGAGTACATCGGCCAGATCCAGCTGACCATCGACACCAAGACCATGTCGGTGACCAGCTACAAGGCCGGCAACGTCAAGCGCACCACCTCCGCTGACCAGCCGGCAGCCGACCTTGTGGCCGCGTACCCGCGGGTCGCCGCCGTCAAGACCATCGTTGACAAGGCCGTCGCCGACGCGGCAGTGGTCGGCAACCAGCCGGTCGGCTCGGTGACGGCGGATATCACCACCGCGTTCACCCCTGCCACCACCACCACACCGGCGTCACGGGATGACCGTGGCAGCGAGTCCACCCTGGGCAACCTCGTCGCGGATTCCCTGCTTGACTCGCTCCAGACCCCGGACCTCGGCGGGGCCGAGATCGGCGTCGTCAACCCGGGCGGGCTGCGCAACGAGCTGTACTACGCTCCGGACGGGACCATCACCTACGCCGAGGCCAACGCGGTCCTGCCGTTCGTGAACAACCTGTGGACCACCTCGCTCACCGGCGAGCAGTTCAAGACCCTGCTGGAGCAGCAGTGGCAGACCAACCCGGACGGCACGGTTCCCAGCCGCGCCTACCAGCAACTGGGCCTGTCCAAGAACGTCAACTACACGTACGACGCCGCCCGCGCCGCCGGTGACCGGGTCACCTCGATCCGGGTCAACGGCGTGCTGATCGATCCGGCGAAGTCCTACCGGATCGGGACGTTCAGCTTCCTGGCAACGGGCGGCGACAACTTCCGCATCTTCACGTCCGGCACCGGCACCAAGGACTCCGGGCTCGTGGACCGCGACGCGTGGATCAAGTACCTGCAGGCGCACAACCCGGTCTCACCGGACTTCGCGCGCCGCTCCGTCGTCGTGGTCAACACCACGGCCGCCGAGGTCAAGGGCGGGGAGGCCATCACCCTGGCGGTCTCCAAGCTGGATCTCACGTCGCTGGGCAGCCCGGTGAACACCTCGCTGCGCGCCGAGTTCACCGACGCGAACGGCACGGTCACGGCGCTCGGAACGGTTCCGGTCTCCGCCGGCGCCGCCACGGTGGACGTGAAGGTTCCGGCCGGCGCCGCGGCAGGCGCGGGCACCCTGGTGCTCACCGCCGCCGAATCCGGCACCGTGGTGAAGGCGGGCGTCCTGGTCGCGGCCAGCGTTCCGGTCCCGCCGAAGTGCACCGCTCCGGTCAAGCCGCAGCGGCCCGCGGACATCGTGGGCCAGGCGAACTACGGCAAAGCCATGTCCGCCTACCGCCAGTGCCTCAAGGGCTGACCGCATAGTCCTGCACCAGTGAGCATGCCCTCCCCCGGGCTGCAGCAATGGACATATAGCCCATATGTCCATTGCTCAGCCCGGACGGAGGGCATGCTCATTTTTCGTGGAAACGGCCGGAGGGCATGCTCATTGTTGGGGGCGCGCCGGCTCGGCCCGGCTACTGCCCGAGGATGGCCCGGGCGATCTCGTCGGCGTCCCAAAGTGTGCGCTGGCCGCTGCGGTACACGGGTCCGCTCTTCGGCCGGGCCTCGGCCGCGATGGCGGTGCCCCACTGCACGGCGGACAACTGCAGCCCCAGTACATACAGGCCTTCGGTCACCGAGCCGTTCGCGCCCAGCGGCCGGTAGGGGTGCGGTGCCACGTCCAGCCCGGACGTCGGCACCGGAGCCCCCTCGACCGTCATCATGATCCGGGGGCGGACCAGGCCTTCGGCCAGCAGCTGCTCCAGCAGGGGCGAGTCGTTGACCGCCACCTTGTTGGCCGGTGCCAGCGCCTCCACCATGGCCACGGCAGTCACGACGTCGCCGCCGTCGTCGTCGGGGCCGTTCCCCACCCAGGGCGACACCGCCATGAACGTCCCTGCTTTGCGGTCCACCCCGAACTTCGGGTCCGGCCCGACGAACCGCACGACGCCGGCACTGACCAGGGCGGCGAGCTGTTCGGCGCGCACCGCGGGAGGCCCGCTGGCGAGGCCTTCCACAAACGATTCGAACCAGCCGCGGAGCCCGGCGACCCACGACTCATCGGTGATGCCGCCGTCCGCGACCGCCGTCTTCAGCACCGCGCGGCCGTGGTGCAGGGCGCCGATGGTCATCTTCACCGGGTCGTTCTCCCCCAGCGCGGAGCGCCGGGCGTCGTCGAGCAGATAGTCGACGACGGCGGCGTCGAGTTCCGCCCGGGAGTCGAACGACCGCCCGGCCAGCGGAGCCGCAAGCCCCAGCAGGTTCAGCCGGTGGGCGGCCCGGACGTGCACGTCCAGGACGGAGTCCACCAGCTCTTCCCATTTCGCGGTGGAGTGCGCGTGCGGGCGCAGGGCTTGCTCCAGCGCCTTCAGGAACTCCTTGGGCTCCGTCAGGATCGCGGCCGGCTGCGAGCGCGCAAGCGTGGAGTAGTAGGCCCAGAGCGCGTCCCGGTGCAGGAGGGGCCAGAGATCGTGGTCAAAGGCGGGCCGGATACCAGCTTCCGCAAATTTCGCCACGGCGCTTTCGGTGCAGTACCTCAGCGTCACCGCTTCGGGGTAATAGCCGGCGAGGCTCGCCTTGGCCCGGTACGGGGTGCCGCGCCGGGAAGCGGCGATGATGAGGGGTTCACGGCCGGAGGGAAGGTAGCTGAGCCGGCCGTCCTGGCCGGACAGGAACCGTCCGCCGCGGCCTTCGGTCAGCTGGCCCATGGCATCAAAGAAGTTCAGTCCCATGCCGCGCACCAGCACCGGCTTGACGGCCGGCACCAGCGACCAGTCGACGTCGGCCGGAGCAGCCGGAGGCAGGTACAGCAGCCCGAATTCCTCCGCCGCCGCCTGGAGCCCGCGCTGTTCAGGGTTGAGCCGTGATTCGAGGTGGCCGAGGGCCAGCACCACGGAATCGACGGTGAGGACCGCGCCGTCGGCCAGTCCGACGTCGAACCTCACCCGGCCGTCGTCACACCCGGCCCCGGGGGCGGCGGCGTGGCGGACCGCCGTCGCCGTCGTGGCGTGGAAAGACACCGTGGCGCCGGCGGGAAGCCGGGAGAGCAGCTCTTCCAGGGTGGAGCGGAGGTAGCGCCCGTACAGCGCCCGGCTGGGGAAGTCGGCGGAGCCCAGCCCGGAAAGTTCGGCCCGCTCCTCGGCGGTAAGGGAGGAATGGGGCCGGGCCCGCTGCAGTTCACGCCAGCGGTCGAACGTGTGGCCGGCCAGCGGCGGGGCAAGGTCCGGGTCCTCGGGGATGACCGTGGGGTAGAACGACTGCGTGTTCATCAGGTAGAGCCGGGACTGTCCGGGCTGCCAGACGTGCCCCGGCCCGGCCGGATAGGGATCAATGACATCAACGTGCAGGGTGGCGTCCGGGCCCGCCGGCGCCCAGTTGGCCAGCAGCCGTTCCAGCACGCTCGTGCCCCGGGGACCGGCGCCGATCACTGCCGTCCGGATGCTCTGCGATATGCCCACGGCATCCAGCGTATCCGCTACCGTCCCGCTGCCCGGACCGGACCGGCGCACCCGCCGCCCGTTCAGCACGGCCGGTGTGACTTGCTACCGGCACGCTGATGTTGCTTGGATGGAAAAATGACCACCTCCCCAGCTGCTCCCCCTCCGGCGCCCGGCCCTCCCGCCGCGGACACCGCGCCCGCCGCCGCGGGAACGGCACCCGAACCCGTCGACGAGAACATCTGGCTTGAGGAGATCTACGGCGAGGAACCGCTCGCCTGGGTCCGCGAACAGAACGCCCGCACCGAGGAATTGCTCGAGGGCCCGGAGTACACCGCGCTGGAGGACAGCATTCTTGAGGTGCTGGACTCCACCGACAGGATCGCGATGGTGGGCAAGCACGGCGAGTGGTACTACAACTTCTGGAAGGACCGGGAGAACCCCAAGGGCCTGTGGCGCCGGACCAGCTGGGACAGCTACCGCGGCGGATCACCCGAGTGGGACCTCCTGCTGGATGTGGACGCACTGGCCGCCGCTGAAGGCGAGGAGTGGGTCTTCCACGGCGCCAATTTCCTGCGCCCCGCCGAGGGCGAACCCTACCGTCGGGCCCTGCTGGCGCTCTCCCCCGACGGCGGCGACGCGAACCGTTACCGCGAGTTCGACGTTGAATCCCGCAGCTTCGTGGACCCCGCGGCCGGCGGCTTTGACCTGCCGACAGCGAAAGGCAACGCCTCCTGGCTCGACGCCGACACCCTGCTGGTCTCCTCCACGGCCGGGGGCCTGCCCAGCACTACCTCCTCCTACGCCCGGACCGGCGTCAAGTTGCGCCGCGGCGGGTCCCTGACCACGGCGGAGCGGCTGTTCGACATCCCGGAAGACCACATGATGGCGCTCGTGGCGCACGACTCCACCCCGGGCTTCGAGCGGACCTTTGCCGTGGACTGGCTCAGCTTCTTCGAGCGGACAACTGCGGTGCTGCGCGACGGGCAGTGGGTGCAGATCGATGTCCCGACGGATGTGAACCTCAGCGCGCACCGCGGCTGGCTGCTGTTCCGGCCGCAGAAGGACTGGACCGTCGCCGGAACGAACTACCCGGCCGGGTCCCTGCTCGCCGCCGGCTTCGAGGACTTCCTGGCCGGCTGCCGGGAGCTGTCCGTGCTGTTCGCCCCGGATGAGCACACCTCCCTGCAGTCCTGGAGCTGGACCCGGGACTTCCTGCTGCTGAACCTGCTGCGCGACGTCTCCTCGGAGATCCGGGTCCTCGATCCGTTGCAGCCCGGAACGGACACTGCCTGGGCCTCCACCGTGCTGGACGCCTGCCCGCCGCTGCACGACGTCACGGCCTACGCCGTGGACGACGAGGACACCGTTGAGGACTCGGACGACGACGGGACCGACGGCGCCGCACCGGTGTCCGAGGGCGAGGCCCCCGGTGCAGGGAACGACTTCTGGCTCGTGGCCACCGGTTTCACCACGCCCAGCACCCTCACCCGCGGCACCCTGAAGCGTGCCGCCCGGGGCGGCGTGGACAGCACCCACGAGGTGGTCCGGTCCTCGCCGTCGTTCTTCAATGAAGCGGCCTATGCGGTCCAGCAGCACTTTGCCGTGTCCAAGGACGGCACCCGGGTGCCGTATTTCCAGGTGGCCTCGAAGGATCTCGTGCTGGACGGCCAGAACCCCACCCAGCTCTCCGGCTACGGCGGCTTCGAGATCTCGCGGACCCCGGCCTACAGCGGCGCGATCGGGCGGGCGTGGCTGGAACGCCGCACCGGCGAATCAGCCGGGCAGCAGGGGGATGCCCCACACACCCGCGGCGGGGTCTACGTTGTGGCCAACATCCGCGGCGGCGGCGAATACGGCCCCGCGTGGCACCGTGCGGCCCTGCAGGAGAAGCGGCACCGGGCCTACGAGGATTTCGCGGCCGTGGCGGCGGACCTGATCTCCCGCGGCGTGACGTCCCGCGAGCGGCTCGGCTGCGTGGGCGGCTCCAACGGCGGCCTGCTGGTGGGGAACATGCTCACCCGCTACCCGGAGCTCTTCGGCGCCGTGTCCTGCGGGGTCCCGCTGCTGGACATGCGCCGCTACACCAAGCTCTCCGCCGGCCACTCCTGGATCGCCGAATACGGCGACCCCGACGTGCCCGAACAGTGGGAGTTCATCAGGACGTTCTCGCCGTACCACCTGCTCCGGGACGGCGTGGACTACCCGGAGACGTTCATCTGGACGGCGACGTCCGATGACCGCGTCGGGCCAGTGCAGGCCCGCAAGATGGCCGCCCGCATGCAGGCGATGGGCATCCCCAACGTCTGGTTCCACGAGGCGTTGGAAGGCGGCCACGCCGGGGCCTCCGACAACCGCCAGGCTGCGGCCCTGCAGAGCCGCAGCCAGCACTTCCTGTGGCGCGCCCTGGCCGGCCGGGGCGCCTGACCCCCCGCTCCCTGCCCGGGTCTCCCCACCCGCGCAGGGCAACGCGGGGTCACTTCGGGCCCATGCGCGGGCCCAACACGGGCGCGAAATGACCCCGCGATGCTCGTTTTGCACTGCATGGCCCCTTCTGCGTATCCTTGGTTGGCTAGTTCATAGCAATTGGAGACGTGCCAGAGCGGCCGAATGGGCTTCACTGCTAATGAAGTGTGGGGCACAACTCCACCGGGGGTTCAAATCCCCCCGTCTCCGCGTTTGGCCCCGGTCCCCGGACCGGGGCCTTTTGCGTACCCGGGCACCGCGGGACCGCCTCCGCGCCACGTCCGGGTGCCGGACACCGGGCGCCTTCCCGGCGGCCCGGGTGGGAGGATAGGCCCATGTCGAGCACCAACGCGTTTGACGCGATCATCGTTGGCGGCGGCCACAACGGCCTGGCCGCGGCCGCGTACCTGTCCAAAGCCGGCCGGCAGGTCCTCCTGCTGGAGAAGCTTGAGCATCCCGGCGGCGCCGCCGTGTCCGCCCGGGCGTTCGACGGCGTCGACGCTCGCCTCTCGCGGTATTCCTACCTCGTGAGCCTCCTCCCGCAGCAAGTCATTGACGACCTGGACCTGGACATCCGGCTGGCGCGGCGCCGGTATTCGTCGTACACGCCCGACCCGCGCAACGCCGGCAAGGCCCTGCTGATCGACAACGGGGACACCGCGGCCACCGCAGCATCCTTTGCCGCGGTCGGGGCGCCCGACGGCGAATTCGAGGCCTTCACCGGTTTCTACGCGGGCTGCCGCCAACTCACCGGAGTCCTCTGGCCCACCATGACCTCGCCGCTGCCGACCCGCTCCGAGGCGCGGAATCTCGCGGCCCGGGCCGGGGCGGAGGAGTCGTGGGACGCCATGATCGAGCGCCCCATCGGGGACACCATCGCCCAGGAACTCCAGCACGACGTGATCCGCGGAGTGGTGCTCACGGACGCCCTGATCGGGACCTTCGCCCGGGCCGGCGACCAGGATCTGCAGCAGAACATCTGCTTCCTGTACCACCTGGTCGGCGGCGGAACCGGGGACTGGGACGTGCCCGTCGGCGGCATGGGCGCGGTCTCCGGGGAACTGGAACGGGCCGCCCGCGAAGCCGGGACGACGATTCTGACGTCCGCGGAAGTCACTGCCATCCGCCCGGGAGGCGTTGTGAGCTACCGCCACGACGGCGCAGAGCACACGGCCACCGCTTCATGGGTCCTCGCCAACGTGGCCCCGGTGGTGCTGGACCGGCTGCGGAGCTCCGACGCCGCCAGCGCAGCCACGCCCGCCACGCGGAACCCGAACCATCTCCGGGAGGGCGCCCAGGTCAAGGTGAACCTGCTGCTGAAGCGCCTGCCCCGGCTGCTCGATCAGGGCGTCAGCCCGGAAGCGGCGTTCGGCGGGACGTTCCACATCAACGAGACCTGGTCGCAGCTCGACGCCGCCTACCTCGCCGCCGCGGACGGTTCCATCCCCGACCCGCTGCCCTGCGAGATCTACTGCCATTCCCTCACCGATCCCAGCATCCTGTCCGCGGAACTGCAGGCCGCGGGGGCGCAGACCCTCACCGTGTTCGGCCTGCACGTTCCGGACCGGCTGATCACGGCGGAGAACAACGAGCAGCGCCGGACGGAACTGCAGGCGGCCGTCCTGAAATCGCTGAACTCGGTCCTGGCCGAACCCATCGAGGAGCTGCTGCTGACCGGCCGCGACGGACGGCCCTGCATCGAAACCAAGACGACCCTGGACATTGAGCGGGCGGTCGGCATGCCGCGCGGCAACATCTTCCACGGCGGCCTCGACTGGCCCTTCGTCGAGGACGATGCGCCCCTCGACACCCCGGCGCAGCGCTGGGGCGTCGCAACGGACGACGCGCGGATCCTGCTCTGCGGCTCCGGCGCCCGGCGCGGGGGTGCCGTCAGCGCCATCGGCGGGCACAACGCGGCCATGGCAGTGCTGGAGTCCGGACGGCTTGAATCCGGCCATGCCACCTAGCGCCGCGCCACCCAGCGCCCCGCCTCCCAGGGCCGTTCCTTCTGGGGCGGCCGTGCCCCTTGGGCGGCCATGCCGCCGGGGGCTGCGCCCGGCGCCGGGAAGGTCCGCGCTTGAGTGAGCCCTCGCCCCCATCGCCGGCTGCCAGCACAACCGCGGACGATTGGAGCCCGCGGCTGGCTTTGCTCGTCGCTGCCACGTTCTTTATGGAGTTCCTGGACAGCACCGTCCTGACCACCGCGATCCCCAGCATCGCTGCGGACTTCTCCGTCCCGTCAGCGGACGTCAACATCACCATGACGGCCTACCTCATGACGGTGGCAATGGGGATCCCGCTCAGCGGCTGGCTGGCCGAACGCCTCGGCGCGCGGCGGGTGTTCTGCCTGGCCATTGCAACGTTCACGGTGGCGTCGCTGCTGTGCGCGCTCAGCCAGGACTTGGCCATGCTGACCCTGAGCCGGGTGCTGCAGGGTGCGGGCGGCGCCATGATGGTACCCGTCGGGACCCTCGTGGTGCTTCGCGGAACAGCGAAGAAGGACCTGCTCCGCGCCACGGCCTACCTGGTGTGGCCCGGCCTGCTGGCCCCCGTCCTGGCGCCGCTGGTCGGAGGCGCGCTCACGACGTTTCTGTCCTGGCACTGGATCTTCCTGATCAATCTCCCGCTGGGACTTGCGGCGTTCCTCGCGGCGCTGCGGCTGGTCCCGAGCACCGCGGGTGACCGCTCCCGGCGCCTGGACTGGCTGGGGCTCGCCCTCACCACCCTGGGTGTGGGGTCCGCCGTGGTGGGCCTGGAGCTGGCGGGCGGCCGCGGGTCCGACGCCCTGGCCGCCCTCAGCATCACCGCCGGGCTGCTGTTCCTCGTCACGGCGGTCTGGTGGATGCGGCGGGCCCGCTCCCCCCTGTTCGACCTGGGCGTCTTCTCCGCCCGGACGTTCCGCGCCACAGCGACCGGCGGCTTCATCTACCGCCTGACCATCAGTGCTGTGCCCTTCCTGCTGCCGCTGATGTTCCAGAACGGCTTCGGCTGGGATCCGCTGCACGCCGGGGTCCTCGTCGCGGCGGTGTTCATCGGCAACATCGGCGTCAAACCAGCCACGACCCCGCTGATCCGCCGCTTCGGCTTCAAGCCGGTGCTGGTCTTCGCGTCGCTGGCCTCGGCGGCCACTTTTGCGCTGTGCGCCCTGCTCGACGCCGGCACCCCGGAGCCGCTGATCTTCGCACTGCTCGTGGCCAGCGGAGCCTTCCGGTCCATCGGTTTCTCCGCCTACGCCTCGGTGCAGTACGCCGACGTCGTTCCCGTCCAGCTGCCGTCCGCCAACGCCGTTTCCGCGACGCTTGTGCAACTCGCGACGGCGGCCGGGATCGCCATCGGGGCCCTGCTGATCCGGGTCTACGGGGCCGGCGGCCCGCTGCTGGGCGGGGCGGGTGCAGCCGGAGGGGATCCGGCCGCGCCGTACCGCGCGGCGTTCCTGGCGATTGCGGTGGTTATGCTGCTGAGCACCCTGGACAGCCTGACGCTGCCCCGCCACGCGGGAGCCGAGGTCAGCCGGCCTGGCCAAGCACCAGCGGCAGCACCGCCCCGGCTCCCGCGAGCCTGAGGGCGCGGCCTGCGACAGTCACGGTCCAGCGGCTGTCGACCAGATCGTCAATCAGCATCACGCTCTGGCCCTGGATCCCGGCCAGGGCTGCTTCCAGTTCCGGACCCACCACCAGGCGTTCCCAGACCCCGGCAAGACGGTACGCGCTGTTGCCGCCGCGCCCGCCGGTCGGTCCGCCGTGCTCGAGCTGGAGCTGGCCCAGGTACGGGATCCGGCCGATTTCCGAGATGCCCCGGGCCAGCGAGTCCACCAGGGCCGGCTTGCCGCGGGACGGGACGCTGATGATGGCGGCCGGCCGGCCGGCCCCGCTCCAGCCGGGGGTGCGGGCGTCACCGGCGCCCCACTCGCGCAGCACCTGGACACACGCCTGCAGCATGCCCGGGTCCACCGTGCGGTCCGGGGCTCCCGCGGCGAAGGCTTCGCGCAGGGCACCGCCCCAGCCCAGGTCCGTGAGCCGCGCCAGCGCCCGGCCCGCAGCGACGTTTTCGTCGGGCTTGATCTTGCCCTTCACGGGTACTCCCAGCCGGTCCATGCCGCTGGGCCACTGCAGCCGGGGTTCCAGCGGGACACCGGCGCGGCTCAGCGTCTGTCCTGCGGCTTCGGTGGCCGAGGCGGCAATGTCCGCCGGGAACCACTGCCCGGCGCAGTTGTCACAGCGGCCGCAGGCGTGGGCGGTCTCGTCGTCGAGGACCGAGGTGATGTACTCCATCCGGCAACCCGCGGTGTCCTGATAGATCACCATGGAGTCCTGTTCGTCCACCCGGGCCTCCGCGATCCGGCCGTAGCGCTCGGCGTCGTAGTTCCAGGGCTGGCCGGTGGCCCGCCAGCCTCCGCCGACGCGCTCGACGGCGCCGTCGACGGCGAGCACCTTCAGCAGCAGCTCCAGCGGCGTCCTGCGCAGGTCCACCCGCGCTTCCAGCGCCACCGTGGACACGGCGGTCCCCGCCTCGGCGAGGGCGGTCAACACCGCGCCGGCCTTTTGCTCCGAGGGCATCGATGCGGTGGCGAAGTACTGCCAGATGTCGCGGTCCTCGGAACCGGGCAGCAGCAGCACGTCGGCGTTGGCGGCGCCACGGCCGGCACGGCCGACCTGCTGGTAATAAGCCACCGGGGAGGACGGCGCCCCCAGGTGCACCACGAAACCGAGGTCCGGTTTGTCGAAGCCCATGCCCAGCGCCGAGGTAGCGACAAGGGCCTTGACCTGGTTGTCTTTGAGGAGCTGCTCGGCGCGTTCCCGGTCCGCGGGGTCGGTGCGTCCGGTGTAGGCCAGCACCTCGTGCCCGGCCTCGGCCAGGAGCCGGGCGGTGTCTTCGGCCGCGGAGACCGTCAGGGTGTAAATGATGCCGCTGCCGGGGAGGTCTTTCAGGTGCGTGAGCAGCCAGCCGAGCCGGTCGCGGGAGTCCGGCAGGCTCAGCACCCCCAGCCGGAGCGATTCGCGGCCCAGGGCCCCGCGGATGGTGAGCACGCCGGCGCCCAGCTGCTCCTCGATGTCGTGGACCACCCGGGAGTTGGCGGTGGCAGTGGTGGCCAGGACCGGAACGGTATCCGGCAGCTGGGTGATCAGGTCCGCGATGCGCCGGTAGTCGGGACGGAAATCGTGGCCCCAGTCCGAGATGCAGTGCGCCTCATCGATGACCAGGAGCCCGGTGCGGCGGATCAGCTCGGGGAGCTGGTTTTCCCGGAACGAGGGGTTCGTGAGGCGCTCTGGGGAGACCAGCAGGACATCGACCTCATCCGCCGCGAGCTGTTCGCGGACGGTGTCCCAGTCCAGCTGGTTGGCGGAGTTGATGGCCACGGCCCGGACCCCGGCCCGGGCCGCCGCGGCCACCTGGTCACGCATGAGGGCCAGCAGCGGGGACACGATCAGGGTGGGCCCGGCGCCGCGGCGCCGGAGCAGCAGGGACGAGACGAAGTACACGGCCGACTTGCCCCAGCCGGTGCGCTGCACGACGAGGGCCCGCCGGCCGCCGTCGACGAGGGCCTCAATGGCTTCAAACTGGCCGTCATGGAACTGCGCTGCCGGGTGCCCGACCAGCTCGCGCAGCACTTCCTGGGCCTGTTCCCGCGTCCCGGGAACCCCGGCCGAACCGGCCGAACCGGCGGAACCGGCGCCTCCGGCGGGATCGGCGGAAACGGAGAGGACGGCAGCGTTCTGGGTATTGGCCATTGCTTCAGTATCCCAGCCCGCTCCGGGAGCCACGAAGCCAGGGGCTCCGCTATGTGGACAATCACAGCGGATCCGCCGGGAGCCCGGCGTCGTGATGACACCGCCGGTGTCCCTCCACAGCCCCGTTCGGCCGTCAACGTAAGATAAGACGCGTGACTATGGACCAGACAAAGACTTTTGACCTCTCGGCCTCCTTCAAGGCCTACGACGTGCGCGGCATTGTCGGCGAATCGATCACCGCTGAGATCGTCGAGGCTGTGGGTGCGGCATTCGTCGACGTCCTGCAACTGGAGGGCAAGACGGTGCTGGTCGGCGGCGACATGCGCCCCTCCTCCCCCGAGTTCAGCAAGGCCTTCGCCGGCGGCGCCGCCCGCCGCGGGGCCAACGTCCAGCTGCTTGACCTGATCTCCACCGACGAGCTGTACTACGCCTGCGGTGCGCTCAATGCAGCCGGTGCCACCTTCACCGCCAGCCACAACCCCGCCGAGTACAACGGCATCAAGATGGCCAAGGCCGGCGCCGAGCCGATCTCCTCCGAATCCGGGCTCAAGGAAATCCAGGCCCGCGCCGAGGAGTACCTCAACTCCGGCTCCATCCCCGCCGCCCCCGTCCGCGGCCTGATCGGCGTCCACGATGTCCTGAAGGGCTACTCCGAGTACCTCCGCAGCCTCGTGGACCTCCGCGGCTCCCGCCCGCTCAAGGTGGTAGTGGACGCCGGCAACGGCATGGCCGGGCTCACGACGCCGGCGGTGCTCGGCGACGCCCTGCTGCCCAAGCTCCCCCTGGAGATCATTCCGCTGTACTTCGAGCTCGACGGGTCCTTCCCGAACCACCCCGCCAACCCGCTGGAGCCGGAGAACCTGTGTGACCTGCAGGCCGCCGTCGTCGAGCACGGGGCGGACATAGGGCTGGCGTTCGACGGCGACGCAGACCGCTGCTTCGTCATCGACGAAAAGGGCGAACCCGTCTCGCCGTCGGCGATCACCGGAATGGTGGCCCGCCGCGAGATTGCCCGCGCGCAGGGGCTCGGCGAGGCCAATCCGACCGTCATCCACAACCTGCTGACCTCACGCGCCGTCCCCGAACTGGTGGAACGCCACGGCGGCCGGGCAGTCCGCACCCGCGTCGGCCACTCCTTCATCAAGGCTGTGATGGCCGCAGAGGGCGCCATCTTCGGCGGCGAACACTCCGCCCACTTCTACTTCCGTGACTTCTGGAACGCAGACACCGGCATGCTGGCCGCCATGCACGTACTGGCCGCCCTGGGCGAGCAGGACGGCCCGCTGTCGGACCTCGGCCGCGAATACGAGCCGTACATGTCCTCCGGCGAGATCAACTCAGAAATCGAAGACAAGGCCGGCGCCGTGGAACGCGTCCGGCACGATTTCCGCGACGAGGACGTCGAAGTGGATTACCTCGACGGCAGCACGTTCATCGCCACGGACGGCAGCTACTGGTTCAACCTGCGCCCCTCCAACACCGAGCCGTTCCTCCGCCTGAACGTCGAGGCCACGGACAAAGACACCATGGAGCGTGTCCGCGACCGCGTCCTGGCACTGGTCCGGGGCTAGGCCCGTGACGGAACTGCCGGCGGAAACGGCCACGGGGAAGGTAACCGGGCCCGCAGCCGAGCCCGCTGAGGGGGCCTGGCGGGACAGCGTTCCGGAGGCCAGCGCCACCGACCTGGAAAACCTGCTGGGAACCGGCGTCGGCGCGGCCCAGGAGCAGCTTGAGCGCAACGGCGGGTTCCTGCCGTTCGCCCTCGTGGTCGAGAACGACGGCGAGGTGCGGCTGGTTGCCGTCACTCCCGCCGACGCGGCCGAGGGGACGGACGCGGACTTTGACGCAGACTCGATGATCAGCGACCTCACGGAACTCCTGCGGCAGCACCGGGACGAGTTCCGCGCCGCCGCCATCGTGTGTGACATCACCCTGCTGGAAGAAGCCTCGGACGCCATCCACGTCGCCGCAGAACACCGGGACGGATCGCTGTTCGCCGCGGTGCTGCCCTACGCCGCGAATCCCGCGACGCGCGAACTGGAATTTGGCGAGCTCTCCGCCGATACCAACGAGCCCGGCGTCTGGGTGGACTAGACCGCCGGTAAACTGGTGTTATGAAGATCAACGCCTTCGCGGATGTCAGCCTGCGCGCCATGATGGTACTCGCGGCTGCTCCCGACGGCGGGCTCCTCACCACCCAGAGCATCGCCGACGCCGTCGCGACGCCCTACAACCACGTCAGCAAGGCGATGGCAAAGCTGCGTGAGCTGGGAATGATCGACGTCGAACGCGGCCGGCACGGCGGCTCCCGGCTCAGCAGCGCCGGCCGGGCTGCCACCGTGGGACAGCTCCTGCGCCAGCTGGACAACCGCATGGACCCGGCCGACTGTATCGCCGCGGACGGGCCCTGTCCGCTGATCAACGAGTGCCGCCTCCGCGGGGCCCTCGCCCGCGCCCGCGAGGCCTTTTACGGCGAACTGGACGACATCGTCGTCGCCTCCCTGCCGACCTCCCGGCAGATGGCGCCGGTGTTCCAGGCGATCGGCCTGCGCCCCGGTCTCTGAGCCGGCCCCCACCCGCCACGCCCGGGAACCCGTCGATTTGTGAATGTTTTCTACGCCCTGTAGAACTGAGGTACAAATACTTGCATTTCAAATACAGGTATTTTCCATCGGTCCGGCTGAAGACCCCGGGCCACTATCTCAGGAGACAACATGCTCTCGGACAAGTCCTTCCCCGTCATCGAGGCCACCCTCCCCCTGGTCGGTTCCCGGATCGGTGAAATCACCCCCAAGTTTTATGCCCGCCTCTTCGCAGCGCACCCGGAGCTGCTCGACGGCCTCTTCAGCCGCTCCAACCAGCGCAACGGCAACCAGCAGCAGGCCCTGGCCGGAAGCATCGCCGCTTTCGCCACCCACCTGGTGAACAACCCCGGCACCCTGCCGGAGACCGTGCTCGCCCGCATCGCCCACCGCCACACTTCCCTCGGCATCACCGAACCGCAGTACCAGGTGGTCTACGAGCACCTCTTCGCCGCCATCGCCGAGGACCTGGCCGAGGTCATCACCCCGGAAATCGCCGAAGCCTGGACCGAGGTCTACTGGCTCATGGCGGACGCCCTGATCAAGCTCGAAAAGGGCCTCTACGCCGCACAGGCAAACAGCGTGATGTGGAGCCCGTGGCGGGTTGCCGCCAAGACCGCCGCCGGCACCGGTTCCATGACCTTCACCCTGGAACCGGCCGATGACACCCCCATCACCCCCGCCCTCGCGGGCCAGTACGTCAGCGTCAAGGTCACCGTCCCGGACGGACTGCGCCAGGTCCGCCAGTACTCGCTCTCCGGTGACGCCGGAACGAGCCGCACGTTCACCACCAAGATGGACGACGGCGGCGAAGTCTCCCCCGTTCTGCACAACAACGTCCAGGTGGGCGACATCCTCGAGATCTCCAACCCCTACGGTGAGATCACCCTCAAGGAAGGCGACGGCCCCGTTATCCTGGCCTCCGCCGGCATCGGCTGCACACCGACCGCATCGATCCTGCGCTCCCTCGCGGACTCCGGCTCGGACCGCCAGGTCCTCGTCCTGCACGCGGAAAGCGATCTGGACAGCTGGGCGCTGCGCAGCCAGATGACGGGCGACGTCGAACGCCTCGACGGCGCCGACCTCCAGCTCTGGCTCGAGCAGCCGGTCGCCGGAACCAAGGAGGGCTTCATGTCACTGCGCGAAGTCGACCTCCCGGCCAACGCCTCGCTCTACCTCTGTGGTCCGCTGCCGTTCATGAAGAGCATCCGCAACGAGGCCATCAACGCCGGCATCCCGGCCACCAAGATCCACTACGAGGTCTTCGGCCCGGACATCTGGCTCGCCAGCTAGATCCCCACCGCTTCAAGCACGACGGCGGCCCCGCACCTTTAGCAACGAAGGTGCGGGGCCGTCTTTATCGTTAAAGACGGGTTGCGCTGCGCGGGCGCCGGTCCTCCAAGCCCGTCCGGCGGGCAGATCAGGGCGAATGCGGGCCCGTCATCCGCCCCGATCTGCCCGCGCGGAGCTCCCCCAGATTCGCGGCAACGACGACGGCGGCCCCGCACCTTGGGAAAAGTGCGGGGCCGCCGTCGTTTTTAAGGCTGAGGACGCTAGTGGTCCGCCATGCGTTCCTTCAGGCCTTCGAGCTCGGAGCGCAGGGCCGTCGGGAGCGAATCGCCGAACTTGGCGTACCACTCCTCGATCGAGGCGAGCTCGGTGTCCCACTCCTCTCGGTCCACGCGGACGGCGTCTTCCACGTGGGCGTGCGTCAGGTCCAGGCCGGTGAGGTCCAGCGAATGCCCGGCCGGCACGAAGCCGATGGGCGTCTCGACGGCGTCCGCCTTGCCTTCGATACGCTCGATGGCCCACTTGAGGACGCGTGCGTTGTCGCCGAAACCGGGCCAGGCGAAGTCGCCGTCGGCCGTGCGCCGGAACCAGTTGACCAGGAAGATGTGGGGCAGGCGTTCCGGATTGGCCTTTCCGGAGACGCTGATCCAGTGGTTCAGGTAGTCGCCGGCGTCATAGCCAATGAACGGCAGCATGGCCATCGGGTCGCGGCGCAGCACGCCGACCTGGCCGGCAGCAGCAGCAGTCGTCTCGGAGGAGAGGGTGGAGCCCATGAAAATGCCGTTGGTCCAGTTGCGGGCCTGCGTGACCAGGGGGACCGTGGTCTTCCGGCGGCCGCCGAAGAGGATCGCGGAGAGCTCCACGCCGTCGGGGCTGTAGTACTCCTCGGCCAGCATGTCGACCTGCGAGATCGGGGTGCAGAAGCGGGAGTTCGGGTGGGCGGCGGGCTTGTCCGAATCTGGCGTCCAGGAATTGCCCTGCCAGTCGGTCAGGTGCGCCGGAACCTCGTCGGTCATGCCCTCCCACCAGACGCCGCCGTCGTCCGTGAGGGCAACATTGGTGAAGATGCTGTGGCCCTTGGCAATGGCGCGCATGGCGTTGGGGTTGGTGCCCCAGCCGGTACCGGGGGCCACGCCGAACAGGCCGGCCTCCGGGTTGGTGGCGCGCAGTTCGCCTTCCTTGCCGATCCGCATCCAGGTGATGTCGTCACCGAGGGTTTCGACTTCCCAGCCCTCGATGGCCGGATCCAGCAGCGCGAGGTTGGTCTTGCCGCAGGCCGACGGGAAGGCGGCGGAGATGTAGTAGTTCTTCTTCTCCGGGGAGGTCAGCTTGAGGATGAGCATGTGCTCCGCGAGCCAGCCTTCGTCCCGGGCCATCACCGAGGCGATGCGCAGGGCGTAGCACTTCTTGCCCAGCAGGGCGTTGCCCCCGTAGCCGGAGCCGAAGGACCAGATGGAGCGCTCTTCGGGGAAGTGCACGATCCACTTGTCCGGGTTGCAGGGCCAGAGGACGTCGGCCTGGCCGGGGGCCAGCGGCGCGCCCAGGGAATGCAGAGCCGGAACGAAGAACGCGTTCGTGGCGGTGATCTTGTCCAGGACCTCGGTGCCGATGGTGGCCATGATGCGCATGGAGGCGACAACGTAGGCGCTGTCCGTGATCTCCACGCCAAACTTGGGATCCTCGGCGTCAAGGTGGCCCATGACAAACGGAATGACGTACATGGTGCGGCCGCGCATGCAGCCGCTGAAGAGGCCGCGCAGTTTCTCCTTCATCTCCGCCGGAGCCATCCAGTTGTTGGTGAAGCCTGCATCGCGTTCGTTCTCGGAGCAGATGAAGGTCTGCTCTTCGACGCGGGCCACATCGGCGGGGTCAGAGAATGCCGCGAAGGACTTGGGGAACAGCTTCTCGTTCAGGCGGGTCAGCGTGCCCGCGGCGACGAGCTCGTCCGTGAGCCGGGTGTTCTCTTCCTCGGAGCCGTCAACCCAGTGGATCCGGTCCGGCTGGGTCAGTCCAGCTACCTCTTCGACCCATGCCAGCAGGCCGGCATGTGTGGTGGGTGCTTTTTCAAGCAACGGCAGTCGCGCCAGATCTCCCATTACGGTTCCCTTCCTCGGGTTCAGTCGTGTGTCCTAAATGTAGGGCTAGATCACCCCCCAAAATTGAGGCAAGATGTGGGATGTCCGGGGGCGCAGAAATGAAAAACCCCGGAAATTCAAGGAATCGATGGTGCGACAGGACCTCATTTTGTGAGCAAGGTCACGTAGACCGGTCTAGTCGCCTAGATTACACCTGTTTCGATTTGTAACTATGGCCCCACCTCGCGTAAAGTAATTCGAGGTTCGGGGAGCGAGAAGTTCCAGGAACTGAAGATGCGCCCATAGCTCAGCTGGATAGAGCGTCTGTCTACGGAACAGAAGGTCAGGGGTTCGAATCCCTTTGGGCGCACAGAGAAAAGATCCGCACCGGTCCGCCGGTGTGGATCTTTTGTTTAACACCCTTCCTTTGTTTAGTCTCAGCGCCCGCCCTCTGTTTAGCGCCCGACGGCGGCGCCCGGCTTCCCGCTGCTGACGCCGGGACGGGAAACGCGCGGCTACGGCGAGATGGCCTGGCTGATCCGGAGACGGATGCCGTCGAAGTGGGCGTTGAGCCGCTGGGCCGCGAGAACCCTGTCGCCGGTCGAGACGGCATCGTAAATCCCCCGGTGCATGGCCGCTGCCGCCAGGAGGTCGATCCCTTCCGCTCCGCCCAGCTCGATGTAGAGCCTCCGGTAAACCTGCCAGAAAACGTCCAGCAAACTGAGAAGCAGCTCGTTGTTGACCGGTTCGAACAGCCGGCGGTGGAACTGGGCGTCCGCCTCGACGAAGGTTTCCCCCGCACCGGCCAGGGCCTCCATCCGGAGGACGGACTCCTCGACCGCCATCAGGTGCTCCGGGGTCATCAGGTCCATGGCCCCCGCAATCAGCCCGGCCTCCAGCGACTGGCGGACATCCACGAGCTGCAGGGCCTCCTGCCCGTGGTGCCGCAGCGACAACCGTCCCCGGAATGTGAGTCCATCGGTGAGGGCATCGAAATTGCTCGGCGCGACGAACATGCCGAAGCCGTGACGGATTTCAATCACGCCCAGGGCCTGGAGCACTTTCAGGGATTCCCGCAGGGTGTTACGGCCCACGCCCAGCACGGCGGAAAGCTCATGCTCGGTCGGCAGTGGATCCCCGGCTTCCAGCTCCCGCTCGAGGATCAGGTCCATAATGTCCGCCTGGAGCGCCCTCAGCCTTGCCTGCGCACTGAACCTTGCGTGTGGCAAAGCGCCGCCCGCACCCACACCGCCCGCACCCACGCTGCCTGCCGTCATCGCACTGCCCTCCCCCAAGTATGTTCCCCACAGTAGCTGTGGTCCCACGTCCTGCAAAGGGTTGCCCGCGCGGCTCACCGGGGCGGCTCCGGGCGTAGGATCTTGGCATGACGGCACAGCTTGAACGGGAATTCGATGTCATCGTGATCGGCGCCGGCGCCGTGGGCGAGAATGTGGCGGACCGCGCGGTGCGCGGCGGACTGACCGCAGTACTGATCGAGGCGGAACTGGTGGGCGGCGAGTGCTCCTACTGGGCCTGCATGCCCTCCAAAGCGCTGCTGCGCCCGGGCACCGCCCTCCACGGCGCCCAGGCCGTGCCAGGGGCCGCAGAAGCCGTCACCCGGACCCTTGACGCAGCGGCGGTACTCAAACGCCGCGACTACTTCACGTCCAACTGGCAGGACGACGGCCAGGCGAAGTGGGTCGCGGACACCGGGATAGAGCTGATCCGCGGCCACGGCTGGATCACGGACATGCGGAAGGTGGAAGTCGCGGGACTGGACGGCAACAGCTACGCACTCTCGGCGCGGCACGCCGTCGTGGTGGCCACCGGTTCCTCGCCAACGGCGCCCCCCATCGACGGACTGGCCGACGTGGACTACTGGACCACGAGGGAGGCGACCTCCGCGAGGGAGATCCCGGACCGGCTGGCCGTCCTGGGCGGCGGGGTCGCCGGCACCGAACTCGCCCAGGCCTTCGCGCGACTGGGAGCCTCGGTAACGCTGGTGGCACGCCGCGGCCTGCTGGGCGCGTTCCCGGAGGAGGCGGCGAAGCTGGTCGCCGCCGGGCTGCGTGCGGACGGCGTTGGTCTCCATCTCCACACCGGAACCAAGAGCGTCCGCGAGAACGACGACGGCTCCCTCAGTCTCGAGCTGGAGGGCGGCGCGTCGGTGACGGCCGACAAACTCCTGGTCACCACTGGCCGGCATCCCGCCCTCGAAGGGATTGGGCTCGAGTCCGTCGGCCTCGCCCCCAAGGAAGGGGAGGAACTGCGGCTCAGCACCGACTCCACCGGTCTGGTTGCGGGCGGCACCGGGAACGACGTCGACCCGTGGCTGTACGCCGCCGGCGATGCCGCCGGGAATGTCATGCTGACCCACCAGGGCAAGTACGAGGCGCGCGCCACGGGCGATGCCATTGCTGCCCGGGCCAGGGGCCGGCTCAGTGGCGCGGCCGCCCCCTGGAGCCGCTACGCCCGGACGGCCAACGACCACGCCGTTCCCAACGTCGTGTTCACCGATCCGGAGCTGGCCAATGTGGGCCGGACCGTGCGGCAGGCGGAACAGGGCGGCCTCAGGGCGTCCTCCGTGGAACTGCCCATCCAGGTGGCCGGATCCTCACTGCACTCCGAACGGTATGAGGGCTGGGCCCAGCTCGTGGTCGACGAGGACCGGCAGGTGCTGCTGGGCGCCACGTTCGCCGGTCCCGATGTGGCCGAGCTGCTGCACGCGGCCACTATCGCGATCGTCGGCGAAGTGCCGCTGGACCGGCTGTGGCACGCCGTGCCCTCCTACCCCACGATCAGCGAGGTCTGGCTCCGGCTGCTCGAGGAGTACGGCCTCTGACCCGCCGAGGTATCACTTGGCGCCCATGTTTTTCATGAACATGGGCGCCAAGTCTCACCTCGGCGGGATGGCCGGCCCGTCACTCCCCACCTATCCTATTTGAACTGACCGGTCAGTTCAGTTAGCCTTGTCGTAGACATTCATCTGCGAAAGGCCCCCCTTGCTCCGCGTGCAACAGCTCTCCGTGAACGGCAGACGGGACGAGTTGCTGCCGGCTACCTCCCTGCAGGTCCGGCGCGGCGAACTCCTGCTGGTTTGCGACAAACGACAGACCCAGCGCACCGCCCTGGCCCTGGCCCTGAGCGGGCGCCTCAAGCCCTCCGCCGGCCACTTCGAATGGGATGGCGCAGAGTGGGACGGAAGCGCCCGGATCACGCCCCTGCGACAGGCGAGCGCCGTGGTGGACTCCCCCGGGGTGAACGAGCCCGAGCAGCACCTCAGCGTCCGCGACCTCGTCACCGAGGACCTGGCCCTCATCCCACGCCGCTACCGGGGTTCGCTGCTCAGCAAGCCCTGGCTCAAGGTCAACCGCTTCGAGGACATCGCCGGGCTGTGGACCGAGCAACTTCCGGCCGCCCGGCGGCTCGAACTGCTCACGGCGCTTGCCCTGACCAACCCGCACACGGACCTGCTCGTGGTGGACTCCCCGGACCGCCACGGCGATCCGGAGGACTGGCTGCCGAGGCTTATGGAGCTGGCTTACGACGCCGGGCGTCCGCTCGCCGTCGTCGCCACCGTGATGAGCGTCCCGGCCGGCTGGACCGGACCCACCGCAGTGATCGGGAACGCGGCATCCCCAGCCCCCGGCGGCCCTCCTCCCGCACGACTTCACGCATCCAACACACTCGAAACTGAGGAAATATAGTGACTGTGCTGCGGCTGGCCCGCTCCGAACTCAAGCGCATGACCGGCGGTCTGCTGCCCAAGCTCACCATTCTGGCGCTGACCATGGTGCCCCTGCTCTATGGCGCCGTGTACCTCTACGCCAACTGGGATCCCTACGGCAAGCTGAACCAGATCGACGCGGCACTCGTCGTCGAGGACACCGGCGCCACCTCCGCCGACGGCACCCGGCTCGAGGCCGGCCAAAAAGTCGCGGAAAGCCTCACGGATGGCCATGTCTTCAACTGGCAGACGGTCTCCGGGACGGAGGAAGCGGACCAGGGCGTGAGCACGGGCAAATACGCCTTCGCCCTGAAGATCCCCAAGGATTTCTCGGCGAACCTCGTCTCCCCCGGCAGCTTCGACGCCGCCAACCAGGCCATGCTTAACGTCACCACCAATGACGCGAACAATTACCTACTGAGCACCATCGTGGACAAACTCACCACCGCCGTGCACACCACAGTGGCCACGGAGGTCGGCGAGGAAACCGCCAACCAGCTCCTCACCGGGTTCGGGACCATCCACTCCCAGATGCTTAAAGCTTCGGACGGCGCCGGCAAACTCGCCGACGGCGTCGCCAGCCTTCACGACGGGACGGTCACCCTCCATCAGGGCACGAGCGATCTCAAGAACGGCGCCGCCGAGCTCTATAGCGGCCAGCTCAAGCTCCGGGACGGCGCCAACTCCCTGAGCACAGGGGCAGCCCAGCTCAGCGGCGGACTGACGCAGCTTAAGGACAAAACCGCCACACTGCCTGCCGATACCCGGGCACTCGCGGACGGCGCAGCGCAGGTGGCGGCCGGGAACGCCGCGCTCAATTCCAAGGTGCAGGGCCTCGCCGGCCAGCTGGCTGGCTCCGAACAGGCAGCCGCCCAGGCACAGCGCAGCCGGGTCGTCGCCGCCAACAGCCGGCTCGTCGCTGCCGGTACCCTCACCCCGGCCCAGGCGGATGCTATCCTGGCCGACTTCGACGCCCACCCTGCGGCGCCGGCATCCACGGGCGCGGCCGCCTCTCTCACGACTGCGGCAGCGCAGATCCAGCAACTGGCGGACGGCTCCGCCGGCGTCAGCTCGGGTGCGGCCAGGCTGGCGGGAGCGACCCCTGCCCTCGCCGGCGCCATCAGCCAGGCGTCCACCGGAGCGGACCAGCTGGCCGGGGGCGCCGCCACCCTCGCCGCCGGACAGCAGGGTGCCCTCGACGGCGCCGCGAAACTCTCCGAGGGCGCGCAGAAACTCGACGACGGTGCAGCCCAGCTGGAAAGCGGTGCGGCAACGGCCTCCGACGGCGCCGGAACTCTCGCAGCTGAACTCGCCAAGGGCGCCGGCCAGGTCCCCAACCCCGACGACACCCAGAAGAACAGCCTCGCCAAGGTGATGGCGGACCCGGTGGCCGTCAGCAACATCTCGCAGGCCAAGGCGGGCTCCTACGGCGCAGGCCTGGCACCGTTCTTCCTCACCCTGGCCCTGTGGATCGGCGTCTTTATGCTGATCCAGGCGATGCGGCCCATCACCCAGCGGGCGCTGGCGTCGAACGCCCCTGCGTGGAAGATCGCCGTCGGCGGCTGGCTTCCGTTCCTGGCTGTCTCGGCCGTCCAGGCGAGCCTGCTTACCCTGGTGGTCGACGTGGGACTGGGGCTCAATCCCGCCCATCCCTGGCTGATGTGGTTCCTTATGCTGGCCGCCGCCATGGCGTTCAGTGCGATCATCCAGGGCGTCGTCGCGTTGCTGGGATCCCCCGGCAAGCTCGTGGTGCTGATCCTGCTGGTGCTGCAGCTCGTGTCTTCGGGGGGCACGTTCCCGTGGCAGACAACGCCCCAGCCCCTCCACGTGGTGCACCAGCTCCTGCCGATGGGGTACGTAGTCAACGGCATGCGGCACCTGATCTACGGCGCAGACCTTGCCGTCATCCTGCCTACGATGCTGGGGCTGCTTGGCTACACTGTGCTGGGAACGGCTATGTCCACCCTGGCCGTCCGGAAGCACAAGTACTGGACCCTGAAGACCCTGAAACCGGAGATCACCGTATGACCAGCCGCACGGACAGCATTATGGCGTCTTCCGGCGACGCGGAGACCCCGGCCGCGGCGGCGAAGAGGCTCCGGCCGGCCCGCACCAACGCGACCAAGCAGAAGCTGTTTGAGGCCTCGATGGAACTGATCGGCGAGCGCGGGGTGGCTGGGGTGACGGTCGATGAGATCGCGGCGGCCGCCGGGGTGTCCAAGGGCACGGTCTACTACAACTTCGGCAGCAAGTCGGACCTGATTGCCCAGCTGCTGCGCCACGGGGTGGACATCCTGCTGGCACGGCTGCTGAGCGTCCGGGACGACTCGGCCGACCCGCTCGCGGCGATGGACGAAATGATCGGCCAGGCCATGGATTTCATGGACGAGTACCCCTCCTTTGCCCGGCTCTGGGTCAGCGAGAACTGGCGGACCCCCAGCGAGTGGCAGGACACCTTCACGGAGCTCCGCGGCCTCCTGCTCGCCGTGGTCGGCGCGGCCATCGACGCGGTGGCTGCCGTCTACCCGGTGGATCAGGCCGTGTCGCGGGGCAGCCTGGAGACAGCCATCTTCGGGGCGTGCTTCGTGGTGGGCCTGGACCGGCAGACCTACAACCCGGAGCGGACCCGGGAGCAAAGTGTCATGGCGATTATGGCGACCATGCGCGGCTACGTCGTGAAGTAGCCTCCGCTCGGCGATGATTATTCACATGGGCCACATGGGTAACAGCGGCAGGATTGCCATCGGAGCGTTCCTTGCCGCGCTGGCGCTGTTGGCGCTGACCGCTATCACCCTGCACGAAACAGTATTCCTGTGGTTCCTGGCGGCCGCCGCGGCAGCCTACGTGGCGTGCGTCTCCGAGGTGGTCATCCGCCGGCGGCACCGCACACTGGCCGCCAGCGGGATCGGGAGCATCCTGTTCATCGCCTTCAGCATCGCGTTCCTGCGGCAGTGGGGCTTGGCTTTCAACGCTGATCCGGACGCGTTGTCGGCCCCGGTGGACGCCGAACATCCGGACCTGTATTTCTACCTCGCCGCAGCATCCGGCGCCGCCACCCTGCTGCTGCTGGTTGCCGGTACCGTCCTGCCGGGCCGGGGCAGGCGTCCACGCGCCGCCGGCCGCGCGCCGCAGCGACGTCCGGCGGCCTCACGGCGCCCGGCACCCCGGGCGGCGGCCACCCGCCGCGCGCCGTCACGGACCGCCGCTCCGCGCCCGGTACCGAGGACCGCGACAGGCAGGCCGGCAGCGGCTCAGCCGGCCAAATCCCAACTTACCGAGTCCCAGCCGGCCAAGTCCCAGTCGGCGCAGTCTCAGTCGGCGCGCGTTTCCGCGCCGCGGGCGGCTGCCTCCGGGCTCAAGCGGCCGGCGTCCTCCGGCGGGGGTCCGTCCGCTGCCAAATCCGCCGCGAAATCCCCGGCACGTCCCGCAGCTCGCACCTCCACCCGCCGCTGAGCCCCCGGCCGCGGGTGCCGGTGCTGAACACCCGGCTGCCGGGCAGCCCCCTGCGGGTCCCGCCGTCGCATGTCCCGGCGTCGAAGATTCCAGGGGCGCAGCACGGCCGTCGCCACCCCGGCAAGCAGCAGAAGTCCGCCAGCCACCTCGGCGGGGGTGGGCACCTCGCCGAGGACGAGCCACGCCGCAGACATCCCGACCACAGGTACCAGCAGGGTAAACGGCACCACGGCGGAGGACGGGTACAGCCCGAGCAGCCGGTTCCAGACCCCGTAGCCCACCAGGGAACCGAAAACGGCCGTATACAGGGCGCTCAGCAGGGTAACGGGCTGGACGTCCAGCAGTGCCTGCGCCACCGCCGGCGGACCGTCGACCAGCAGCGACAGTCCCAGCAGGGGCAGCGGCACCACTGCCCCGGACCACACCACGAGTCCCAGCCCGGACGCAGCCTTCGCCTTTCGGGCCACGATGTTGCCGGCGGCCCAGGACAGCGCCGCGGCGAGCACGATTATGAGCGGCAGCACCGGGGCGACCAGGCTGCGCCCGACCGCCACCACAGCGAGACCGGCCACGCCGAGCACCACGCCCGCGAACTGCCGCCGGCTCGGCCGCTCGCCGAGCAAGCCAGCCGCCAGGAGCACCGTCAGCAGCACCTGCGCCTGCAGCACCAGCGACGCCAGGCCCGCGGGCATGCCAAGGGCCATGGCCAGATACAGGAGGCCGAACTGCCCGGCGCTCATCAGGAGCCCGACGCCGATAATCGCCTTCCAGCCCACGTCCGGCTTCCGGATGAAGAAGATGCAGGGAACCACCACGAGGGTGAACCGCATCGCCACGAACAACAGGGGCGGCATCTCCGCCCCGTCCGGGTGCAGGCCAAGGTCGATCGCGACGAAGTTGACGCCCCAGAGCACAGCGACGAGCAGGGCCAGGGCGGAGTGGCGGGGGTTCACCCTGCCACTATGCCGGTTCCGGACGTCTCCGGCAGCCAGATACGTCCTGCGTGCCGGAGATTAGTGGAGTGCTAATGATCAGAGGTTGCGGGGATTGTCGGTGCGGTGCTCGTCTCCGCGGACCGGCTCCTGGGGAACCTGGCTGTTGGGAACCTCGTTGTTGGGAACCTGGCTGCTGGGCCCCTGACTGTTGGGCTCCCGGCCGCTCTCCGGGCTGGGCGCCTGTTCCGCGGGGGCAGCGTTCCGCGCGCTGCGGTCGCGGCGCAGCTCTTCATGGCCTGCGGCTTCGCCGGGCGTCTGCTCCCCGTTGGTGGCCTTACGTTCGGTGGTGGCGACGTCGGGGTCCAGTTCGTCCGCCTTCCGCAGCTGCTCCTGCGCGCCGGCACGAACATGCTCCGCTTCCCGCTGGCGATCGCGGGCTTCCTCCCGCAGGCGCTCGGCCTCGACTTCTGCCTGCTTCGCGTCGGCCTCAGCCCGGGCAGCCTGCGCCTCGCGCTCCCGGGCACCGATCTCCTCGGTCCGGGCCTGTTCTCGCATTTCGACGGCCTTGTTGCGGTCCGCTTCGACCTTGCGCCTGCGGTTGAGCATGATTGCCACGACGACAATTGCGAGCACGACAACGACGCCGATAATGATCCCTATGAGCTGTCCTGAATCCACGATGAGTCCGCCTTTTCTCCAGATCGCCAGTAGTCCACGAGTGGACAGCATCAGTAAACCGCAGAATCGCCTGCATGACTATGCATCCAGGACTGAGGCAGCCCGCACCGCCGGGCGCTATTTGGCCCGGGGAACCTTGAAATGCGTGAGCCTGGCGTCCTGGCCGTCCAGTTCGGCCCAGGACTTCTCCGTCTCCATGACAGTCAGCGCGCTGGTGGGGTACCGCGTAGCGGCGTCCATGTAGGCATCATGGTTGGAATCGCGGGAGGCGAGGTGCATGGCAAGGTCCTGCACGCCGGGCATGTGCGTGATCACCATCAGGGTGGTCACGGTATCCGGGACGTGGTTGATGACCGTCAGCATCCGCGACGCCGAGGCGGCGTAGAGGCCGTCCTCCAGTTTCGGCGTCGGAGCTTTGTCGCCGAGTTCGCTGCAGACCCAGGTGCAGGTCTGCCGGGTGCGCAGCGCGCTGGAGCAGAGGATGAAATCGGGGACCACGCCGTGCTTCAACAGCCATTTTCCGGCCTGCGGGGCATCGCGATGGCCGCGCTCTTCAAGCGGGCGGTCGTGATCCGCGACCCCGCCCGGCCAGTCCGACTTGGCATGCCGCATAAGCACCAGCCGTTTGATGTGATGCGCGCTCATGGACCAATCCTAGTGCGGCGGCTGATCACGGGCGCCCATCCCGCCAGCGTTTGCTCAGTCGTCCAGGACGAAGGTCACCTCCAGCACGACATGCCAGGCCACGACGGCGCCGTCGCTGATTTCAACCTTCTGTTCCTTCACCCACGCCCCGGTGACATTGCGCAGGGTTTTGTTGGCCCGGTCGACGCCCTCCTTGATGGCGGCATCGAACGAGGTCTTGGAGTTCGCGCTCAGGGTAGTAATCCGTGCAACAGACATTTCTTCCTCCCAATGGTCGGCTCAACGGTCCGAGACTACGCCGGAGGCAGGAAGCGCAACAGCCCCCAACAGCGCGGGAATCCCGCGGGGAAAGCAAGAAACGCCCGCCCCAGTTCAGGGACGGACGCTTTGCGAAGGGCTGGAACCTAGATCGAGTATTCCGGAGCGGCCCAGACAACAACTTCGGGGTGCTCGTAGAAACGGTAGCCCTGGCCGCGGACCGTACGCACGGTGTTGGCGAGGCGGCCCAGCTTGGAGCGCAGGCGGCGGATGTGGACGTCGATGGTGCGCTCGTTGGGCACCTCTTCGGCATTCCGCCACAGTCCCTCAAGCAGCTCGTCACGGCCCACGGTGCGGGTGCCGTTCTCGACGAGGTAGTTGAGGAGCTCGAACTCCTTGAACGTAAGGTTCAGGGATTCGCCGTCGAGCGCCACCTCGCGGCGGGCAAGGTCAATCAGCACGCCGGCCGGACGGGGGTCCTGCGGCTGCTGCAGGCGGGCCGTCTCGGAACGCTGGCGGGCGCCGACCGTGGGGTCACCAAAGGTGGAACGGACGACGTCGAGCGCGGAGCCCGGAGCGCCGGCCGGGGCGACGGCGACAGCGGCGTAGCTTTCGGCGCCGGAAACCAGGGACTGGGCGTAGGCCCGGATCTCCTGGGCCAGCTTGGCAATGGAAGTGCCGGCGGCCGCCGCGGTTTCCTCATCGATGCCCATGTAGAGCACGAATCCGCGGGCAACGTTGTCGCTCGGGACGGGACGGACGGGGCTGCCGCTTCCCGGAGCAATCACGGGAGTCGGGGCGGTGGCCGGCGCCGGCGGAACAGCGCGGAGCTGTCCGTAGGAGTTCGGGTTGTATCCCTGCGGCGCATAGCCCGGGGCGGGGAAGCTGTTGCCGGATCCGGCGGGGGCGAAGGAGGCGCGGCTGCCGAAACCCTGGCGGATACCGGAGGCCTGGCCGGCCTTGCTGGCGTTACGGACGGAGATGTGGACGTATCCGGATGCAACTGACATGGATTGCTTACCTCAATGTGAATGGCCGTCATCGCGGCTCGAATGCTACTTTTCCCCGCAATGAAAACTGGGGAGGGGCGCCCGACGCTGGGCTGGGGGCGAATGCCTAGAAACCTTTGGGATGTAAAAGTTAGGCGTGCATTCGACAACAGCGCTTTTCGGTATCAGCGGGTGGGCTGATCCAAAAAACTGCGGCTGCAGGTGCTGTTGAGTTCTTGTTCACAATTGAAGTGTGCAACGTAACAATGAAAACTTGCAAGTAACAATGGACCTTAAAGTCCACGATGTGAGACGAACTGGGGAATTGTAGCGCAGATCACAATTCTGGCGTGGCAACAGAACAACCACACTTCCGACCATCCAAGGCAGTTTCCGGGCCTTTATCGAAGAATGTTCGCTCCGGTCCGCCATTTTCCCGAAATTATTCACTGTAACGGGAAACCACCAAACCGTTCGCCTACTTACCTTTGGATGTCCAGCGTCCCACAGAGTGGTCACCCGATCTTCGGGAAAACATGCCCTCACCAACGGCTTTAAGGATGCCCAGCTCGCTAGGCTGGGATTCACAGGTGCCGCACAGGATCCCCAAAGCCGCGCCTAACCGTCAGATCGGAGAGTTGTCCCATGGCCACCTCGCACTCCATGACCAACAATCTCCCCCAGCTCACCCACCCGGATGGCTCCCCCATCCGCGCCCTGGTCGTGGACGACGAACCCAGCCTCTCCGAGCTGATGAGCATGGGCCTGCGAATGGCGGGCTGGTCGGTCGCCGTCGCCGCCGACGGCCCCGAAGCTGTGAAGCTTGCCAAGGAATTCCGCCCCGACGTGCTAGTGCTCGACGTGATGCTTCCCGGGTTCGACGGCGTTGAGCTGCTGGGCAGGATCCGCGCCTTCGCTCCGGAGGTGCCGGCGCTGTTCCTGACAGCCAAGGACGCCGTCCAGGACCGGATCACCGGGCTGGCCGCGGGCGGAGACGACTACGTGACCAAGCCGTTCAGCATGGAGGAAGTGCTGCTGCGGCTGCACCGGCTGGTCCAGCGTTCCGGCGTGGCAGCCATGGACACCGCCGAACTCGTCGTCGGCGATCTCGTCCTGAACGTCGACACGCGGGAAGTGCGGCGCGCGGGTGAGGAACTCCACCTCACGGCCACCCAGTTCGAGCTGCTGCGCTACCTCATGGAGAACCCGAAACGGGTTGTCAGCAAAGCCCAGATCCTGGACCGGGTCTGGGACTACGACTTTGGCGGCCAGGCCAACATCGTGGAGCTCTACATCTCCTACCTGCGCAAGAAGGTCGACGCCAACCACCCGCCCATGATCCACACGGTGCGCGGCGCCGGCTATGTCCTGAAACCGGCGGACTGATCCGTGCCTGAACGCCCCGCCAGGATCCGCCCCTCCGGGCTCAATTGGCGCAACCCGTCCACCTGGCACCTGCGCACCCGGCTGGTCCTCGTCACCATGGCCCTGCTCGTGGCGATCTGCGGTGCGGTGGGCCTCGTCAGCTATGCCTCGATGGACTCGTTCCTGAGCAAGCAGCTCGACACCCAACTGGTGCAGGCCGCGGCCCGTGCCCGAGAATTTGGCCGCACCGGCGGCCGCGCCGATCCCCTTGACGCGCGCGGCCAGGGAATCGGCACCCTGAACGCAAGGATCGTGGATGATTCGGTCCGCAGCGCCGGATTCCTCGCCGATGACGCCACCCGCAAGTCCCTCACCGACGACGACGACGAGATCCTCCTTAAGCTGACCCCCCGGAACGGGTCCGTGGACCGGACCCTGTCCGCCGGAGCCTACCGGCTTGTTGCCGCCGAGACCCCGGACGGCGACGTGATTGTGACCGGGCTGCCGCTCGCCGAGAAACAGAACACCCTTGCGTCCCTGGTCTGGACCATGCTGCTGGTCTCCGCCGGCGGACTCGTTGTGATCGGCCTGGCCGGGACGGCACTGATCCGCCGGACCATGAAGCCCCTCGACCAGCTCTCCGAAGTGGCGACGCAGGTCTCCCGCCTCCCGCTCGACGCCGGCGAAGTGGGACTTGCCATGCGGGTGCCGGACTCCGCTGCCCATCCGGGAACGGAGGTCGGCAGCGTCGGCCATGCCCTGAACCTGATGCTGGACAACGTCTCCAACGCGCTCGAAGCCCGGCAGAAGAGTGAGATGAAGGTCCGACAGTTCGTGGCGGACGCGTCGCATGAGCTGCGCACCCCCCTCACTGCCATCCGCGGATACACCGAACTGATGCGGATGACCGAACACTTCACCCCCGACGGACAGAGGTCCCTCGCCCGCGTGCAGAGCCAGTCCGAACGGATGACCACCCTGGTGGAGGACCTGCTCCTGCTCGCCCGGCTGGACGAAGGCCAGCCCCTCAAACTCAGCGAGGTGGACCTCACCCAACTGGCCATCGAGACGGTAAGCGATGAGAAGGTCATCGCCCCGGACCGGGTCTGGCACCTGGAACTCCCGGAAGAGCCAGTGGTGGTCCGCGGCGACGCGACCCAGCTCCACCAGGTGCTGGCCAACCTGCTCTCCAACGCGCGCAAGCACACCGGACCGGGCACCATGGTGGTGACCGGGGTGAAGCGCGCCCCGGACGGGGGTGCCGTGATGACCGTAACGGACAACGGCCCAGGGATCGCCCCCGGGTTCGTGGACCGCGTCTTCGCGCGCTTCACGCGCGCGGACGCATCCCGGAAGAATCCGGTGGCCACCACGACGCCGGCGCCCGGCCACACGCACCTTCCCCGCCTTCCGGTCCACCCGCCCCGCACGCTTCCGGGGTCTCCGGCGGCCGCTGCCTCCGCCGCCACCATCACCAGCGCGTCCGCCGAGGGAACCAGCGGGCTGGGCTTGTCCATCGTGCAGTCAATTGTTGAGGCGCACGGCGGGACTGTCAGCGTCACGTCGGTTCCGGGACGGACAGAGTTCACCGTTCTTTTGCCGGACGCTCCCCTTGCGGCTGAAGCTCCGGGGGCGGCTAAGGCCCCGGGTGCGGCTGAAGCTCCGGGTGCGGCTAAGGCCCCGAGTGCGGCAAAAGCCTCGGGTGCAGCTAAAGAGCATCGGCTGCTGAACACGACGCAAGACGCCACACCGCTGGCGTGATCCCTGTTACCAAAATGTGACTTAGCAGTCCAGGTCCTGTACGGTCTTTAGGGTGCGGCCATCACTAGGGCCGCATATCCGGATGCACGCCAAGCTCTGCCGCCTCCCGGATTCCGTTCGACCAGGCAGAGGCGGGGGACCCAGAGTTTCCGGGCATTTTGCATCTTTGCGCCCTTGGGGTGAAGCCGACACGTGAATTTCCGTGCGGCCGGATGACCTCATCCGAACCCGACAGCTAACTCCGCAGGCGTTGAGAGGCACTCATGACTGAATTCCAGGCACAATCACGCCCTGACGACGCTGCAAAGACGACCCGCTCCAATCCCTCGCGCCACCGCGCTAAGCCCGCTTCAGCCCTGGCCCGGTTTGGCAGCGGCCTCGGCGCAACCGGCCGCCGGGTGGCCGTTGTTGCCGCCGCGTGTGCGGTCATTGTGGGGGTCGGCGCAGCCGGCCAGGCGTCCGAGACGGCGGCCCGCAATGCCAGTGCGGGCAGTTCCACGCAGGCAGCCACCACCGCGGATCCGCTGACGCACCTCGATTTTGAACGCGTCCGGGTCGATAACCAGGCCGTGATTCCCGCCGGTGTCGTCGCGGCCCAGCCAGCCGAGGTGAAGCCCGCCGAAGCACCCGCCCC
>NZ_MQTS01000164.1:0-2554 GCF_020532825.1 Arthrobacter sp. SO3
AGATGTGTATAAGAGACAGGTACTGGACCACGCCGTCAGGGACGAGGTACCAAACGGGGTTCCCGGCCGCCACGCGGGTGCGGCAGTCGGTTGAGGAGATCGCCATGGCGGGAACTTCGAGCAGGCTGACGTCCTTGCGGCCCATCCCGTCCAGGACGTGGCCGGGACGGGTGACCCCGACGAAGTGCGCGAGGGACCACAGCTCGTCGATGTCCTTCCAGGACAGGATCTGGGCCAGGGCGTCGGCGCCGGTAATGAAGAACAGGTCCGCGTCCGGACGCAGCGTGTGCAGGTCCCGGAGGGTATCGATGGTGTAAGTCGGGCCGGGCCGGTCCACGTCCACCCTGCTGACGGTGAACCGGGGGTTTGAGGCCGTGGCGATCACGGTCATAAGGTAGCGGTGCTCGGCCTCGCTGACCTTTTTGCTCATCTTCTGCCAGGGCTGGCCCGTGGGCACGAAGACCACTTCATCCAAGTTGAACTTGGCCGCGACCTCGCTGGCCGCGACAAGGTGGCCGTGGTGGATGGGATCGAACGTGCCACCCATCACACCCAGGCGCAGGCGGCGCTGGGCGCCGCGCTGCTTCCCGATGGCGGAAATATTAGTGCCCTTTACCGTGATCGTGCTTGTTCGGGTGCTGGCGGTGCGGGTCCGCGTGCTCCTCGACGGCTGCGTGGCGCTTGCCCAGGTTGGAGTAGGACAGCGTGATGAACAGCAGGACCATAAGGAGCGCGAACATGATGCCGCCAATGGCGAACGGCGGCGCAATAATTGGTGCGAGTTCCTCGTGGCCTGTTCCGCCGGCGGCGGCGACGACGATTGTGGCGATCTGCTGCGACAGCATGTTCTCCCCTAGTGAGTTCAAAATTTTACGACGGCGGGTATCCCCGCCGTTTCGGACTTCTGTTCCATGTTACAGCGTTGCTAGGCCCTGATCTGGCCTTCGCCCTGGACGATCCACTTGGTGGTGGTCAGTTCCGTCAACCCCATCGGACCGCGGGCGTGCAGCTTCTGGGTCGAGATGCCCACCTCGGCGCCCAGGCCGAGTTCGCCGCCGTCGGTGAACCGGGTGGAGGCGTTGACGATCACGGCGGCCGAATCAATCTCCGCGATGAAGCGTTCGGCGTTGCCGAGGTCATTGGTCAGGATGGCTTCGGTGTGGCCGGTGGACCAGGTGCGGATGTGCTTGACGGCGTCGTCCAGGCTGTCCACCATTGCCACGGCGAGGTCCAGGTCCATGTATTCGGTGGCCCAGTCCTCATCGGTGGCGCGGACCGAATCGACCGAGGCCGGGAGCGCGGCGCGGATCCGTTCGTCGGCGTGCAGGGTGACGCCGGCCGCGCGCAGGGCCGTGGCCACGGCCGGCAGCACCGTCGACGCGGAGTGGACCAGCAGGGTCTCGACGGTATTGCAGACACTGGGCCGCTGGGTCTTGGCGTTCAGCAGGATCTCCACGGCCATGTGCTCATCCGCCGAGGCGTCCAGGAAGATGTGCACGTTGCCCTCCCCGGTCTCGATCACGGGAACCTTGGCGTTCGTCACGACGGACTGGATCAGATCCCGGCCGCCGCGGGGAATCAGGACGTCGACCCGTCCGCGGGCGCGCATCAGGGCGTTGGCGCCTTCGCGGCCGTACTGGTCGACGCTCTGCACGGCGTCGGCGGGCAGGCCCACTGATTCGAGGGCGTCGCGGAGCACGGTGACGAGGGCGGCGTTGGTGGCGGCAGCCGCGGTCCCGCCCCGCAGGATGACAGCATTGCCGCTCTTCAGGCCGAGTCCGGCGATATCGACGGTAACGTTGGGGCGCGCCTCGTAGATGGCGGCGACGACGCCCAGGGGCACGTTGACCTGGCGCAGCCGCAGCCCGTTGGGGAGAGTCTGGCCACGCACGACGTTGCCGACCGGATCGGGCAGGTTGGCGAGGTTCTCCAGGGCGTCGGCGAGGCCCTGGATGCGGGCTTCCGTGAGGGTGAGCCGGTCCAGCATGGCCGCAGACGTGCCGTTGGTCTTCCCGGCGGCGACGTCCGTGGAATTGGCGGCCAGGATCTGGGCCTTGCGCTCCAGCAGCGCGGCCGCGATGGCACGGAGCCCGCGGTCCTTCCAGGCCCGGTTGGCACGGGACATCCTGCGGGCGGCCTGGCGCGAGCGGTCGGCGATGGCGTGGACGGCTGCTTCGACGTCGGCGGTTGAAGGTCGCATATTCTTCAGCTCGCGCAGCGGCGCTGCCTGCCTGGCATCGTTGGGAGTCTCCGGAGCTTGGGGAATCAGTGCCTCAGTCATCCTTCAAGTCTAGGCGGGCACGCCTGCTAAACCAGCACCAGATCGTCTACATGAACAACCTCGCGGTCAAATCCACGTCCCAGCGACTCACCGAGTTCCACCGTGGAGCGGCCCAGCATCTGCGGCAACTCGGCAGCGGAATAGTTGACCAGACCGCGCGCAACGACGGTGCCGTCTGCGGCGACCATTTCCACGGCGTCCCCCGCTTCGAAATTACCTTCCACCGCCGAGATCCCGGCCGGGAGCAGCGAGGTGTGGCGGTCGCGCACGGCC
>NZ_MQTS01000164.1:2619-19635 GCF_020532825.1 Arthrobacter sp. SO3
CAGCCGGCCCTGCACGTGTGCGAGGTGGGCGAGCCACATCATCCGCACCGGCTTGCGTGCCCCGTTCACGGTGAACCAGGTCCCGACGTCCTCCCCGGCCAGGGCTGCTGAGACGTTGGCAGTCGACGTGACCATCGCGGGGATACCGGAGTCGGCCGCCATGATGGCCGCCTCGACTTTGGTCTGCATCCCGCCGGTTCCGACTCCCGCCTTGCCCGGCGCCCCAATGGAGACACCCTCGAGGTCCTCGGGGCCGTCCACCCGGGGAATCCGTTTGGCGCCCTTGGACGGTGGGCCGTCGTAGAGCGAGTCGACGTCGGACAACAGCACCAGGGCATCGGCGCGGACCAGATGGGCCACGAGGGCCGACAGCCGATCATTGTCGCCGAAGCGGATCTTGTGCGTGGCGACGGTGTCGTTCTCATTGACCACCGGCACCACGCCAAGATTAAGCAGCCTGTTCAGGGCGCGGAACGCGTTGGTATGGTGGCTGCGCCTCATGAGGTCATCGGCCGTGAGCAGGACCTGGCTGACTGTGACGCCGTGGGCTCCGAACGCCTGGGTGTACCGGGCCATCAAGAGGCCCTGGCCCACGCTTGCGGCGGCCTGCTGGGTGGCCAGGTCCCGGGGACGCTTGGCCAGCCCCAGCGGCGCCAGTCCGGCGGCGATGGCCCCCGACGACACCAGGATGATTTCCATGCCGGCATTGCTCTTGACGGCAAGGGCATCCGACAGGGCGATGAGTGCTTCTTCGGAGATACCGCCCTTGATGCTGGTAAGCGACGAGGATCCGACCTTGACCACGATGCGGCGCGCCCGGGCCAGCACGCTCCTGTCGTCGGCGGGTTCCTCGATTAATACTGCGGAACTAGCACTCACGTCTGCGGGTTCACTCCTCATTTTCTTCGCCCAGTGCGCTCTCCTTGAGCGGCTTGGGCCGGCGCCCGCTGACGGATTCAGTCCAGATCCCGGCCTTGCGCTCGGCTTCGAGCTCGGCGCGGGCGGCGGCCTTGGCCTCGCGGCGTTCGACCTGCTCGTCGCGCTTCTGTCCGCGGGTGGGGCGGTCGCCGATGTCGGCGAAGCGAACGTCGGTGCCGCGCGGTGCGGCCAGCAGTTCGGCGCCGGCCATCATGGTCGGCTCCCAGTCGAAGACGACGCCGTCGTCCTCGCCGATGACGACCGTGTCGCCCGGCACGGCACCCTGCTTGAAGAGTTCGTTTTCGACGCCCAGCTTGGCGAGGCGGTCAGCGAGGTAGCCGATCGCTTCCTCGTTGGTGAAGTCGGTCTGCTTGACCCAGCGCACGGGCTTGTCGCCCAAGACCCGGAACAGCGGCTCGAGGTTCTTTTCTTCACGGCGGATCTTGAAGCCGGATTCGTTCACGGCGCGCGGCTTCAGGATCGGGGCGTGCACCTTGGGCGGCGCGGCGGCGAGGGCGTCGCGGGCGGCCTGGACGATTTCTCCCATGGCGAAGCCGAGCTGGCGGAGGCCCTCGTGGCTGGTGGCGGAGATCTCAAAGACCTTGTAGCCGCGGGCTTCGAGTTCCGGCCGGACGAACTCGGCCATGTCCTTGCCGTCGGGCAGGTCCACCTTGTTCAGGGCGACCAGGCGGGGGCGGTGGTTCAGCGGAACGACTTCGCCGTCGGTTCCGCTGTAGCTCATGTCCACCGCGTACTTCTCGAGTTCAGCTTCGATGATGGCAAGGTCCGAGAGCGGGTCGCGGTCAGATTCGAGCGTGCCGCAGTCCAGCACGTGCACCAGGGCAGCGCAGCGTTCGACATGGCGCAGGAAGTGGTGGCCGAGGCCCTTGCCTTCGCTGGCGCCTTCGATCAAGCCCGGCACGTCGGCGATGGTGAACCGGACGTCGCCGGCCTGGACGACGCCGAGGTTCGGGATGAGCGTGGTGAAGGGGTAGTCGGCGATCTTGGGCCGCGCGGCCGACATCGCAGCGATGAGGCTGGACTTGCCGGCGGACGGGAAGCCGACGAGGGCGATGTCCGCGATGGACTTCAGTTCCAGGACGACGTCGCTGGACTCGCCTTCGATGCCGAGCAGCGCGAAACCCGGGGCACGGCGCTTCTGCGAGGAGAGCGAGGCGTTGCCGAGGCCGCCGATGCCGCCGGCAGCAGCGACGTATTCGGCGCCTTCGGTGACGAGGTCGGCGAGGACTTCGCCGGACTTGGACTTGACTACGGTGCCAACGGGGACCGGGAGGATCAGCGTTTCGCCGTGTTTGCCCGCGCGCCAGTCGCCCATCCCGGGGCCGCCGTTGGTGGCGTGGCGGTGCGGGGCGTGGTGGTAGTCCAGCAGGGTGGTCGTCTGGGGGTCGACGCGCAGGATCACGTCGCCGCCGTTGCCGCCGTTGCCGCCGTCGGGACCGCCGAGCGGCTTGAACTTCTCGCGGTGAACGGAGACACAACCGTGACCGCCGGTACCGCCGGATACGTGCAGTACTACCCGGTCTACAAAGCTGGCCACGTGGATCTCCTCAGTGCTGTTCCCCGGGACTCCAAAGAGGCCCAAGATGATTGTAATGCGGTTAAAACACCGGTGGAGCGGACCTAATGGCCCGCCCCACCGTTTTAAGACTTGTTGTTACTCTGCAGCTGCAGCAGTCACAATATTCACGACGCGACGACCGCGGCGGGTGCCGAACTCGACAGCGCCGGGGGTCAGTGCGAACAGGGTGTCGTCGCCGCCGCGGCCAACGCCGGCGCCCGGGTGGAAGTGGGTGCCTCGCTGGCGGACGATGATCTCGCCTGCGGAAACTACCTGGCCGCCGAAGCGCTTGACGCCGAGGTACTGGGCGTTCGAGTCACGACCGTTGCGAGTGGAACTCGCGCCTTTTTTATGTGCCATTTGGAAATGCCTGCCTTAAAATTCTGGGGAATCTGCTGAAAACCTGAACAGTAACGAGTAGTTACTTGATACCGGTGATCTTGACCTTGGTCAATTCCTGACGGTGACCCTGGCGCTTCTTGTAGCCGGTCTTGTTCTTGAACTTCTGGATGACGATCTTGGGACCGCGAAGGTCCTCAAGGATCTCAGCCGTAACCTTTACCTTGGCCAGGTCCGAAGCTGCCGACGTGACCTTGTCACCATCCACCAGGAGCAGTGCGGGCAACTCAAAGGTGCTGCCGGCTCCACCGGGGACGCGGTTCAGGGTAACGAAGTCTCCAACGGAAACCTTCTCTTGGCGGCCGCCTGCGCGGACAATCGCGTACACCACTGGGGAACTCACTTCTCTCGACGTTTATTACTAGATTTGCGTGCGGAACCTGGGTCCAAAGTTTCTGGTCCGGCTCACGCTGTGCCTCTACGCCGGTGGAATCCCCGGGGGAACCCATGAGCTATCCCGTGGACATTCGCACTTAAATTCAAGTGGAGCGTCCTCAAGGTCATAACCCAAGTGTTGGCGTAAGCACCGAAGATCTAGACTACGCTAATTTTGCCTTCGGCCGCAAATGAGGCTGGTTCCGAAGGGAGGTACGTGATAGGCGCCACTCTGTATGGACAGAGCCTTGCCGCAACGACTTCCGGAACCGTGCCCAACTATCGTACAGGCTTCCGCGGGCTCACCCGGTCAGGCGTGCAGCCGCGGCGCGTCGAAGAAATCTACTTCGTAACGGGCGGACTGCCGGAAGGCCAGGGTCATGGCGTCCCGTTCGCTCGCCGACGCCGCCCGTGCCGCAGCGTCGGTGTAGGCGACGGCCTGCCGGGTGGCGGCGGCGAACTCCTCATCGGCATAGGTGCGCAACCACACCGCGTAGGGATGCGACTCCGGGGCTCCCGCTGCGAGGAACTGCGCGTGCAGGGTCTCCCCAACCTCGGCGTAGAGCCAGAAGCACGGCAGCACGGCGGCCACCAGCACCGCGTAGCTGCCGGAGACCGAAGCGGCCAGCAGATGGTCCACGTAGGACTTGGTGACCGGCCCCGGTGGCACGTCGGCCGTGCGGGTGCTAAGCCAGGTCCGGTGCAGCTCGGACTCCACTTCAAGGCAGTTCTGCGCGGAGCGGGCCCAGAAGAGCTGCTCGGCCTCCGTAGGGGCGATGGCGGCGGCACGGGCCAGGACCCGGGAATAGCCGTTCAGGTAGAGGGCGTCCTGGGCGAGGTAGTAGGCGAACTCGAGCTCCGGCAGGGATCCGTCGGCGAGGGCCCTGATGAAGTCCAGGGAGTAGATCGCTTCCAGGTCGGCGGTTGCGGCGTCCCGGAGGGCGGCAGCAAACTGCCCTTCGGCCGGCACCCTGCCCGTCCTGCGATGGTCCTCGGTCTGCTGCTGGACGTGATGGAAGTGGTGGACCGGGCCGTTGCCGGTCCCGACGTCGAGCCTCTCCGAGCTGCGCAGCGCTTCCTGCAGCCAGGGCTTGACCTCTCGGAGTGCAGCCTCCCAGTCCCCCACCCGGGTTTGCACCGTGGCCAGCGCCGAGGACAACGAACACCCGGTGCCGTGGCTGTTGCGGGTGGGCACCCGCTCCCCCGGCACCACCACAACGTTCTGGGCGAGGAGTCCGCCGGTGTTGACCAGCGCATCGGGGCACCCGCCGTGGGATGCGGGATTGTCCCCGGTGCCGGCGCCGCCGTCGAGGTGTCCGCCCTTCACCAGAACGGTGGTGCCGGTCTGGGCGGCAAGCCGCTTGCCCTGTTCCAGCGCCGCGGCCCAGTCCCCGGCGACCGGTTCCTTGAGCAGGATAGCGAGCTCCGCGAGGTTGGGCGTGATCAGGTCCGCGTAGGGCAGGAGTGTGTGCAGGGCCGCCTCTGCGGTCTCCTGCAGCAGCCGGTCGCCGCTTGTCGCCACCATTACCGGGTCCAGGACCACGACGCCGGGGCGGGCCTTCTCCAGCCAGTTGCGGACGGCGTCGATCACGGAGGCGTCCCCCAGCATCCCGATCTTGACGGCGTCGATGCTGATGTCCTGGCTGAGGGCGTCAAGCTGGGCGGCCAGGAAGGCCGCCGGCGGGACGTGGACGGCGCTGACGCCCCGGGTGTTCTGGGCAGTCAGCGCGGTGATGGCCGCCATGCCGTAGCCGCCATGTGCGGCAATGCTCTTGAGGTCGGCCTGGATCCCTGCGCCGCCGGAGGGGTCAGAGCCGGCGATGGCCAGCACCCGCGGGATCCGGGGCGCGGGAGCGGCGGGGGCAGGCGGAAGAAACGAGGAGGCGGTGGTCAAGAGAGACATCCCTTCGCCGGTGCTAGCCGGACAGGTTCAACGGGTCTGGATCTCAGCCGGCTCGATGCGCGGCACCCCGTGTCAGGGATCCAGCCTAGCCGCATCCCTTAACGAAGTCGCGGGCACGGCCCGAACCTGTGCGTATTGCTACGCGATCCGGGCCGCACCCGCGGCCGTGCTGATCTCTTCCGGGGTTAGAGCTCCGAGGCCGGAACGCCCACACCGAGGATGATCGGCTCGCTCGCGGCCGGCTTGGCGGCCGGCGTCGTTGCGGCCGGGACCTTGGCCTCGTGCACCGATACGGCAGCGCCGTGCGGGGTTTCCCGGCGCTGCTCCACCGACGTCTCGTTGGCGGCACCCTGGGCTCGGCTGGCGCTCCGGTTGCGGCGGCCGCGGCGGGCGCGCGAGTTGCCCGCCTCGGCTTCCGCTTCGGTCTGGGAACCCGGGGCCGGGGCGCGTCCCGGTCCGGTTCCGCCGGCGCGCGCCGGGGCTGCGGCCGCGGTCCGGGCCGGGGCCGCGGCTGCGGGTTCCTGGGCTGCTTCGGCCTCGCCAAGCTGGGCGAACGCCTCTGTCAGCAGGTCCAGGGTCAGCGCGGGCGAACCCGCCTGGTCGGCGTGCTCGACGAACGGCAGGGCGACCTGCTCGCCGCCGAAGGTCAGCACGGCGGCGGGGCGTCCGGCTGCTTCCTCCGTTGCGGCCAGCTCGACGACTGCATCGACGGCGGCCTGGCGGGTCTCGGCGTCGGCTGCGGTCGGCGTCTCCCCGTCATGCAGGTGCGCGGCGTGCGCCGCTGCGGCGATGTTCGCCAGCGCCGCACGGGTTGCCTCTGCCTTGGCGTGGCGTTCGGCCTCGGTGGGCTCGGGGTGGACTGCTGCCGGGACGGACTGCTCCTCCGTGCCCTGGCCTCCCCTGCCGCGGCGGCGGCTCTTGCGTTCGGTCCGCGCGGCGGGCTGGTGCTCGGTCCGCGGGACGTGGTGCTCGGCGGCAACAACGTTGGCGCGGCGGTGCTCGACGGGCTCGTCGTGGGTGACGATGCCGCGGCCGGCGCAGGTTTCGCACTGTTCGCCGAAGACTTCCAGCAGCCCGGTGCCCATCCGCTTGCGCGTCATCTGCACAAGGCCCAGCGAGGTCACCTCGGCCACCTGGTGCTTGGTCCGGTCCCGGCCCAGGCACTCGACCATGCGGCGCAGCACGAGGTCGCGGTTCGATTCGAGCACCATGTCGATGAAGTCGATGACGATGATGCCGCCGATGTCGCGGAGCCGGAGCTGCCGGACGACTTCCTCGGCTGCTTCGAGGTTGTTCTTGGTGACGGTTTCCTCGAGGTTTCCGCCGCTGCCGGTGAATTTGCCGGTGTTGACGTCGACCACGGTCATGGCCTCGGTGCGGTCGATCACGAGGGAGCCGCCGGAGGGCAGGAAGACCTTGCGGTCCAGGGCCTTGTGGATCTGCTCGTCGATGCGCCAGGCCGCGAAGATGTCCGTGTCCTTGGTCCACTTCTCCAGCCGGCCCACGAGGTCGGGCGCCACGTAGGTGACGTAGGCCTCGATGGTGTCCCAGGCTTCCTCGCCGGAGACGATCAGCTTGGAGAAGTCCTCGTTGAAGACGTCGCGGACCACCTTGATGGTCAGATCGGGCTCGCCGTAGAGCAGTTCGGGGGCGAGGATCTTGGTGGAGGTCGACTGGCCCTCGATGCCTTCCCACTGCGCGCGGAGCCGGTTGATGTCATGCGTCAGCTCTTCCTCGGACGCGCCCTCGGCCGCCGTGCGGACAATGACACCGGCGTTTTCCGGCAGCCGGTCCTTGAGGATCCGCTTGAGCCGGTTGCGTTCGACGTCGGGCAGCTTGCGGGAGATGCCGGTCATGGAGCCGCCGGGAACGTACACGAGGTAGCGGCCGGGCAGCGAGATCTGGCTCGTGAGGCGGGCGCCCTTGTGGCCGACCGGGTCCTTGGTGACCTGGACGAGCACGGAGTCGCCGGACTTCAGCGCGTTTTCGATCCGGCGCTGCTTGCCCTCGAGGTTGACGGACTCCCAGTTGACTTCACCGGCGTAGAGCACGGCGTTGCGGCCGCGCCCGATGTCTACGAAGGCGGCTTCCATCGACGGCAGCACGTTCTGGACCTTGCCCAGGTACACGTTGCCGATCAGGGAGTCCTGCTGGGTCTTGGAGACGAAGTGCTCGGCCAGGACGCCGTCCTCGAGGACGCCGATCTGGATTCTGTCGTCGCGCTGGCGGACGATCATCTGGCGGTCGACCGATTCGCGGCGGGCCAGGAACTCGGCCTCGGTGATGACGGTGCGGCGGCGGCCGGTGTCGCGGGATTCGCGGCGGCGCTGCTTCTTCGCCTCGAGCCGGGTGGAGCCCTTGAGGGACGTCACGCGATTGTTGACCGGCGCCTCGGTGGCCGCGCGGGGTGCCCGGACGCGGGTCACTGTGTTGGGCGGGTCGTTGTCTTCCCCGCCGGTCAGTTCCAGGTCCTGGTCACCACGGCGGCGGCGACGGCGGCGGCGCGAGGTCACGCCGTCTTCGAGCTGTTCCTCGGAGCCTTCTTCCGCTTCGTCTCCGGTGTCTTCGGAGTCGGCCCCGGCGCCGGTCTCGCCGTCGGAACCGCGGCTGCTGCGTCCGCGGCGGCCGCGGCTGCGGCGGCGGCGGCGGCTTCCGGCATCTTCGCCCTCGCCGTCTTCGCCTTCTTCTTCTTCTTCAGTTTCGGCAACGGCCGCGGCGGCCGGGGCGGCGGCGGTAGCCGGGCGGACGACGGCGGTCAGGTCGGGGGCCTGGAAGATCATCGAAGTGACCGCTCCGGGCTCCATGAAGAGCGAGGAAGCGGCGGGTGCTTCGGCAGGCGTCTCCGCTACGGGGGCGGTGTCCGCGGCAGGGGCGGCCGCGGCACGGGCGGCCGCTTGGGCTACCGGCGCCACTGCGGCTTCTTCCGCTGCCGGCGCTTCCGCGGCGGGGGATTCGACGGCGGGGGATTCGACGGCGGGAGCTTCCGCGGCGGAGGCTTCCGCGGCAGGCGTTTCTACAGCAGGGGCCTCCGCGGCGGGAGTCTTCGCGACGGGGGAACCCGCCTTGGCGCGGCTGACGCGGCGGCGGACCGGCGTCTTGACCGGTACTTCGGCGGCCTCGGCGGCCGGGTTCGCTGCAGCTGGTGTCTCGGCGGTGGGCGCCGCGGTTTCCTGGGCGAAGGCCGGAAGGGGTTCGGCCTGTTCGGCCGGTTCGGCGACCTTGCGGGCGCGGGAGCGGCGGACGGGTGCCTTGGCCTTGGCTTCGGCGGCGGGATCTGCGTCGGCCGGAGCCTCTGCAACCTCGGCGGGGACTGCGGCGTCCGCTGCAGCCTCCCCTGCGGCACCGGTCTTGGGAAGGGCCTTGCGGCGGGTCCGTACCGGCCGCTTCGGCGGCGTGGCTACGGCTGCTGCGTCCACTGTCTCTGTTGCTGGTGCGGTAACAAGTGCTTCTTCGTTACCCGTTACAACCTGGTCATTATCCATATGTGGCGACACTCCTGCCCCTGCGTGCCGCCACATCCGGCACCCGTTGGGGCAAATATTTGTCAACACCCGCAGGCATTGACAGAAGTCAATTGGATACCCTCAGGTTCGCACCGGCAGTGGGGTGCGGCAGCCCTGGAGGGCCGGCGGAATTGTTCTGAAACCCGTTGATCTACATGCCACAACCAGGTGCCGTCCAATGGCATTGCGGGACAGCCCGGATCAGAGGATCCGTAGCTCCCTGCTCATCATTGGCGGTCTTGGGAACAAAGTCGCCGGACCGGAATCCGGATGTGGATCGGGTTCCAGCCACGATCATTGTCTCACAGGACCCGTCAAAGCAGGCGTAAGCAAGTCATCCAGCCCACACCGTGTACCGAATCACTGGTGACGGCACGACGCCTCCCGGACTTCATCCAGCCTCCGGCGATACAATCTGACCAGTTGCACCCGACCCGAAGGACATCCATTCCATGCCCAGCATCTCCAGTGCCACCGGCGAGGCAGCCTCAAAGCAGCGAAGCTCCAGCACTGCCGCGGCGGAACGGCCGCTGCCTCCGATGACCCGCGACCGACCGTTCGCGTGGCTCCTGCTGGTCACCGGCGTCGTCGGCTGGCTTGCCTCCGGAGCCCTGGTGCTGGAGAAGCTTGCGGTCCTCAAGGACCCCAGCCACGTGACGGTGTGCGATGTGAACCCCTGGATCTCCTGCGGCCAGGTCATGCAGACCTGGCAGGGGTCGGTGTTCGGCTTCCCCAACATGTTCATGGGCATCGTCGCGTTCGCGGTCATCATCACCACGGCCATGGGCTTGTTCGCCGGTGCGAGCTTTGCCCGCTGGTACTGGCTCGGGCTGCAGACCGGCGTCACCCTGGGCTTCGCGTTCGTGGTGTGGCTCTGGTCGCAGGCGCTGTACTCCATCCACATCCTGTGCCCGTTCTGCATGGTCGTCTGGGCCGCAATGATTCCGCTGTTCGTCTGGGTCACCGTCCGCAACGTCACCCACGGCGTGATCCGGCTGCCCGCGGGCCCCACCCGGGTCCTGGGCGACGCCGGCTGGATCATCTCGGCGCTGCTCTACGTGGCCGTGGTCGCCACCATCTTCTTCGCTTTCATCCAGGTCTTCATCGGAACGTCCGGCTACTAGGCCGCGGGACCGCCTTTAACCAGCGCGAGGTGACAGTTAAGGCCAATGTTCGTTCTGAACATTGGCCTTAACTGTCACCTCAGCGCGGGGGGGCCCGGCGCGGGGGTGCCCCGGCGCGCGAGTGGGTCCCGGCGCGGTGGGTGGCCCCGGGACTTAGCCCTGGAACCAGATCTTGATCTCGCGCTCCGCGGAGTCCACGGAGTCCGAGCCGTGGACCAGGTTCTGCTGCACCTTCAGGCCCCAGTCGCGGCCGAAGTCGCCACGGATGGTGCCGGGAGCCGCCGTCGTCGGATCCGTGGTGCCGGCGAGCGAGCGGAAGCCCTCGATCACGCGGTGGCCCTCGAAGATCGCGGCGACGACCGGTCCGCTGAGCATGAACTCGACGAGCGGCTCGTAGAAGGGCTTGCCCACGTGCTCCTCGTAGTGCTGCTCCAGCAGTTCGCGGCTAGCGTCGACCTTCTTGAGCTCGGCCAGGGTGTAGCCCTTGGCTTCGATGCGGGCGATGATGCTGCCGGTCAGGTTGCGGGTGACGCCGTCGGGCTTGATCAGGACGAGGGTGCGCTCAATGCTCACAGCTGCTCCAATGTGTGGTGGGTGGGATTCGGAAACAAGTCTAGTTGCTTTGGCCTTCGGGGTGGGCTGCATCCCAGGCGGCCTGGTCACGTTCCCGCTGCGCGGCCTCCCGGTCAATCCGGATCCCGGTGCGGATGCCGTACCACCAGGCCACGGCGAAGAGGCCGCCGACCAGGAACATCGCCGGCTCCAGAATGCCGGTCAGGATCAGCACGATCTGCAGGATCCAGCCCAGCGCCACCCCCCACGGTTTGGTCAGCACAGCGCAGGTGAAGGCGTACACGAGGCACAGCGCGATCCCGACGGAGAAGATCAGCACCGGCGGGAACTCGTCGCGCCGCAGCCCGAACACGGCGAGGGTGCCGAAAAGGACCACAAAAGCTTCCAGCAGCAGCACCGTGGAGGCGAACATGACCTTGGTGGAGCGGCGTTTCTTGGGCATGCCCGGGCGCCATTCGCGCTGGGCCTTGGTGAGTCTCGCCATGGTCTAGGCGTCCGCCTTTCCGAGCAGGATCCGGGCTTCCGCGACGAGCGTGATGGAGCCGGTGACGAGGACGCCGCCGGCGAGGTCATCGTTGGCTTCGGCACGTTCCACCGCCCATTCGAGGGCGTCGTCGAGCTTTTCCGCGACGTGGATGTTGTCCTCGCCGAATCCCAGTTCGACGGCGAGTTCCGCGAGGTCCTCGGCCGGGACGGCGCGGGGCGAGTTGGACTGGGTGAAGCAGTACTCGGTGGCCAGGTCGCCGAGGGATTCCTTGAGCTGGCGGAGGATTTCCTCGGCGTCCTTTTCGCGCAGGATGCCGACCACCACCACAAGCTTGGTGAAGCTGAAGGCCTCGTGGATGGCCTCGGCGGAGACCCGGATGCCTTCGGGGTTGTGCGCGGCGTCCACGATGATGGTCGGCGCGGTGCGCACCACCTCGAGGCGTCCGGGCGAGGTGACCGAGGCGAAGGCCTCCTGCACGAGTCCGGCGTCGAGCGCCTTTTCAGCGCCGAAGAAGGCCTCCAGCGCGGCGATCGCGACGGCGGCGTTCTCGGCCTGGTGCGCGCCGTGCAGCGGGACCAGCAAATCCTCGTAGCGGCCCGCGATGCCCTGGATGGTGACCATCTGGCCGCCGACGGCGACGGTGCGGGCTTCGACGCCGAACTCGACGCCCTCGAAGCGGAACGGGACGTTCGTTTCCTTGGCCTTTTCCAGCAGCACCTGCGCCGCGTCCCGGGGCTGCGCTGCGCTCACCAGGAAGCCGCCGGGTTTGATGATGCCGGCCTTTTCGCGCGCGATCTCCTCCGTGGTGTCGCCCAGGAGGTCCGTGTGGTCCAGCGAAATCGGGGTGACGACGAAGACCTGGCCGTCCCCGACGTTCGTCGCGTCGGTGATGCCGCCCAGGCCCACCTCGATGACGGCGACGTTGACCGGCTGGTCGGCGAAGACGGCGAAGCCGAGGATGGTGAGGCACTCGAAGTAGGTCAGCCGGGGCTGGCCCTCAGCCTCAAGTTCGCTGTCCACGATGGCCAGGTACGGGCGGATTTCGTCCCAGATCCGGACGAAGGTCTCATCCGGCACCGGGGCGCCGTCGATACTGATCCGTTCGGTCACCTTGGACAGGTGCGGGCTGGTGTACCGCCCGGTGCTCAGCCCGTGCGCGCGCAGTCCCGCCTCGATCATGCGGGCCGTGGAGGTCTTGCCGTTGGTGCCGGTGACATGGATGATCGGGAACGCCTTGTTCGGCTCCCCCAGGATGTCCATCGCCCGGTGCAGCGGGGCGAGCCGCGGCTCCATCTTGTTTTCCGGCGCCCGGCCCAGCAGCTCGGCGTAGACGCTTTCTACGGAGAATTCGTCGGTCATGGACTACGCCTCAACTTTCCTGGAAACACTGACCTGGGGTTCCTTGACGTCGGCCGCAACAGTGTCCAGCTCGACGGTCAGGGTTTCGGTCTTGACGAGTTCGGCGTTGGCCAGCAGGGCATCGACGATGTCCTGCTTCGCGGTCACCGTGGTGTGGATCCGGTCGCTGACATTCAGTCCGGCGTCCTTGCGGGCCTGCTGGATGGCGCGGACCATGTCGCGGGCCGCACCTTCGGCTTCCAGCTCAGGCGTGACCTCGGTGTTGAGGACCACAAAGCCGCCGCCCGGCAGGACCGCAGCCGCGCGTGACCCCGCACCTTCCGCGGCTTCCGCCACGACCGTTTCCAGGCTGTATTCCTGCGGCTCAAGGGCGAGCCCGCCGGACACAACAACACCGTCGACACCGTCGATGGTCTGGACGGACCAGTCGCCGGATTTGGCGCCCTTGATGGCCTGCTGGACGTTCTTGCCCAGCCGCGGACCCGCAGCCCGGGCGTTCACCACGAGCTTCTGCTCGATGCCGAACTCCTCCGGGGAGGCGCTGTCGGCGTCGAGCAGCCGGACCGAGCGCAGGTTCAGTTCATCGGCGACGACGGCGGCGAAGCCTGCCAGCACGTCCGCGCCGGGTGCCACGACGGTGAGCTCCTGCAGCGGCAGGCGCACCCGCAGGTTTGCGGCCTTGCGCAGCGAGGATCCGGTGGAGCAGATCTGCTGGACCCGGTCCATGGCCTCAACGAGGGCCGGGTTGGCCGGGAACAGTTCAGCGTCCGGCCAGTCGGCCAGGTGCACGGAACGCCCGCCGGTGAGCCCGCGCCAGATCTCCTCGGAGATCAGCGGCAGCAGCGAGGCCGCGACGCGGCAGACCGTCTCCAGCGCGGTGTAGAGCGCGTCGAAGGCATCGACGTTCTCGTCGAAGAAACGCTGCCGGCTGCGGCGGACGTACCAGTTGGTGAGCATGTCCAGGTAGCTGCGCAGTTCATCGCAGGCACCGGAGATGTCGTAGGCGTCCAGCTGCGCGGTCATGTTCCGGACCAGGTCCCCGGTGTTGGCCATCAGGTACTGGTCCAGGGTGTCGGCGTAGCCGTCGTAACGCAGCTTCGCGTCGTACCCGGAGGCTGTGCCGTCAACGGCGTTCGCGGCGTTGGTGTACAGCGTGAAGAAGCTGTACACGTTCCACAGCGGCAGGATGACCTGGCGGACGCCGTCACGGATGCCCTGCTCGGTAACCACGAGGTTGCCGCCGCGCAGGATCGGGCTGGACATCAGGAACCAGCGCATCGCGTCGGAGCCGTCGCGGTCCAGGACCTCGGAGACGTCCGGGTAGTTGCGCAGGCTCTTGGACATCTTCTGCCCGTCCGAGCCCAGGACGATGCCGTGGCTGATGACGTTGCGGAAGGCCGGCCGGTCGAACAGCGCGGTGGAGAGGATGTGCAGCATGTAGAACCAGCCGCGGGTCTGGCCGATGTACTCGACGATGAAGTCCGCCGGGTTGTGGGTGTCGAACCATTCCTCGTTCTCGAACGGATAGTGCACCTGGCCGTAGGGCATGGAGCCGGAGTCGAACCAGACGTCGAGGACGTCCTCGACACGGCGCATCACCGACTGGCCCTCTTCCGGGGTGCGGGGGTCGTCCGGGTTCGGGCGGGTCAGCTCGTCGATAAACGGACGGTGCAGGTCCACCTGGCCCTCGTTGTTCAGCGGCAGCCGGCCGAAGTCGGCCTCGATCTCGGCGAGCGAGCCGTAGACGTCGGTGCGCGGGTGGTCCGGGTCGCTGGACTGCCAGACCGGGATGGGGCTGCCCCAGTAGCGGTTGCGGCTGATGGACCAGTCGCGGGCGTTGGCGAGCCACTTGCCGAACTGGCCGTCCTTGACGTTGCCGGGGATCCAGTTGATCTCCTGGTTCAGCTCGGACATGCGGTCCTTGAACTTGGTGACCTCGACGTACCAGGACGACACGGCGCGGTAGATCAGCGGGTTGCGGCAGCGCCAGCAGTGCGGGTAGCTGTGCTCGTAGCTGGCCTGGCGGACCAGGCGGCCCTGGGCACGGAGCACCTGGGTGATGGGCTTGTTGGCCTCGAACACCTGCAGCCCGGCAATTTCGGCGAGGTCGCCGTGGCCGAAGATCGGCAGGAACTTCGCGCCTTCATCCACCGACAGGACCACCGGGATGCCGGCCTCCTCACAGACCTTCTGGTCGTCTTCACCGTAGGCCGGGGCCTGGTGGACGATGCCGGTGCCGTCGGTGGTGGTGACGTAGTCGGCCACGAGGAAACGCCACGCGTTCTCGGTGCCGTACTTTTCGGCGTCGTGGAAGTAGTCCCAGAGCGGCTCGTACGTCACCCCTTCGAGCTCGGCGCCGGTGTGGCGGGAGGTGACGGCGGCCTCGGCGGCGGCAACGCCCTCGGCGCCGTCGCCGTAGCCGAGGTCCTTGGCGTAGGCGCCCAGCAGGTCCGCGGCGAGCAGGAAGCTGCCGGTGACGGGGGCGTCGGCCGCGGCGGCCTTGATGCCGTGCGGTCCGGCCGGCAGGACGACGTAGTTGATGGCGGGCCCGACGGCGAGCGCCAGGTTGGTGGGGAGCGTCCAGGGCGTGGTGGTCCAGGCGAGCGCCTGCACGCCGGCGAGCTGCCGGGACAGCTCCGACTCCCCTGCGGTGATCGGGAAGGTGACGGTGACGGTCTGATCCTGGCGGTTCTTGTAGACGTCGTCGTCCATGCGGAGTTCATGGTTGGACAGCGGCGTCTCGTCCTTCCAGCAGTACGGCAGCACGCGGTAGCCGTTGTAGGTCAGGCCCTTTTCGTGCAGCTGCTTGAAGGCCCAGAGCACGGACTCCATGTACTCGACGTTGAGCGTCTTGTAGTCGTTCTCGAAGTCGACCCAGCGGGCCTGCCGGGTGACGTAGCTCTTCCACTCATCGGCGTACTTCATCACGGACGCGCGGCAGGCGTCGTTGAACTTGTCGATGCCCATCGTCTCGATCTGGGTCTTGTCCGTCATGCCCAGCTGCTTCATGGCTTCCAGCTCGGCAGGCAGCCCGTGGGTGTCCCAGCCGAAGCGGCGCTCGACGCGGCGGCCGCGCTGGGTCTGGTAGCGGCCGACGAGGTCCTTGGCGTAACCGGTCAGCAGGTGGCCGTAGTGCGGCAGGCCGTTGGCGAAGGGTGGGCCGTCATAGAAGACGAACTCGTTGCTGCCGGGCTTTCCGCCAGGAAGATCGGAGTCCCGCTGGTCGATGCTGGCCTGGAAAGTGCCGTCCTCATCCCAGTACCTGAGGATGCGCTCTTCGATCTCCGGGAACTTCACGGAGGCCGACACACCAGAGGTGTTGGAAGCAGAGGTGGTGGCGCCTGCGCCGGAAGGTGCGGCGGAGGCCTTCGGGTAATAAGTCATCTCGACATCCTGGGTTGAGCTGGTGAACAAATGGATTCATTCAGGATGCGAGGACGGCCCCTGCACTGTCTTTCGACAACACCGGCACCGCGGTACCACCTCACTTACCGCCACCGGGCCCCTGTGGTGGGACAGAGCTCCGGCGCCGGCCGCTCATTACTGCTGTGACGGGCTTACCCGTCCGGTTCTACCGGCCCTGGCGCGCATCTCTTCATCAAAGATGCGGCGTCGGGGCGTTCTTCCGGAAGCTCACCGGTGATGGCCGGGTCAAAGCTGCTACCAGAAGTCTAACAACTGTCAGGGGCCCGCAATGCCTACACTGAATCCCATGATGTTCCGGGCCCGGGGCCAAGCCGCCCCGCCAATGCCTGCCGGCCGGGCTGCCGCCGGCTGGCGGATCATGGCCGGGCTCGCCGCGGCCCCCGTCGCGGTGGTGTCGGTCTTCCGCGCCGTGCCGCGGGAATGGCCCACCACCGTGGTCCAGCTGGTGTCCTTTACCCCGTGGCTGGTGCTGCCGGCCGGCGCCTCGCTGCTGTTCGCGGTGCTGGGCCGCCGCCGCTGGATGGCGGGCACCGCGGCCGGCCTCGTGGCCGTGCAACTCTTCTGGCTGGTCCCGCTGGACTACGCCCGGGCGGCGCCGGATGCCACGCAGGGCACGGTGGAGCTGCGGACGATGAGCCTCAACGCCAAGCTCGGCAAAGCGGACGCGGCGGAAATCGTCCGGCTGGTCCGTGAGAACGGCATCACCCTTCTGACAATCCAGGAGTACACCAAGGCGCTCGAAGACCGGCTGGCAGCGGCCGGGCTGGCCACGCTGCTGCCGAACCGGATCAGCGCTCCGGCGGGCGGCGCGGCCGGGAATGCGGTCTACTCCGCCCACGGGCTGGTGGCCACCGGGAAGGTACCCGGCTCCCACTTCCCGATGCCGTTGATCCGGGTCACCGCGGAGTCCCACGGGCGGCGCGCGGTCGTGGAACTGACGAACGTCCATACCCGGGCTCCCGTGGGCGTAGGCCTGCCGAAGTGGCGCAGTGACCTCGCGGCACTTGGCCAGCTGGTTTCCCGGCCCGGCAACGTGGTGCTGGCCGGCGACTTCAACGCCAGCTATGACCACGCCGAATTCCGGCGGCTCCTGCAGGGCGGGGGCCGGGCAATGGTGGACGTGGGCATGCTTCAGGGCTCACGCCTGCTCCCCACCTGGCCGATGGAGGACTATGCCCTGCCCGGCATCACGATCGACCACCTGGTGGCCAGCCCCTCGGTGTTCAGCGCCGACTATGCGGTGCACCGGGTGCCCGGGACGGACCACGCGGCCATCATGGCGACACTGATCGTCCCGGGCACCCGGTGCACCGCATAGTCGGCGCTGAACACCGAGGGGCTGGCCACCAGGTGGTCGATCGTGATGCCGG
>NZ_MQTS01000165.1:0-6971 GCF_020532825.1 Arthrobacter sp. SO3
GCCCGCCCTTGCGGTGGACGGCCTCGGCCTGCAGATCGGCGGTGCCCGCATCCTCCAGGATGTGAGCTTCGACGTCGCCGCGGGCGAAATGGTCGGCGTCATCGGCCCGAACGGTGCCGGCAAAACCACCTTGTTCAACCTGATTTCCGGCGTGATGCGGCCCAGCGCGGGCACCATCACGCTGAACGGCAGCGAGATCACGGCCGCGCCGATCCACCGCAGGGCAAAAGCAGGGCTGGGGCGGACCTTCCAGACCTCCAACCTCTTTCCCCGGCTCAGCGTGCTGGAAAACGTCCGGCTCGCCGCACAGTCGAAACTCGGCGGCAGCAACAGCCTCCTGCTCTTCCCCTCGGCCTCCGATGAAGCCACCCGGATTGCCCGCGGCACCATCGGGGAGGTCGGCCTCACCGGCCAGCTCTCGTCGGCGGCGGGGGACCTCTCCCACGGCGAGAAGCGAAAGGTGGAGATCGCCGTGCTGCTGGCGACCGATCCCGCCGTCGTGCTCCTGGACGAACCAATGGCCGGAGTGGCGTCGGGGGACGTTCCGTCGCTCACCGCGATCATCGCACGGCTGCACCGGGACCGCGGCTGCACCGTGATGATGGTGGAGCACCACATGGATGTGGTCCTGGGGCTCGTGGACCGGGTCGCCGTGATGCACCACGGCAGCCTGCTGGCGCTGGACAGTCCCGAGGCCGTAATGGCGGACCCCACCGTGCAAAGTGCCTACCTGGGAGAACCCGTATGACCGCCGCGGCCCAAACCCGCCCCATCCTGACCGTGCAGGGACTCAACGCCCACATCGCCGGGCAGCAGGTCGTGGAGGATGTCAGCTTCACCGTCCCGGCCACCGGCATCACGGCGCTGCTGGGCCGCAACGGCGTCGGGAAGACCAGCACCATCAAGGCCATCATCGGCCTGATCGAGCGCACCGGGGCCGTGGAGCTCGACGGCGAGCGGATCGAGAAGGAGCCGACGTTCAAAATCATCCGCAGCGGAGTGGGTTACGTTCCCGAGGACCGCGAGGTGTTCTCCAAGCTCACGGTGGCGGAAAACCTCCGGCTCGCCGAACGCGACGCCGCCCCCCGGCGCCAGCTCGTCGAGGAGCTCTTCCCGGACCTGCTCGCCCGGTCGGGCCAGATGGCCGGCACCCTCTCCGGCGGCCAGCAGCAGATGGTCTCGCTGGCACGTGCGCTGCTGAACACCAACAAGATCCTCCTCGTCGACGAACCCACCAAGGGCCTTGCCCCTAAAATCGTCGCCGAGGTCGCCGAGACCCTCGCCGAAGCCGCGAAAACCGTGCCCATCCTCCTGGTCGAGCAAAACCTGCATGTGGTCCGCCAGCTCGCCGGGGGTGCCGTCGTCGTCTCCGGCGGCCGGGTCGTGCACACCGGCAACGCCCTGGAGTTCCTCGACGACGCCGAGCTGACCCAGCAGCTGCTGGGCGTCTCCACTGAGCCGGCAGCCGGGAAGACAGCTGCGAAAGGCGCCGCCCTGTGAGCACCGTCGTCCTCCTGCTCTTCACCGGCCTGGGCCTGGGTGCCCTGTACTTCCTGGTGGCCGCCGGGCTGTCCCTGATCTACGGCCTGATGGGCGTGCTCAACTTCGCGCACGGTGCCTTCCTGACCCTGGGGGCCTTCACCGGCTGGGAAATCGCCCGCCGGACCGGCTCGGACAACTGGGGGACGTTCCTGCTCTCCCTGCTGGTCGGAGCCGCCGCCGGGGCCGCGTTTGCCGCCTTCACCGAGTTCGTGCTGATCCGCCGGCTGTACCAGCGGCACATCGAGCAGGTCCTCATCACGGTGGGCCTCTCGCTCGCTGCGGTGGCCCTTTTCGACGGCATCTGGGGCACCGACCCGGTGTTCATCCAGGGACCAGCCTGGTTCAAGGAGACCACGGAGATCCTGGGCGCCCGCGTCCCCAACGACCGGTTTGTCTGCATCATCGCCGCCGTCCTGGTGCTGCTCGCCCTGGTGTTCTTCCTGAAGAACACCCGCTACGGCATGATCATCCGCGCCGGCGTCGAGAACCGCTCCATGGTGACGGCCCTCGGCATCGACGTGCGCAAGGCCTTTACCCTGGTCTTCACGATCGGCGGCGCTGCCGCCGGCCTGGGCGGTGTCCTGGCCTCGCACTACTTCGGCTACGTCTCGCCGATGCTCGGCGGCTCGCTGTTGATCTTTGCCTTCATCGTCACCGTGATCGGCGGACTGGGTTCGCTGACCGGCGCGGCCATTGCCGCGGTCGCCGTCGCCGTCCTGCAGCAGTTCGCCAATTTCTACCTCGGCGGCACCGGCGACTTCGTCGTGGTGCTCGCCCTGGCGCTCGTGCTGCTGTTCCGTCCCTCCGGCCTGCTCGGGAGAACCTCATGACCACCGATACCGACGCCGCCGGCACCAACAGGGCTGCCACCGACAGCACGGGTAGCAAGGGCACCGGTGCGGCCGTCCGGGAAACCCGCCGGACAACCGTCACCAACGGGCCCGGCCGTCCTGGCCGGCCGCGCCTGACCCGCCGGGGGATCGCCGGCGCTGCCGCCGGGCTCGCCGGAATCGTGCTCCTGGTGCTCCTGCCGCTGCTCAACCTGTCCCTGCCCGGCGTGCTGCCCGGACCGACGTACACGCCGGGATCCCTGCAGCTGCTCGCAATGTGCATGCTGATGGCCGCCGCTGCGCTGACCTACCACCTGCTGCTCGGCGTCGCCGGCCTGCTCTCCTTCGGCCATGCCCTTTACTTCGGCGCCGGCGTCTACGGGCTGGCCATCATCCTGCAGAACCTGGACATCCCGCTGCTGCCCGCGATGGGACTGACCCTGCTGATCGTGATCGTACTGGCCCATGTGGTGGGCAGCATCAGCCTCCGGGTCAGCGGCATCCCCTTCGCCATGGTCACGCTCGCATTCGCGCAGGCCGGTTCCGTGATCGTGGGCCGCAACCCGGACGGCCGGACCGGCGGAGACGAAGGCCTCACGCTGCGCACCGACAACCTGCCCGACATCCTCGTCGGGGTGGCCAATACCCGCAACCTCTACTGGCTGGCCCTGGCGGTGCTCGTGGCCGTGTTCATCATCGTCACCTGGGTGCAGTCCTCCCGCGCCGGCCACGTCGCCGCCGCGGTCCGCGAGAACGAACTCCGCGTCCGTGTCCTGGGCCTGCAGCCGTACCTCGTGAAGCTGCTGATCTTCGTGGTCTCCGCCATCCTGGTCAGCATCATCGGCATGGTGTTCCTGCTGCTGCAGAGCGGCGCCGTGCCGCGCGCCATGTCCGCCGACCTGACCATCACCCTGCTCGTTATGGTGGTCCTGGGCGGCGTCGGTTCGCGCTGGGGCGCTGTGATCGGCGGCGTCTTCTACACCATCCTGGACCAGCGCCTCACCACCCTGGCGAACTCCGACGCCATCGCCGCGCTCCCGGACATCCTGCGGGTACCGTTGTCTGAACCCCTGTTCATCCTGGGCACCCTGTTCATCCTCGTAGTGCTTTTCCTGCCTGGGGGCCTGACGGGCACCGCGCAGCGGCTGGCCCAGCGCCGCAACCGAAGCCGGGGCACTGGTGCCGGTGACAGTGCCGGAAATGACAGCACCGGCGGGCACGCTGCCGGCGGTCAGAGCACGGCAGCGGCCCGCGACATCCTGGAGGAATCAGCATGAGCAACACCACAGGTCCCGGCCGGGCGGACGGACTGCATACCCTCGGCCGCTGGACCACCGACCGCAGCCTCGCCACCCCGCAACGGATCGCCGTCGACGACCGCGGCTGCACGCTGAGCTACGGCGAGCTGGAACGGCGGGCAGCGGGCCTCGCCGCCGCCCTCAAGGCCGCCGGTTACGCCACCGGGGACCGGATCGCGACCCTGACCGGCAACAGCTCGGACCACGTGGTGGCCTTCTTCGCCTGCGCCAAGGCCGGGCTGGTTCTGGTGCCGCTGTCCTGGCGGCTCTCGGCGAAGGAACTCGCCGCGCAGCTCGAGCTCGCCGACCCCCAGCTGCTGCTCGTCGAGGACGAACTGGACTCCCTCGCCGCCGCGGCATGCACCCAGCTCGCACACCGGCCCCGGACCGCCGCACTGGGCCCCGGCGGGATAGAAAAGTCGGTGCCCCCGCCGTCCCGCAGGCTGCCGTCAGCAGTGCCCGGTATGGTCACTTGCCGGGCCGAAGCCCACCTGCAGGAAGCAGCCAGGGAGGTGCGCGACGACGACCCCCTCCTGATGATCTTCACGTCAGGCACCGAGGGGGCCAGCAAGGCCGCCGTGCTGACCCACGCCAACTGCTTCTGGACCAACCTGTCGCTGTCCCGGACGATGGATCTGGGCAGCACCGACGTCGTACTGGCGGTGCTGCCGCAGTTCCACGTCGGCGGCTGGAACATCCAGCCGCTGCTGGCCTGGTGGACCGGCGCCACCGTCGTGCTGGAACGCGGCTTCGAACCCGGCCGGGTCCTGCAGCTGATCGCGGAGCGGGGCGTGACCATGCTGATGGGCGTCCCCACCCAGTACCTGATGCTCGCCGAACACCCCGACTTCGCCTCCGCGGAGCTCGGCAGCCTCCGGCACGCCGTGGTCGGCGGGGCGCCCATGCCGGCGCCGCTGCTGCGCATCTGGCACCGCAGGGGAGTGGCCTTGAGCCAGGGCTACGGCCTGACCGAGGCATCACCCAATGTGCTGTGCCTGGCCAACGAGGATGCCGTCCGGATGGTGGGATACTCGGGCAAACCGTACCCGCACGTCGCCGTCGCCGTGTCCGATCCCGTGACCGGGGAAATCCTGGACGGTGCCGCCTCCGGGGAACTGCTGGTGGGCGGCCCGGGAGTCTTCGCCGGGTACTTCCGCGACCCCGCCGCCACGGCCGCCGTCCTCGTCGGGGGATGGCTGCGGACGGGCGACCTCGTGGAGCGCGACGCCGAGGGCTACATCAGGGTGGTGGACCGGCTTAAGGACATCTACATTTCCGGCGGCGAGAACGTGGCCCCGGCCGAGGTCGAGGCAGTGCTGCTGGCCCATCCGGCGGTGGCGCAGGCCGCCGTCGTCGGGGTGGAGGACGGGCGCTGGGGCGAAACCGGGGTCGCCTTTGTTGTGATCCGCCCCGGCGTGGCCACGGATGAGCAGGAACTCCTGGAGCACTGCGCTTCCCAACTGGCGCATTTCAAGGTCCCCTCGCGGATCGAGACCGTTGCTGCGCTGCCCCGCACGGCGCTGAACAAGGTCCTGCGCGCCCGGCTCCGGCAACAGCTGGACGGGCCGACGCCGGACGGGCCGACGCCGGACGGGCCCCACGAAAACGCCGCGGCCGCACTGCCCGGAACCCTGCCCACAAGCGGGAGCCGGCGGTGAGCGCCGCGCCCCGCACCGCGAGGGGCACCCGCACCCGGGCCAAGCTGCTGCAGGCCGCCGAGACGCTGTTCGCCTCGGTGGGCTACCACGATGCCTCGATCGTGAAGATCACCGAGGAGGCCGGCGTCGGGCTCGGCACCTTCTACCTCTACTTCGAAGGCAAACAAGCCATCTTCGACGAGGTTGTCGAGGACCTGAACCGGCGGGTCCGGCACGCCATGACTGACGCGGCACGGTCGGCCGGGACCCGGCTCGCGGCCGAACGCGCCGGATTCCGGGCCTTCTTCAAGTTCACCGCGGAACACCCCGCGCTGTACCGGATCATCCGGCAGGCCGAGTTCGTCTCGCCCGGGGCGCTGCGGCTGCACTACACCCGGATCGTCAACGGCTACATCGAGGGGCTCAAAGCCGCGCAGCTCAGCGGCGAAGTCCGGGAAATGGACCCCACCGTGGCGGCCTGGGCCCTGATGGGCATCGGCGAGCTGATTGGCATGCGCTGGGTGCTGTGGGACGAGGAAGGCGCCGAACCCGCCCAGGGTGCGCGTCCGGACGTCCCGGCGGAAGTCTTCGAGGAAATGATGCAGTTCATCGAACGTGCGCTCGCCCCGTCACCGGGCGCCACCAGCACCAGCGCCGCTCCCGGCCCCGCCTCCACAACCGTTCAGACCCAGGAAGGGACAGCCCCATGAACCAGGCAGCCAGCAATCCAAGTTACCGGACCACCGAAGTGGAGGTCCGCGGCGGCACCCTGCACACCGCCCTCTGGGGTCCCGAGGATCCGGCCGCCCCGACGATCCTCGCCGTGCACGGCGTCACCGCGTCCCACATGGCCTGGCCGGTGCTGGCTGAGGCCCTGCCCGAGGTCAGGATCATTGCCCCGGACCTGCGGGGCCGGGGCCGCAGCAACGCGCTGCCCGCGCCCTTCGGCATGCCCACCCACGCCGAGGACCTCGCGGCCGTGCTGGCCGTGCTCAGCACCGGGCCCGCGGTCGTTGTGGGCCATTCGATGGGCGCCTTCGCCTCCGTGGTCCTCGCGAACCTGTTCCCGGAGCGGGTGCGCTCCCTCGTGCTGGTCGACGGCGGGCTGCCGCTGCAGGTGCCGGCAGGACTCAGCGACGAGCAAATCGTCACCGCCGTCCTCGGTCCCGCAGCCGAGCGACTCAACGCCACCTTCGCCAGCCGGGAGGTCTACCGCAGCTTCTGGAAGCAGCATCCGGCCTTCAGCTCGGACTGGAGCCCGGCCGTGGAGGAGTACGTGGATTACGACCTCACCGGCGAGGAGCCGGCGCTCCGGCCGGCCACACGGTACCAGGCGATGGCGGACGACACGTCCGAGCTTCACCGCGGCGCCTCGCTCCTGAAGGCCCTGGACGAGCTCGCGGTGGACACCCTCGTGTTGCGGGCACCGCGCGGCCTGCTCGACGAACCCGGCGGCCTCTACGCGCCCGGCTATCTGGATGCCTGGGCGGAGAAGCTGCCGGCCCTGACCGTGCGCGAGGTCCCGGACGTCAACCACTACACGATCATCATGGGCGCCGCGGGCGCCGCCGCCGTCGCGGACGCCGTGCGGGAGGCACTGGCGGTCGCGTAGTTGCCTCGCCGATTACGCCTGCCGCCCGCCGGTCCTCCGGCAGCCCGCCGTT
>NZ_MQTS01000165.1:6981-49056 GCF_020532825.1 Arthrobacter sp. SO3
GACTCCAGGATCCGGGTTGTAGGGGCGCCCTGGAGGGCGGGCGCCGCCGCGGCGGAAGTCCACACGTTCGTCCGAAGGTTCGCCAGCAGCGACTCCGCCTCGGCCTGCCGTGCGAAATCGAGTTCGACCACCACGTAGTTCGGATCCTCCACCGGGCGGCTGATCCGGTGTGCGGTGACCCCCGACGCCGCGCGGTTGACCGGATCACGGTCGAACGCCGTTTTCCACATGCCAAAATCCTTGATCGCGTGCTCGATCTGCAAGGTGTACATCGCACTCATTCCTTCCGTTTCCTGCTCCTGGCTGGTGTGGCATGTTCCACGCTAGGCGGGGCCGGGCCCGGTGCGGTATCCCAGAAATCTGGTGGCGGGCAGGGGCATACTGAATTCATGACCACCAGCTGGGCGCTGAGCCGGAGTCTGGAACGCATCGGGGAGCTCTGCCGGGACGTGCTGGACGACAAGGAGCTGCGCCGCGGAGTGCTTGCGGAACTGGGCCGGATGGTGCCGTTCAGCGCCTTTGCCTGGCCGCTGTCGGATCCCGAATCGGCCACCGGCATTGCGCCGATGGCCAGGATCCCCTGCCCGGAAGAACTGCCGGAGCTGATCCGGCTCAAGTACCTGACGCCCGGCTGCCGTTGGACCGCCCTCATCGGGCTGCCCCGGCCCGCGACCACGCTGCTGATGGCCACGGGCGGCGATCCGGCGCGCAGTCCCCTCTGGAGCGGCCTGCTGAACCGCTACGGCGTGACGGATGTGCTGTCGGCGGTCTTCGCTGACAAACATGGCTGCTGGGCCTGGCTGGATCTCTGGCGTGCAGGGGATGAAGGCACCTTCTCCGGGCCCGAGACCGACTACCTCGCCACGGCCGCGCCGCTCGTGGCGGCCGGCCTCCGGCGGAGCCGTGCGGCACAGTGCCGGCGGGATGCGGAAGCCGGCAAATCCGCCTGGCCGGTCGTCCGGAAGCCTTTGCCGCCCCAGGCGGTGCTGACCCTGGACGAGACTCTGGCCGTGGTGGGGCAGACGGCCTCGGCCGGAGACTGGCTGGGGCTGCTGCAACGTGGGCCCCGGCCGTACGAGGGCGTTCCGGCGGAGGTCCTTAATGTTGCCGCACAGCTGCTGGCCAGGGAAGCGGGGGTGGACGCGAACGCTGCGATGTCGAGGGTACCTGTCGGCCTCGGTGCCTGGGCGCTCCTGCGCTCCACCCGATTGGAAGACGGCCGGACGGGGGCAACGCCTCCGCTGGCGGTGACCATCCAGGAATGCCCGGCGGCGGACCGGCTCGAGGTGTTCGCCCGCTGCTTCGCCCTCACCCCGCAGCAGCACCGGCTGCTGGAACTCACCGCCGGGGGACTGAGCACAGCGGAGCTGGCCGCTGCCCTGCGGATCCGCCCCTACACCGTGCAGGACCAGTTCAAGGCTGTCTTCGCTGCCTGCGGCGTCCGGAGCCGGGGTGCGCTGCTGGGCCTGGCACTTGGCACTGCGGCTGTGCGTGCCGATACCGGCCAGACCCCTGCGGCGTCGTGAAGACCCCTGTTGTGAAGGGCCCGGTCGGGAGGGGCCCGGCCCTGGTCACCCGGAACAGGCTCGGCTAGCCGCCGGCGAACGGCGGCAGCACGTCGACGACGTCGTCCGGCTTCAGTGCCGCCGTGCGGTTCCGCACCGCCACCTCGTTGAGCAGGAAGCTGCTGCGGGACAGCAGCCGCGCCAGCGGCGGGGTCCCGGCCGGCGGTTCCGGGCGCTCGACGGCGAGGATCGCCGCCAGGAGCGAGGCGACGGTGGCGTCCGCGGGAAGGTCAAAGCGCTCCTCGTCGACGCCGGCGGCAGCGCGCGCGGCAGCGAAGTAACGTACGTTCACAGGTGGTTCAGCCTCCGATGGCGCTCATGCTGCGGTCCGGCTGGACGAAGTCCGGGGCGTCCAGCCCGACGTGGTCCATACCGTGGGCCTTGGGCTTGATCCACATCGCGTCCTGCCAGCGCCCGGCGAGCTGTTCGTCGCTTGCGCCCTCGCGGAGCAGCCCCAGCAGGTCAACTTCCTCACGGGAGAACAGGCAGCTCATGATTTTGCCCTCGGCCGTGATGCGGGTGCGGCGGCAGTCGGAGCAGAACGGCTCGGTCACGGAGGCGATGATCCCCACGGTTCCCAGCACCGGGCCGGTTGCTTCGACGGTGCCGGGCACCCGGGCCCGGACCTCGAAGCGTTCCGCCGGGGCGCCGTCGCGGTCCCGCGGATCAGCGCTGAGGACATAGTCGACGGAGAGCAGTTCGCGGATTTCAGCGGCAGTGATCATGTTCCGCCGGGTCCAGCCGTGGTCGGCGTCGAGCGGCATCTGCTCGATGAAGCGCAGCTCGTAGCCGCGGTCCAGCGCCCAAGCCAGCAGCGCCGGGGACTCGACGTCGTTGATGCCGCGCATCAGTACCGCGTTGAGTTTCACGGGCCCCAGTCCGGCGGCCCAGGCGGCGTCCACGCCAGCCAGGACCTTGTTCAGGAAGGGACGGCGGGTCAGCTGGGTGAAAGTTTCCTCGTGCAGCGAGTCCAGTGAGACGTTGATCCGGGACAGCCCGGCCGCCTTGAGCCCGGCGGCTTTCTTGTCCAGCCCGACGGCGTTTGTCGTCATGGAAATCGGAAGGTCAGGGTGAGCCTTTCGGAGCGCAGAAATGATGTCCAGCAGGTCGGCCCGGACCAGCGGTTCGCCGCCGGTGAGCCGCAGCTCGCGCACACCGAGCATGTCGACGCCGATCCGCACGATCCGGACAATTTCCGCCGCCGACATAACAGCCTGCTTTGACAGCCACTCCAGGCCCTCGGCCGGCATGCAGTAGGTGCAGCGCAGATTGCATTTGTCGGTCAGGGACAGCCGCATGTCCGTGGCGCGGCGGCCGTAGCGGTCGACGAGGCCGGCGGGCATTCCGGCGGGACGCCCGGGCAGCTGCGCGCCGGCGGTGCCCGCGCCGGGGCCGTCATCCGCGCGGGGCTGGGGCATACCAAGCTGAACACTCATAATGTCAGGCTACGCCACCTCGGCGCCAGCATCACAGCTGGTGGGCCCGGGGATTCCCCCGGCGGGATCCTTTCGGGGTCCCGACGCTCTTTGTTCTGCCGCCGGGCCGGCACGAACCTATGCTGGAGAAGTGAACACCACGCAGCACGGGCAGCCGGGCACATTCCCCAACCCCGGCCCGCAGACCCCCGGGCCGGGAATGACGGACCGGCAGGCGACCAGCTGGGCCGCGGCGGCCGGCATCGCCGCCGTCGGAACGGGGGTTGCCCTCGGGGAACTCGCGGCAGGACTCGTGAGCCCCTCGCTCTCCCCGGTGACGGCTGTCGGCGGCGCCGTGATCGACGCGGTCCCACCGGGCGTCAAGGAGTGGGCCATTGCGCTGTTCGGCACCGCGGACAAGGTTGCCCTGCTGGGTGGCATGGGGCTCCTCATCGCTGCCCTGGCAGCACTGTCCGGAATTGTGGAGCTGCGGCGCGGCTTCGCCGGGGTCGCCATTATTGCCGTCTTCGGCGTGGTGGGGCTGGCGGCTGTACTGGGCCGGACGGAACTGACGGCGAACGCGGTCCCGGTCCCTCTGCTCGCCGCCGCTGTGGGCATGGTCCTGCTGCGGTGGCTGGTCCGTCGGCTGCGGGAGTGGCGCACCGAAGCCGGACCGCCGGCTGCCCGGCTGCCCGCTGGGCCGCCGCCTGCCGGACCGGGCACCGCGGCACAGCCTCCCTCCCGCCGCCGCTTCTTCCACGCGCTCGGCGGGACGGCCGCCGTCGCCGTGGTGGCCGGCCTGCTGGCCACGACGTTCCGGGGAGCCGCCGCCGCCGTCAGTGAACTGCGCAGCAAGCTGGTGCTCCCCGCGCCGGAGTCGCCGGCACCGCCGGTCCCGGCCGGCGCCGAGGTCCGGCTGGACGGTGTGGGCCCGCTGGTGACCCCCAACAAGGATTTCTACCGGATCGACACCGCCCTGCGCGTCCCGGTGGTGGACCCGGCCCAGTGGACCCTGAAAGTCACCGGCTTGGTGGAGAAGGAGGTCTCACTGGACTTCGCCGCACTGCTGGCCAAACCCCTGGTCGAACGGCACGCCACCATCGCCTGCGTCTCCAACGAGGTCGGCGGGGACCTGATCGGCAACGCCCGCTGGCTCGGCTGGCCCGTCCGGGAACTGCTCGCCCTCGCCGGCCCGAAGGACGGCGCGGACATGGTCCTGTCCCGCAGCGCGGACGGCTGGACCGCCGGCACCCCGTTGGAGGTCCTGACCGACAACCGGGACGCGCTCCTGGCAATTGGCATGAACGGAGAACCCTTGCCGCTGGAGCACGGCTTCCCGGTCCGGCTCATTGTCCCGGGCCTCTATGGCTACGTTTCGGCGACCAAGTGGGTCACCGAGCTTAAGGTGACGCGTTTCGCCGATGACGTCGGCTACTGGACGCCCCGTGGCTGGAGCGAGCGCGGTCCGGTCAAGACCTCCTCCCGCATCGATGTGCCCCGGGACGGCCGCTCCGTCAGCGCCGGAACCGTGGCCTTCGGCGGGGTCGCCTGGGCCCAGCACACCGGGATCGGGCGGGTGGAGCTCAGGATCAACGGCGGGGCGTGGCAGCCGGCCGAGCTCGCTCCCGGGATCTCAAAAGACACCTGGTACCAGTGGAAGCTGGCCGTACCGCTGACCCCCGGCCAGTACGAGGTCCAGGTCCGTGCCACGGACCTCAACGGCGTCGCGCAGGTGGAGGACCGCGCGCCGGTGGCGCCCAGCGGGGCCACCGGCTTTCACACGGTTAGAGTTGACGTGAAGTCCTAACGGTCCCGGCGCGCACGCAGGGACCGGGAGCCGGGCCGGCGAGCTAAGTCAAGGGCCCAAGACGAGGGGTCACCAACGTATGCACCGCACCCAGACACGGCACGTCACCGTGGAAGAGCACCGCGAATCGGTCCGCCGCCTCCTGGCCCCGCTCCGCACCCCGGACCGGATGGAACGGCTCCCGCTCCTCGCAGCGCTGGGCCGCGGACTCGCGGCGGACGTCGTGGCTCCGCTGGATCTGCCACCCTTCGCGAATTCGCAGATGGACGGCTTCGCCATCCGCAGCGCCGACGTGGCCGGCCTGCCCGGCGGCGGCAGCGAACTGCACGTCGTCGCGCCGGTCCCGGCCGGGGCCGCCCCGGCCGAACTCGCCCCCGGAACAGCCGCCCCGATCATGACCGGCGCCATGATGCCTCCCGGCGCCGACGCCGTGGTGCCGATCGAACAGGCCGTCCCCGCTGTATTCCCCGCGCCCGGTGTGCCGGCCACGGTCCGGCTGCCCGCCGTCCCGGCGCGGAACTTCGTCCGCGACGCGGGCAGCGACATCCGGACCGGCGAGCTGGCCCTCGCCGCCGGAACCTTCCTCGGACCCGGCCAGCTGGGACTCCTGGCCGCCCTGGGATTCACCGACGTACCCGTCTACCGGGCGCTGCGGATCCTGCTGGTCACCACCGGGGACGAAGTCGTGGAGCCCGGCAGCCCCTTGGGGCCCGGCAAAATCTACGACTCCAACGCCACCCTGCTCGAATCCTCCATGCGCCAGGCCGGACTCCACGTCACCCGGACCGGGATCTCCACGGACCGCCCCGAGGCACTCGCCGCACTGCTGCGCCGGCACGCAGCGGACGTTGACCTGATCGTCACCACCGGCGGGGTCAGCAAAGGCGCGTACGAGGTGGTCCGGCAGGCGATGGAGGGCCACGACGTCGACTTCTTCGGCGTCGCCATGCAGCCCGGCGGCCCGCAGGGCATCGGAACCTTCGACGGCGTCCCCGTCCTCGGCTTCCCCGGGAACCCGGTGAGCTGCCTCGTCTCCTTCGAAATGTTCCTCCGGCCCGCGCTGGGGGACCTGTTCGGCTGTCCCGCACCGCGCCCCGCGGTCAGGGCTCGGCTGGCCGAGGCACTGACATCCCCGGCGGGCAAGCACCAGGTCCGGCGCGGGACCGTCCTCCCCAACGGCACCGTCCGGCTCGAAGGCGGCGCCGGCTCGCACCTCGTCAGTGCCCTGGCGCACTCCAACGCCCTGATCCAGGTGCCGGAAGGAATTGCGGCGCTCGCCGAGGGCGCTGAGGTGGAAGTATGGATGCTGTGAACGAAGCAGACCCCGCAATGGGGAACCCAGGCCTGACCCACCTCCGCCAGGACGGCACGGCCCAGATGGTCGACGTGTCCAACAAGGCGGCGAGCACCCGCCAGTCCACTGCCACCGCCACTGTCCGCAGCACGCCCGAGGTCCTCGCCCTGCTCGGTGCGGGGGACCTGCCTAAGGGTGACGCCCTCGCCGTCGCCCGGGTCGCCGGGATCATGGCTGCCAAGAAGACCGCGGACCTGATCCCGCTGTGCCACCCGCTGCCGATCGCCAAGGTCACCATCGACTTCGAACTCGACGCCGACTCGGTCACTGTGTTCGCCACGGTCAAGACCCTCGGGGTCACCGGCGTCGAAATGGAAGCGCTGACGGCCGCCTCCGTGGCCGCGCTCAGCGTGTACGACATGATCAAGGCCGTGGACAAACACGCGGTGCTGACCGATATCAAGGTGCTGGCCAAAAGCGGCGGCAAGAGCGGGGACTGGACACTATGAGCATGCCCGAACCACACCGGCACGGTGAAGCCACCGGCCGGAAGGCCGGCGTCGTGATCGCCTCCACCCGGGCCGCGGCCGGCATCTATGAGGACCTGACCGGCCCGGTCATTATCGACTGGCTCACCGAACACGGCTTCGAGGCCTACCCGGCCCTCGTGGTCCCGGACGGCGAGGCCGTGGGTGCGGCCCTGCGTGCGCTCCTGACCCAGGCGCCGGCCGTCATCATCACCAGCGGCGGCACCGGCCTCAGCCCCACGGACGCCACGCCGGAGCAGACGCTGCCCCTGCTGGACCGCGAAATCCCGGGCATCATGGAGGGCATCCGCTCCGCCGGGATGGCCAAGACCCCGACTGCGATGCTCAGCCGGGGCCATGCCGGCGCCGCCGGCCAGACCTTCATCGTCAATCTCCCCGGATCCCCGAAGGGTGTTATGGACGGCCTCAGCGTGCTGGACCCCATCCTCGGACACCTGTGCGACCAGCTGGAAGGCAGCCATGGCCACTGAATCAACCTTTGACGTCGTGTCCGCGGTGCTCAGCGCCGAGCCCATCTCCGTGGACCAGGCCATCGCCGCCGTCGAATCGGATACCGCGGGCGCGGTGGTCAGCTTCAGCGGTGTGGTCCGCAACCACGACGGCGGCAAACCCGTCCAGCGGCTCAGCTACAGCGCGCACCCGACGGCGCACCAGGTGATGGCCGACGTCGTCGCACAGCTCGTCGCCGAACAATCGGCTGGCGGGGAAACCGCCGAACAGGCGGCAGGAGACGCCGGCGGGACAGCCGTCGACGCCGCCGGCCTGCCGGGCCAGCCGGTGCGGATCTGGGTGGCGCACCGGATCGGGATGCTGGAGATCGGCGACCCCGCGCTGGTCTGCGCCGTCTCCGCCGCGCACCGGGGCCAGGCCTTCGCGGTCTGCTCGGAACTCGTGGACCGGATCAAGGCGCAGGTTCCGATCTGGAAGGAACAGTTCTTCACCGACGGCACGGTCGAATGGGTCGGCGCGGGGGCTTAGCCCCGCCCCGGGGCAGCGCCGGGCGCCACTCGCGGGGCCTGTCATGCAGGGTTGCAGGTTCAGGCGGGCACCTGCCCCGGCGGTAGGGTTGATGGCATGACCGAACAACTCGCAGTCGCCGTGCTGGGCGCGAACGGGCGCATGGGCGCCGAAGCGGTGAAGGCTGTCGAAGCCGCCGCTGACTTGAAGCTTGTCGCCGCTCTGGGCCGGAACGATTCCCTGGACACCCTCGTCGACGCCGGTGCCCGGATCGTGGTGGACCTGACGGTCCCCGGGAGCACCGAAGCGAACGTCCGCTTCGCCGTCGAACACGGTATGCACGCCGTGGTGGGCACCACCGGCTGGGACGCCGGCCGGTTGGACCGGCTCAAGGAGCTCCTCGCCGGCCAGTCCGGCGTCGGCGTCCTGATCGCCCCGAACTTCGCGCTCGGATCCGTCCTCGCCTCCGCGTTCGCCGCCAAGGCCTCGCGCTACTTCGAATCGGTCGAAATCATCGAACTGCACCACCCGGAGAAGGTGGACGCCCCGTCCGGAACCGCTGTGCGCACCGCACAGCTGATCTCCGCCGAGCGTGAAGCCGCCGGCCTCCCCGCCAGCCCCGACGCCACCACAAGCGAGCTCCCCGGCGCGCGCGGCTGCGACGTCGACGGCGTCCGCGTCCACAGCGTCCGGCTCCGCGGCCTCGTGGCGCACCAGGAGGTCCTGCTGGGCGGGCCGGGGGAGCAGCTGACCCTCCGGCACGACTCCTTCGACCGGGCCTCGTTTATGCCCGGCGTGCTGCTGGGGGTGCGCAACATTGCGTCCCGCCCGGGCCTCACCGTGGGCCTGGACGGCTACCTGGACCTGGGGCTCTGAACGCCGTGGCCACCGTCCTGACCGCCTTCAAAGCCAACCGCACCAAGATCTGGGTCGGCGCCGTCACCCTGCTGCTGGTGTTCTACCTTGTGGTGTCCTTCCAGCGCGCGGTCCTGCTGATGACGGACGCCAACCCGGTGGCCAAAGCCCTCGGCGTGGCGTATCTGCTGCTGCCGGTGATCGGTGCCTGGGCCCTCATGCGCGAACTGCTCTTCGGCGCCCGGACCGAGCGGCTGGCAAAGATCCTGGAAGCCGAAGGCGGCTTGCCGGAGGATAATTTGCCGCGCACGCCCGCAGGGCGGATCATCCGCGAGGCTGCGGACCGTGAATTCGAGAAATACCGTGTTGAGACGGAAGCCGCGCCGGAGGACTGGCGTTCCTGGTTCCGGCTGAGCTGTGCCTACGACGCCGCGGGTGACCGCAAGCGCGCGCGTGCCTCGATGCGCGACGCCGTCCGGCTGTACCGGACGGGATCCCGCCAGGGCTGAGCCGCGGCCAGCAGGCCAGAGGCGCGGTCAGCGGATGCGGGCCGGCTGGTGCCGGCCGAGCTGGTTCGCGGCATGCGCCACCCACTCCAGCGGCCCGCGCCACACCAGGGCCGCGAACATGGCGCCAAGGGCCAGGATCGCCACGGCCTGCGCCCAGTAGATGCCCTCCAGCGTCCACCCGGACGGCAGTGGCTGGCCGTACAGTGAGGCCATCACGCACAGGTGGGCCGTGTAGAAGCTCAGGGTCATGGCACCGGCGCCCCGCAGCGGGAGCAGGAAGTCCCACCCGCTGCCCTGGACCAGCCGGCCCAGCAGCAGGCAGCCCCCGACGACGGCGGCCGCCACCCCCGAGGTGTGCAGCAGATCCAGGGTGGTGCCCGAATGCGGGGCGCTGGAGGCGAGCCACCAGGCGGAGCCGGTCTGGTCCACTCCGGCCAGGTTGACCTGCAGGAGGCTCCCCAGTGGATATGACGGATCGAGCAGGGACGCCTGCAGTGCAGCCCGGCCGCCCCAGTCCTCCATCATCACCACGCCCAGCCACTTGGCCAGCACCGCAACTACCGTTCCCGCCGCCAGCAGCAGCGCCGGGACCGCCGCCGACGTGAGGGCCAGCCGGCCGATCGCGAGGCCGATCAGCAGGTAGGCAATCCACTGCAGGACAGGGTAGTAGCCGGTCAGGAAGAGATCGCCGAGCAGCACCGCGGGCGTGGACAGATCCTCCCACTGGGGGTTGTGCCCCAGCTGCAGGGCCGGCACGGCGGTGAGGAGCCAGGGCCGCAGCAGGAAGGCGAGCGCCGGGGTCACCAGCACCCAGCCGAGGGCAAGTACCAGCAGGTGCTTGACGTCCAACCCCAGGAACGGCAGCACGCAAAGGAACAGCACAGCGTAGTGGACCAGGATGATGGCGATGTTCACTTCCAGCCCCCCGATGGAGAGCCCGACGGCGCCCACCACGAGGGCGCGGAGGGCGATTCCCCGGCGGGCCGCCCACAGCTGCGGCCCCTGGAGGGGGTGCTGTTTGCCGGTTGACAGTGCCAGCCCGATTCCGGCGAGCACGGCGAACAGGGCCGAGGCGCGCCCGGAAAACACCAGCCCCACCCAGGTGGGTGTGAGCTGGGCGTTGGACTCGAAGGTGGGGAACACGTGGGTGGCCATCATGCCCAGGAGGGCCAGCCCGCGGGCGGCATCGATGCCGGAGAGCCGCGTCCCGGCCGCTTTGCTTACGGCGGGCCGGGCAGTGGAGGCTGTTCCGCGCGGCGTCATCTTTTGATCGTCTCATGACGGGCACAGGTGATCCCGGGCTACGGTGCGGATCCGGAGGTGCTCACAGGAGTCACACAGGTCTTGTATTCGAATATATGTTCGAATACCATGTGGTTATGAACAATCCATCAGAGCCCGTTCAGCCGGACACGGCAGCCGGCGTCCTCAAAGCCATGAGTCCCGGCGTCGTGGACTTCCTGTTCCGCCAGCTCGTTGCCGGCGAACCCGCGGAGGACCTCCAGTGGCAGCAGGAGGGCGCGGCCCTGTCGGCGCAGCCGCCCGGCGCCGAACTGGCCCGCCGGCTTGCCGAAACCGACCTTGAAGCGCTCACACCCGGCGAACTGTTCCACTATGTCCGGGCGGCCCAGCGGCTCGCGGCGTGGGCCGAGGGGCTCCGGGAGGACGCCGTGGGCCGCTACTGCGCCACACCTTCCGGCAGGACCGCCCCGGCCGTGTGAGCGGTGCCTAGGATGGCAGGGTGACCACAGCGCTGACGCTTTCCGCCATCCAGTACACGGCCCTCGACGGCGGGCTCGCCGCCAATGTCCCGGAACATATCCGGCTGATCGAAGACGCCGACGACCACGGTGCCCGGCTGGTGGTCTTTCCCGAGCTTTCCCTCACCGGTTACCGGCTGGACGGACTGGCGGATCCGGACCGGTGGGTGACCGCCGGGGACGCCCGGCTGGACGGCCTGCGCGAAATCTGCCGGCGGACCGGAATTACCGCGGTTGTCGGCGCCCCGTTCAAGGACGCGGACGGCACGCCCCGACTCGCCTCGCTCGCCCTGCACCCCGGCGGTCAGCTGGAAACCGGTTTCAAAGTCTGGCTCCACGGCCCGGAGCAACAATCCTTCAGCGCCGGAGACCGGACGGCCGTCCTTGACCTCGACGGCTGGAGGGTCGCCCTGGCCATCGGCCCGGACGCCGGCCGCCCGGCCCATGCCCGCGGGGCGGCGGAGGCCGGCGCGGACATCTACGCTGTCTCGGCCCTTTATGCCGACGGCGAGGACAACCGGCTGGCCGGGCACCTCGGCGCGCGGGCCAGGGACAACCGGATGTTCAGCCTGCTGGCCAACCTCGGCGGTACTACCGAGCGGGGGGCCTCGGCTGGCGGGAGTGGTTTCTGGGGGCCGGACGGAGGCGTGATCCGGCAGGCGGCCGGAACGGGGACCGAAGTGCTGACCGCGACCCTGCAGCACAACGTCCTGGCCCCCTAGGTCCGGGAAGGCGCTGGCCTCCATCACCGGGCTCCCGCACCCCCCCGGCCGGCTTCCGGGTGAGGCCCGCGGGCCGGGTTTGATCTTCATCACGTCGCCGCCATTGTCACATCGCGCCGGGGACAGGGTAACGTTTTTCATATGGCTGACTCTGATACTCGCTCTTACACGTTCGGAACCCTCGTGACCGCCATGGTCACGCCTTTCACTTCCGACGGTGAGGTCGACTACCAGCAGAACGCCGAACTGGCCAACAAGCTCGTCGACGACGGCAACGATGCCCTCGTTATTTCCGGTACCACGGGGGAGACCTCCACCCTGGAAGACGACGAGAAGGAAAAGCTTTTCCGGGTCATCGTGGAGGCCGTGGGGGACCGGGCCAAGGTCATCGCCGGAACCGGTACGAACCACACCTCGCACTCGATCGAAATGGCCAAGCGCGCCGCGAAAGCCGGAGCGCACGGCCAGCTGATTGTCACCCCGTACTACAACAAGCCGAGCCAGGCCGGCATCCAGGCCCACATCGAAGCCGTCGCCGACGCCGCCGATCTGCCCGTCATGGTCTACGACATCCCCGGCCGTTCCTGCGTGCCGATCCTGCCCGAAACCATGATCCGGCTCGCGGACCACCCGAATATTGTGGCGCTCAAGGATGCCAAGGCCGATTTTGCCGCCGTCACCCGGGTCCTTGCCAACACCGACCTTGACGTCTACTCCGGCGACGACGGACTGACCCTGCCGTGGATGGCAGCGGGCGCCGTCGGGCTCGTCAGCGTCTCCGCGCACGTCGCGACGCGGCAGTTCCGCGCCCTGATCGATGCCGCACTTGCGGGCGACTTCGCCACCGCCCGCACCATACATTTCGAACTGGACCCTCTGGTCCGTGCAGTGATGACCCATATCCAGGGTGCTGTTGCTGCGAAGCAAGTTCTTAAGTGGCAGGGAGTCCTGCCCAACTCGGTTGTCCGTTTGCCCCTCGTGGAGCCGGACGAAGCTGAGATCGAAACCATCCGCGAGGACTTGGCGGAAGCCGGAATGGTCTTTTCCTGATCAGGTGTTCCAACTGATGAGTAGAGACCAGTCCGGTACCCGCCTGGAAAGTAGTGCATTATGACCCAAACCGCCCTTCCCGGCCTTGTCACGCCGCCGAAACTGCTCAAGGACACCCTGCGGATCGTTCCGCTCGGTGGTCTGGGGGAGATCGGCCGCAACATGACCGTCTTCGAAATCGACGGCAAGCTGCTCATCGTCGACTGCGGCGTCCTCTTCCCTGAGGAAACCCAGCCCGGCGTCGACCTGATCCTTCCCGACTTCTCCTACATCAAGGACCGCCTCCAGGACATCGTCGCCGTCGTCCTGACCCACGGCCACGAGGACCACATCGGTGCCATCCCGTACCTGCTGCGCCTGCGCGCCGACATTCCCCTGGTCGGCTCCCGGCTGACGCTGGCCCTCATCGAGGCGAAGCTGCTGGAACACCGGATCAAGCCGGTCACCCAGACCGTCACCGAGGGCCAGGTGCAGAAGTTCGGCCCGTTCGAATGCGAATTCGTGGCCGTCAACCACTCGATCCCGGACGCCCTGGCCGTGTTCCTGCGCACCTCCGGCGGCACCGTGCTGCACACCGGCGACTTCAAGATGGACCAGCTGCCGTTGGACGGCCGGATCACCGACCTCCGCCACTTCGCCAAGCTGGGCGAAGAAGGCGTGGACCTGTTCATGTCGGACTCCACCAACGCCGACGTGCCGGGCTTCACCACCGCCGAGAAGGAAATCGGCCCCACCCTGGACCGGCTCTTCGGCCAGGCCTCCAAGCGCCTGATCGTCGCGTCCTTCTCCTCGCACGTGCACCGCGTCCAGCAGGTCCTCGACGCCGCCGCCAACCACAACCGCAAGGTGGCCTTCGTCGGCCGCTCGATGGTCCGCAACATGGCCATCGCCGAGAAGCTCGGCTACCTCGACGTGCCCCCGGGCATACTGGTCGACATCAAGAACATCGACAACCTGCCGGACAACCGCGTGGTGCTGATGTCCACCGGTTCCCAGGGCGAGCCGATGGCGGCCCTGTCCCGCATGGCCAACGGTGACCACCGCGTCGTCGTCGGCCAGGGCGACACCGTCATCCTCGCCTCCAGCCTGATCCCGGGCAACGAGAACGCCGTGTTCCGCATCATCAACGGCCTGCTCAAGCTCGGCGCCGACGTCATCCACAAGGGCAACGCCAAGGTGCATGTCTCCGGCCACGCCGCCGCCGGCGAACTGCTGTACTGCTACAACATCCTGGAGCCGCTCAACGCGATGCCGGTGCACGGCGAGACCCGCCACCTGATCGCCAACGGCAAGATCGCCCTGGACTCCGGGGTCCCCGAGGAAAGCATCCTCCTCGCGGACAACGGCACCGTCATCGATCTCCGCGACCACCAGGCGGACATCGTCGGCCAGGTCGAGGTCGGTTTCGTCTACGTCGACGGCTCCAGCGTTGGCGAAGTTACGGAAGCGGACCTGAAGGACCGCCAGACGCTCGGCGATGAAGGCTTCATCTCCATCATCACCGTCATCCACCGCGCCACCGGCAAGGTCGTCTCCGGCCCCGAGATCCACGCCCGCGGCGTGGCCGAGGACGACTCCGTGTTCGACGAGATCATCCCGAAGATCAACGCCGCCCTGGAAGAAGCCGTGCTCAACCGCTCGGACCACACCACGCACCAGCTGCAGCAGGTTGTCCGCCGCGTGGTCGGCACCTGGGTCAACCGCAAGCTTCGCCGCAAGCCCCTGATCATCCCGGTGGTCCTGGAGGCGTAAGCCCCGGCGGCGGCGCCAGCGCCCCGCAGCTCAACGGCCGTCCCGGCCCGCCGCAGGCTCCAGCTTGCGGCAGACCGGGAGGGCCGTTTTTGCGTGCCCGGCCGGCAACATGATCCCCGCGGAGGCCCGGAAATCCGCGGTTTTCGGCCCGGCGTCAGGTACCGTAGCGGGTATGGCGACACGTACTTCCTCCGCGCCTAGAGGAAACCCCAGCGGTAAATCAGGCAGCCCTTCGGCCCGGGGCTCCGGCCCGGCTGCGTCCAAAACCAGCAAGCCCTCCGGAACAACGGGCACCGCGCGCACCCGCCAGCTGGCCGCCGTCGAACCCAGACAGCCCTGGCCGGTCCGGGTTGTGGCCGGTGCCTGGCTGGGCGTTGCCCACGTCGTCGGGGCGGGAATCCGGCGGATCGGCTACGACGTCAGCGACCTCGCCCCCGGGGACCGCCGCGACGGCGCAGCCCTGTTCAACCTCGCACTCGGGGTCTTTGTCGCCACCTTCGCCTGGTGGGGCTTCCAGGGCTGGTTCCCGGACACTGTCTACGCCATCATCAACGGCACCTTCGGCTGGATGTCGCTGCTGCTGCCGCTGATGCTGTTTGTCTGCGCCTTCCGGCTGTTCCGCCAGCCCGCCGACGGCCGCGGCAACAACCGAATCGGGATCGGCTTCCTGATCATGACCTTCGCCGGCTCCGGCCTGGCCCACATCATCGGCGGGGAACCCACCGTCGCGGAGGGGTTCGACGGACTGCGCCACGCCGGCGGCATGCTCGGCTACCTCGCCGCGGCCCCGCTGGCCGCCATCCACCCCGCCGTCCCGGTGGCCGTCTACAGCCTGCTCGCCTTCACCTCGCTGCTGATCGTCACCGCCACGCCGTTCGGTGCCATCCCCGGCCGGCTGCGCGGCGCCTACGAGCACCTCATGGGCATCGACCTGCAGGACGACGACACTGACGGCACCGGCCACGACCGCAGCTACCTCTACGAAAACGACACCCCGGCCCCGGCGAAGAAGAAACGCCGCCGCCTCTTCGGCAAGGACCACGACGAGGAGGCCGGACTCGAAGGCTACGTCGGCGACGAGGCCTTCGAACGGGCCCTGATCGCCGATGAGGAAGCCGAAGCCGCCCGATCGGCCGGCGGCGCCAAAACGGGCTCCAAGTCCGTCGCACCGGGGGTGCGCCGCCCCACCCAGGCCGAGATCGCCGTCGAGAAGATCAAGGCAGCCCAGGGGCTGGGCGGCGACGCCGGAGCGGCGGGGGAGAACGCCACCGAGGCGATCCCGCTCGTCACCCCGGGCATGATCGCCGCGGGCTCACTGAACCCGGCCGTGCCCGCACCCGGCGCCGCTGCCGTGGCAGCCGCCGCGAAGGTCCCCTCCAAACCGGTCGTGCCGGCACCCCTGCCCACCCCGATTCCGCAGCGCACCGAACAGCTCTCGCTGGCCGGCGACGTGACGTACACGCTGCCGCCGTCGGACGTCCTGACCCCGGGCTCCATCCCCAAGGAACGCACCGAAGCCAACGACGCGATTGTCGCCTCGCTGACCGAAACCCTGAACCAGTTCAACGTCGAGGCGCAGGTCACCGGGTTCAGCCGCGGCCCCACCGTGACCCGCTACGAGATCGAGCTCTCCCCGGGCACCAAGGTGGAACGCGTCACCGCGCTGTCCAAGAACATCTCCTATGCCGTCGCCAGCTCGGACGTCCGCATCCTGAGCCCCATCCCGGGCCGGTCCGCGATCGGCATCGAGATCCCCAACACGGACCGCGAGACCGTGTCCCTCGGCGACGTGCTCCGCAGCCAGAACGCCCGGCGGACCGAGCACCCCATGGTGATCGGCGTCGGCAAGGACGTCGAGGGCGGCTACGTCGTCGCGAACCTCGCCAAGATGCCCCACCTGCTCGTGGCGGGCGCCACCGGTGCCGGCAAGTCGGCGTTCGTGAACGCCATGATCACGTCCATCCTGATGCGCGCCACCCCCGACGAGGTCCGCATGGTCATGGTGGACCCCAAACGGGTGGAACTCACCGCCTACGAGGGCGTCCCGCACCTCATCACCCCGATCATCACCAACCCCAAGAAGGCCGCCGAGGCCCTGCAATGGGTGGTCCGCGAGATGGACGCCCGCTACGACGACCTCGCCAACTACGGTTTCAAGCACATCGACGACTTCAACAAGGCCGTCCGCGCGGGCAAGGTCCACCCGCCCGAGGGGTCCAAACGGGTCATCCGGCCGTACCCGTACCTGCTGGTGATCGTCGACGAACTCGCCGACCTGATGATGGTCGCCCCCCGCGACGTCGAGGACTCGATTGTCCGCATCACCCAGCTGGCCCGTGCCGCCGGCATCCACCTCGTGCTCGCCACCCAGCGGCCCTCCGTCGACGTGGTCACCGGCCTGATCAAGGCCAACGTGCCGTCGCGGATGGCGTTCGCGACCTCCTCGGTGACGGACTCCCGCGTGGTCCTGGACCAGCCGGGCGCAGAGAAGCTGATCGGCCAGGGCGACGCGCTGTTCCTGCCCATGGGCGCGTCGAAGGCCATGCGTGTCCAGGGTGCCTGGGTCACCGAATCGGAAATCCACAAGGTGGTCGAGCACGTCAAGGGCCAGCTCAAGGCCGTGTACCGCGACGACGTCGCCCCCGAGGCGCCGAAGAAGCAGATCGACGACGACATCGGGGACGATCTCGAGGTCCTGCTGCAGGCGACCGAGCTCGTCGTCACGACCCAGTTCGGCTCCACCTCGATGCTGCAGCGCAAGCTCCGCGTCGGCTTCGCGAAGGCCGGCCGGCTGATGGACCTGCTCGAATCCCGCGGCGTGGTGGGCCCCTCCGAGGGCTCCAAGGCCCGCGATGTCCTGGTCAAACCCGATGACCTGGCGACGGTTCTCGCGGCCATGAAGGGCATGGAGGTGCCCGCCATCGCCGATTCCCAGACCGCTGCGCTGAGCGAGAACGCCAACGCGAACCTCGCCCAGGGCGGCTATGCGGAGGACCTCGTCGCCGCGGACCTGGACCGGCGCGGCCAGAACACCCAGTACTACGACGGCGCCGACGGCGCCGGCGGGGGCTCCGGCCCGGATGAGGACGACGGGGGCTCCGAGGACGCCTGGTCGCTCACCGGACGGTAGCCTAGGAAGGTGACTAGCGCCGAAGCAAACAAGGCCGGATCCGCCCCCGGAATCTGGAACCTGCCCAACATCCTGACGATGCTGCGGATCGTGATGGTGCCGTTCTTCGTCTGGTTCCTCCTGCTCGACGCGCCCGGGCTGGTCGCGCAGAACGGCGTCTGGCGCTGGGTTGCCGCGGCAACCTTCGCCGTCGCCATCTACACCGACAAGCTCGACGGCGACATCGCCCGCAGCCGCGGCCTCATCACCGACTTCGGCAAGATCGCTGACCCGATCGCGGACAAGCTCCTGATCGGCTCGGCCCTCGTGATGCTCTCGCTGCTGGGGGAGCTGCCCTGGTGGGTCACCATCCTGATCCTGGCCCGGGAATGGGGCGTCACGGCCCTGCGCTTCTTCGTCATCCGCTACGGCGTCATCCCGGCCTCGCGCGGCGGCAAACTCAAGACCGTCATCCAGACCGTGGCCATCTTCCTGTACATCCTCCCGCTGGCCTCAATCGCGCCGTGGCTGGGGATCGTGGCCTTTGCGGTCATGATGGTGGCCCTCGCGATTACGGTCTGGACCGGCGGCGAATATGTCATCGAGGCCCTCAAGCTGCGCGCCAGCGGCATCAGGGCACAGCAACGGAAGATCCAGGAGGGCAAGCCATGACCAATCCCCACCACCCGCTCAACCTGCATCACCTGGCCGAAGAGGCCGTCACCGGGGCCATCGGCCGCGGCCTGACCGTTGCCACCGCCGAATCCCTTACCGCCGGCATGCTCGCCGCCGTGATCGCGGACACGCCCGGCGCGTCCGGGATGCTCCAGGGCGGCGTGGTGTCCTACCAGAACACCGTCAAGACAGAGGTGCTGGGAGTTCCCCGGGAACTGCTGGACAGCGTAGGCGCCGTCGACGGCCGGGTCGCCGAGGCCATGGCGGACGGTGCCCGCAGGATCTGCGGGGCCGACATCGGCGTCTCCACGACCGGCGTCGCCGGCCCCGAGCCGCACGGCGGCAAGGATGTCGGCTCCGTCTACATCGGCGTCGCCACCGCGGAAGGCTCGACGTCGTTCGGGTACAGCTTCGAGGGCAACCGCCCGGAGATCCGCGGCCAGGCCTGCGCCGCGGCCCTGGAACGCCTCCTGGAAGCTCTGGCATCCCCAAGCTACCGGGCGTAAAGTTTCCGGGAACAAAACTTGATTCCTAATAGTTGTTACATTGTGTCGCTTCCGAATAAGGGAGGCGCCTAGGATGAAAGCATCATCAGTGTCCGCTTTGACCGGCGGGCTCGACATAAAGAGGGAGCAAGGCGATACAGATGGTAAAGCAGCCCGTATCCGTTAACGGCGTTGTCCGCTGGAAGGATGTGGGCCTCGCCGATCAGGCTAAGAGCGAACAGAAGGAGCGCAAGATGGTTGTACTTCGTCACGAAATCGGTGATGTACTCCGCGATGTCCGCCAACGCCAAGGCCGTACCCTCCGCGAAGTCTCGCACAGTGCCCGCGTGTCCCTGGGCTACCTGAGTGAAGTGGAACGCGGCCAGAAGGAAGCCTCCTCGGAGCTGCTCTCCTCGATCTGCTCGGCCCTCGATGTTCCGCTCTCCATCATGCTCCGCGAGGTCAGCGACCGCGTCGCCGTCGCCGAGGGTGTTGCCGTTCCGGACACCGTCCCGCAGGAATTTGCACAGCGCTACGGCCGTGACCTGGACCGTGAGCTCAACTCGGACCTCAACGACGAGTTGGCCAAGGGCCTTCTTTCCGGGGCGCGTTAGCCCCGACGCCCACCACTCGACAAAAGACCCCGGCGGTGTGCCGGGGTCTTTTGCGTGTGCGCTGTCTGCCTGCCCTGGGTTTGCCCGCCCGGCCCACTGTGCGTGACCGGCCCGGGGGGAGGGGCCCGGAGGAACAGGCCCGCTACTGGGGCTCTTCCCGGGGGAAACCGTCCCGCTCGTAGGTGGCGTTGAGTTTGGCGATGTAGCGGGACAGGGTCTGCAGGTCCTCCGGCGGCCACTCGCCAAGCCGTTCGCGGAACACCTCGCGCCGCGCGTCCTGCACCTCGTGCATCCGCTCCTCGCCCATGGGCGTCAGCCGGATCATCTGTGCGCGTCCGTCGAGCGGATCAGCTTCCTTGGCGACCAGGCCGAGTCGCTCCAGGAAAGCGATCTGCCGGCTCACGGAGGGCTTGCCGACGCCGATGCTGGAGGCCAGTTCGGTCAGCCGGATGGCACCCTGCTTGCGGATCACCGTGAGCAGGCCGTAGGCCGCCGGTTCCATGTCCGGGTGAACCTGCCGGGACAGGTGGTGGGAGATGGAACGGGCACGCCGCCAGAGCAGGCTCAACTGGTGCTCGACGGCGGTCAGTGCCGCCTCGGTGGAATCGTCCGCGCCGCCGGGGACGCCAGGGCCGGTGCTGCCGGGGGCTTCGGCGGGGTTGCTCATGGCAACCATTCTAGAGTCCTCCCGCACCGTGAGAGACTCTAGGGGTGCGAATCAGTGACTTTTGGCGCCTCATGGACGACGAATTCGGGGCAGGCTACTCCCGGGTCCTCAGCAGCTCCCTGGTCCTCGCGGGAGTCGGCGGGCGTACCGCCGAGCAGGCCCTGAATGCCGGGGTACCGCCCCGGCAGGTGTGGCTGGCGCTGTGCGAGGTCCAGGATGTGCCGCCCGAGCGGCGGCTGGGCCGCGACGTCAAACCCCGCTGACCCGGCGCGCGGCCAGCCGGCCCTGACCCGCGGCCCCAGACGTGCGGCGCCGATTCCGGGCCCGAACGCCCCGGGGCCAATTCCCGGCCCGAACGCCGCCGGTCCAGCGCCACCCGGCGGCAGCGGCTGACACGCCGCAGCGATTGTTCGAATATCTGTTCGGGTAGGACTATGCTTTTTTCAGAGTGTTTTCCACATATGCGGGGCCGGCAGGCAACTCTGTCGGTGGGTGCCAGTAGCTTCAGTAATGAACTGATCACCAACCTGATCAAGAACACTAAACACAGGGCCGGAACGGCCCCGCCACAGCGAGAAAGTATTAGAGGTGTGAACCATGGCCGCAGCCCCGGATCGCCAGAAGGCGCTCGACGCAGCGCTTGCCCAGATTGACAAGCAGTTCGGCAAAGGCTCGGTCATGCGCCTGGGTGACGAAGTCCGCGCGCCCATCGAGGTCATTCCGACCGGATCCATCGCGCTGGACATTGCCCTGGGAATTGGCGGCCTGCCCCGCGGCCGCGTCGTGGAAATCTACGGGCCGGAATCCTCCGGTAAGACCACGGTGGCGCTGCACGCCGTCGCCAGTGCCCAGCGCCTGGGCGGCATCGCTGCCTTCATTGACGCCGAGCACGCCCTCGATCCGGAATACGCCGCCAGGCTCGGCGTCGACACCGACGCCCTCCTGGTCTCCCAGCCGGACACCGGCGAGCAGGCCCTGGAAATCATGGACATGCTGATCGGCTCGGGCTCCCTGGACGTCATTGTCATTGACTCCGTTGCCGCCCTCGTTCCCCGCGCGGAAATCGAAGGCGACATGGGCGACAGCCACGTTGGCCTGCAGGCGCGCCTGATGAGCCAGGCCCTGCGTAAGATCACCGGCCGCCTGAGCCAGACCAAGACCACGGCCATCTTCATCAACCAGCTGCGCGAGAAGATCGGTGTCTTCTTCGGCTCCCCGGAAACCACCACCGGCGGCAAGGCCCTGAAGTTCTACGCCTCCATCCGCATCGACGTCCGCCGGATCCAGACCCTCAAGGAGGGCGCGGACTCCGTCGGTAACCGCACCAAGGCCAAAATCGTCAAAAACAAGATGGCCCCGCCCTTCAAGATCGCCGAATTCGACATCATTTACGGCCAGGGCATCTCCCGCGAGGGCGGCATCATCGACATGGGTGTGGAGCACGGCATCATCAAGAAGTCCGGGTCCTGGTTCACCTATGACGGTGACCAGCTGGGCCAGGGCATGGAGAACTCCCGCCGCTTCCTGCGCGACAACCCCGAGCTGGCTGCCGAGCTGGAGCGGCTCATCAAGGAAAAGCTCGGCGTCGGGGTCAAGGCTCCCGCCGAGACCGCAGCAGAACCGAAGCTGAAGGCCGTTGACGGCTTCTAACGGCCGACGGCGCCAAGGGGCAGGATTCCCATCGCGGAATCCTGCCCCCGGCTTCGACGACGCAGAACCGCCCGGGGACGGTGCCGGCCGCGCGGATCCTTCCGCCGGCCTGGACCGCGATGCGGACCCGGCGGCTGTCGCGCGCGCCATTGTCCTGCGGCAGCTGACAAACTCGCCCAAGAGCCGTCTGCAGCTCGCCCGCAAACTGGCCGAGCGCAACGTCCCGGACGACGTCGCGGAAGCCGTGCTGGACCGCTTCGAGGAAGTGAAACTCGTTGACGACGCCGACTTCGCCGAGATGTGGGTGCGGTCCCGTTCGCAGAGCCGCAAACTCGCCAAGGGCGCCCTCCGGCGCGAACTCGCCGAGAAGGGCATCGAGGCCGAAACAGCGGCCTCCGCCCTGGAACAACTCAGCGACGAAGACGAGGAAACAGCGGCCCGCGACCTCGTCCGGCGCAAACTCCGCGGCGCCACCGGGTTCGGTGACCGTGCCGAGCGGGACAAAACCACGCGCCGGCTGGCCTCCATGCTCGCCCGCAAGGGGTACCAGCCCGCACAGGCCTTCCGGATCGTCGGCGAAGTCCTCGACGCTGCCGTGACCGGTGCCGACGCCGGGGACGAACCGGAATTCTGAGGAACCCGCGGTACCGTGCGACCCGGTACCCTTAACAGGTGAGTTTGACCATTCCCTCCCCAGCAGCCGGCACCACCCCTTCCACGGACACCTTGTCGACACCCGGCGCCGGGTCACCGGCCGCCGCGCCGCAGCCGCGCACCTACCAGGTGCGGACGTTCGGCTGCCAGATGAACGTGCACGATTCAGAGCGCATGTCCGGGATGCTCGAAGCTGCCGGCTATGTCCCCGCTGCGGGGGAACTGGCCGACGTCGTGGTCTTCAACACCTGCGCGGTGCGGGAAAACGCCGACAACAAGCTCTACGGCAACCTCGGCATGCTGGCCCCGGTCAAGGCCGCCAACCCGGGAATGCAGATCGCGGTCGGGGGCTGCCTGGCGCAAAAGGACCGCGACACCATCCTGAAGAAGGCACCCTGGGTGGACGCCGTCTTCGGCACCCACAACGTCGGCGCCCTGCCGGCCCTGCTCGAACGCGCCCGCCACAACAACGAGGCGCAACTCGAAATCCTCGAGTCCCTCGACGTCTTCCCTTCCACCCTGCCCACCAAGCGGGACTCGGTCTATGCCGGCTGGGTGTCCATCTCCGTCGGCTGCAACAACACCTGCACCTTCTGCATCGTCCCTGCCCTGCGCGGCAAGGAAAAGGACCGCCGCCCCGGCGACATCCTGGCCGAGATCCAGGCACTCGTCGACGACGGCGCGATCGAAGTAACCCTGCTGGGCCAGAACGTGAACTCCTACGGCGTTGAATTCGGCGACCGGCAGGCGTTCTCCAAACTCCTCCGCGCCTGCGGCGACATCCCCGGCCTGGAACGCGTCCGCTTCACGAGCCCGCACCCCGCCGCCTTCACCGACGACGTCATCGACGCCATGGCCGAAACCCCCAACGTCATGCCGCAGCTGCACATGCCCCTGCAGTCCGGCTCGGACAAGGTCCTCAAGGACATGAAGCGGTCCTACCGCTCCACCAAGTTCCTGGGCATCCTGGACAAGGTCCGCGAGAAAATCCCGCACGCCGGGATCTCCACGGACATCATCGTCGGATTCCCCGGCGAAACCGAGGAGGACTTCCAGGCCACGCTCGACGTCGTGGAGAAGTCCCGCTTCGCCACCGCCTTCACCTTCCAGTACTCCAAGCGGCCCGGCACGCCTGCCGCTGAACTCCCGGACCAGCTCCCCAAGACCGTGGTGCAGGAACGCTTCGAACGCCTCACCGCCCTGCAGGACCGGATCGCCGCCGAGGAGAACGCCCGCCAGCTCGGCCGGCGCGTGGAGGTCATGGTCACGGCCCAGTCCGGGCGCAAGTCGGAGGAAACCCACCGCCTCTCCGGCCGGGCCCGCGACCAGCGACTGGTCCACTTCTCCGTTCCGGCCGGCGCCCAGACGCCCCGCCCCGGCGACCTCGTCACTGTAACCATCACCGAGGCCGCGGCCTTCCACCTCGTCGCCGACCCGGCCTCGGCGGACGACTACAGTCTTCGCCGCTCCCGGGCGGGCGACGCCTGGGACAGGTCGCAGGCGGACTCCTGCGGTGCACCTGTTCCGGGATCCGCACCCGGCACCACGGGCGTATCCCTGGGCATGCCCACCCTTCCCGTCCGCGGCCGCTAGCCTGTGGCGGACGCGCAGGCCGCGCCGGCGGAAGGGGCTGCGCCGGCAACCCCGGCAGCGGTCCCACCAGCACCGCCGGTGGTCGCCGTCGTCGGGCCGACCGGCTCCGGCAAGTCCGATCTCGCCGTCTCGCTGGCGCTTGAGCTCGGCGGCGAGGTCATCAACGCCGACTCCATGCAGTTCTACCGCGGCATGGACATCGGCACGGCCAAAATCACCGAGGACGAACGCAGGGGAGTGCCGCACCACCTCCTGGACATCCTGGACGTCACCGAGGAAGCGAGCGTCTCGGACTTCCAGCAGCGGGCCCGGGCGCTCATCGCCGACATCCACGCCCGCGGGAAACGCGCCATCCTGGCCGGCGGCTCCGGGCTCTACGTCCGCGCCGCCCTGGACGTGCTGGAATTCCCCGGCACGGACCCAGCCGTCCGGCGCCGGCTTGAGGCGGAACTGGAAACCGCCGGAGCGGCGCCGCTGCGGGCGCGGCTGGAAGCTGTGGACCCGGTCTCCGCCGGCCGGCTCGGGGACGCCCGGCGGATCATCCGTGCCCTCGAGGTGTTCGAACTCACCGGCCGTCCTTTCAGCTCCTTCATGCCCACCCGCGAGTACGCCCAGCCCGCCGTGCAGATCGGGCTTGAGGTGGACCGCGAGCAGCTTCGGGAGCGGCTCGCCCGCCGGGTGGACACCATGGTGGACAGCGGGCTGCTCGACGAGGTCCGGAAGCTCGACGCCGCCGGACTGCGGCTCGGGCGGACCGCCCCGCGCGCCCTCGGCTACGCCCAGTTCCTCAAGGTCCTCGACGGCGAATCCAACGCGGCGCAGGCTGCGGAGGACACCATCGTCGCGACCCGGCAATTCGCCCGCCGCCAGCTCACCTGGTTCCGCGCCGACCCCCGCATCCACTGGCTCGGCTGGCGGGACCCGGAACTCGTGGCCAAGGCTGCCGCGCTCTGCAGCCCCGGCTCTCCGGCCCCCGACACGGCGAAGGCCCACCGCACCGGAACGGTAACCTTGAAGCATGGACGTAACCCTGGCCGAGGCCGCTGACCGCAATCCCACCGGCGACACCGCAGCCCTCAGCGGACTCAAGTTTTCCAAAGGCCACGGCACGGGCAACGACTTCGTCCTCCTTGCCGACCCCCACGGCACCCTGGCGGTGACCCCGGAGCAGGTCGCCGCACTCTGTGACCGGCACCGCGGAATCGGCGGCGACGGGCTGATCCGTGCCGTCCCGTCCCGGCTGCTCGCCGAAGGCCAGGAGCTGCTCACCCGGAACCCGGACGCCGAATGGTTCATGGACTACCGCAACGGCGACGGCTCACTGTCCGAGATGTGCGGCAACGGCGTCCGCGTCTTTGTGCACTTCCTGATCACCGAAGGCCTCGTGGAGCTGCCCGCCGGCGAATCGCTGACCATCGGCACCCGGGCCGGCGCCAAGACGATCGTCCGCACCGCCGCCGGCTACGCCGTCGACATGGGCCCCTGGGAGTTCATCTTTCCGGGCGAGGCCACCGCTCGGGCGATGGATTCGCTGGTCAGCGCGGCGGGGCTGGAGGTCGCGCGGCCCGCCCTGTCCGTGAGCATGGGCAATCCGCACACGGTCGTGGCGCTGGCGGAACTGGCCGAGCTGGAGGCCACGCAGCTCTTCACCGCACCCCACGTGGATCCCACCCCGGCCCACGGCACCAACGTGGAGTTCGTCGTGCCGTCCGAGCCGTTGGTCCATGACGGCGTCGGCACCATCACGATGCGCGTTCACGAGCGCGGAGTCGGGGAAACGCAGTCCTGCGGCACCGGCGCCTGTGCCGCCGCCGTCGCGATCCGCCACTGGGCCGGCCAGGGAGCCCCGGACGTCTGGAACGTCCACGTCCCGGGCGGCGTCGTCGGGGTGAAGTTCTTCCTCGGCGCAGAGGGCCACGAGCATGTCGAGCTCAGCGGCCCCGCCGTTATTGTCGCTAGTGGGACGCTTTCCTGACCCGAAGGATGCGGAACGACTTCGAGGTGCTCTCGCGCGTGACTGTGAAGCTGCTGTCGAGCTCCGCTGCGAGCCAGCGCTGAAGGGAATCCGAGCCCAGGTTCTTCTGCACCACCAGCCACGCGGAACCGCCCGGCGCAAGCCGCGGCAGCCACAGGAGCAGCAGGGCATGCAGTTCGTCCTTGCCGATCCTGATGGGCGGGTTGGACCAGATGGTGTCGAAGCGGAGCCCGGGGTCGACGGCGTCGGGCGTGCTGGCCGCGACATTGCCCAGCGCCAGGGCGGCCGCGTTTTCGTTCGTCAGGGCCACGCACCGCTCGTTGACGTCCACGGCGTAGACCTGCGCGTGCGGTGCCCGCAGGGCCATTGTCAGGGCGATTGGACCCCAGCCGCAGCCGATGTCCAGCAGCGTCCCCTGCGGCGCCGGGGCGGGTGCCTCGGCGAGCAGCACGGCCGTGCCCTTGTCGATGCCGTCCGGGCTGAAAATGCCCGATGACGTCTGCAGGTGCCGGGCCTCACCGGCAAGCTCCACGGTCAGTGGCTTGCGGGTGAACGGCCCGGCAGGCTGGGCGCTGAAATAGTGTGCAGACTCCATAACTGCCCAGATTAGTTGGCCCCCGGCCCGTAGGCGAAACCGCGGCGGTGGGCCGGAGCCAGCGATACAGTCTGCTAGTCTTAAATACATGTTCTTGAACTTCAGGTAGCCGGCACGGGTTAAATCCCGTCCCCGCAGCGACGCAGGTAGTTACCTTCCGCTCAGTGCGCCAACCTCCCCGATGATCCCGTCAGGGACCTCTTGTTGGCGCCCGATCCACTTGGAGTCGGGCAGTGCCCCCGGGGCGCGGCCAAGCGGCAGCCACTCCTCCTCAAGGCCACGCCTGTTCCCTCCCCATTTTCACCACTCCATCGCGGAGCCCACCTTGCCCCGGCACCGCTGCCGCAGGCACCCCAGGAGACCCGGTTTGACCAATAGTCGTCAGCCCAGCGCGAATACCGCCCCACACAGCACCGATCGGCACTATTCTGAAACTGCCGAACCTCTAAAGGAGACCATGACCAGTCAGCCCAACACCGGACCCGATTCAGCAGCCCAGGACATGAGTCCTGCGGAAATCCAGGCTGTCATCGACCGGATCCTCTCCAAGGACACCCCTGCCCGGAAAGCAGTCCCGGCCGCCGGTGCGCCCTCGTCGGTACTCGGCAAGGCGCAGGCGATCTCCCGGCTGGATGAGGAGCACAGCAACTACGACGGCGACCAGCAGGACCTCGAGGAACGTCACGCCCTGCGGCGTACCGCCGGGCTGTCCACCGAGCTCGAAGACGTCACCGAAGTCGAATACCGGCAGCTGCGCCTCGAGCGCGTTGTGCTGGCCGGCCTCTGGACCGAAGGCACCCTCGCCGACGCCGAGAACTCGCTCCGCGAACTCGCCGCCCTGGCCGAAACCGCCGGATCAGAGGTCCTCGACGGGATCGTCCAGCGCCGCGCCAAGCCCGACCCCGGAACCTTCCTCGGCTCCGGCAAGGCCCAGGAGCTCAAGGACATCGTGATGTCCACCGGGGCGGACACCGTCGTCGTCGACGCCGAGCTGGCCCCGTCCCAGCGCCGCAGCCTGGAGGACATCGTTAAGGTCAAGGTCATCGACCGCACGGCCCTGATCCTGGACATCTTCGCCCAGCACGCCAAGAGCCGCGAGGGCAAAGCCCAGGTGGAACTGGCCCAGCTCGAGTACCTCCTCCCGCGCCTGCGCGGCTGGGGCGACTCGATGTCCCGCCAGGCCGGTGGCCAGGTCGGCGGTGCCGGTGCCGGCATGGGTTCGCGTGGCCCCGGTGAAACCAAGATCGAACTGGACCGCCGCCGCATCCGCACCCGGATGGCCAAGCTGCGCCGCGAAATCGCCGCAATGAAGCCGGCCCGGGAGACCAAACGGGCCAACCGCCGTCGTAATGCCGTGCCCTCCGTAGCGATCGCCGGGTACACCAACGCCGGCAAATCCTCGCTGCTGAACCGGCTGACCGACGCCGGCGTCCTGGTGGAGAACGCCCTGTTCGCCACCCTGGACCCGACCGTCCGCAAGGCCGAAACCTCGGACGGGCTGGGCTACACCCTCGCCGACACCGTGGGCTTTGTCCGTTCGCTGCCCACCCAGCTCGTGGAGGCATTCCGCTCCACCCTGGAAGAGGTTGCCGACGCGGACCTGATCCTGCACGTCGTGGATGTCTCCCATCCCGATCCGGAAGGCCAGATAGCCGCCGTCCGCAAGGTCTTCAGCGAAGTCGACGCACGCAAGGTTCCGGAAATCATCGTCCTGAACAAGGCCGACGCCGCCGACCCCTTCGTGATCGAACGGCTCAAGCAGCGCGAACCGCGCCACGTGGTGGTGTCGGCCCGCACCGGGGAAGGCATCCCGGAACTGCTCAAGGCCATCAGCGAGGGTATCCCGCGGCCCAGCGTGAAGCTGGAACTGATGATCCCGTACAACCGCGGGGACCTGCTCAGCAAGCTGCACGAGACCGACGCCGAGATCCTCAGTCTCGACCACGAGGAAGCGGGCACCCGTGCCGTCGTGATGGTGCGCGAGGGATTCGCCGCTGAACTGGATTCGTTCATCAGAAATGACTGAGGCAGCGGTAACCGGGACGGAGGCGACCAGCCCGGCCGGGGACGACCCGGACGCCGGGAAACGCCCCCCGGGAAAAGGCGGCCGGACCGGCGAGGAGTTCGTCATCGAACTCCTCGACCGTGCCGTGTCCGGCATGGGCGGCCAGAGCCGCGACGGCCAGCACGAAATGGCCCGGCAGGTGGCGCACGCGATCGACAGCGGCGACCACCTGCTGGTCCAGGCCGGAACAGGAACCGGCAAATCCCTTGCGTACCTGATCCCGCTGATCGCCCATTCGCTCGTCAGCGACAAGCCCACCCTGGTCTCCACCGCCACCCTGGCCCTGCAGACCCAGATCGTCGGCCGGGACCTGCCCCGGCTGCTGAAAACCATCACCCCGGCGCTGGAACGGCCCGTCAAGATTGCCCTCGTCAAGGGCCGCTCCAACTACGTCTGCCGCCACAAGCTCGAGGGCGGCTTCCCGTCGGAAGAACCCTCGGAGGGGCAGCTCTTCTCGCTCGGGGAGGACACCTCCGTGCCGCATTTCGCCGCGGCGATGGGCGGCCCGTCGTCCCAGCTCGGCAAGGAAGTCGTCCGGCTGCGCGAATGGGCCGAGGACACCGTGACGGGGGACCGGGACGAACTCCTGCCCGGGGTGACGGACCGTGCCTGGCGGCAGGTCTCGGTCACCTCCATGGAGTGCCTCGGCGCGCAGAAATGCCCGCTGGCGGCCGAATGCTTCAGCGAACTGGCCCGGCAGAATGCCGCGGACGCCGACGTCGTCGTCACCAATCACGCCATGCTGGCCGTCAGCGCCTTCGAGGGCCTTGCCGTGCTGCCGGAATACGACGTCGTGGTGGTCGATGAAGCCCACGAGCTGCAGGACCGCGTGACCGGCGCCGTGTCCGGCCAGCTCTCCGTCGCGATGATCCATGTGGCCGCGTCCGGGGCCCGGAAAAACACCGGCATCACCGTGGACGCCCTGAACAACGCCGCGTCCAACCTCGAACTTGCCATTGAAGGGGTCCCCAGCGGACTCATGCCCAACGGACTCAACAGCGAACAACTGGACTGCGTCGACCAGCTGCGGGACGCCTGCCGCGCTGCGCTCTCCGACTCCAAGGGGGACAGCGCCAACACGGCCGACGGCGGCCGCCAGCTCGCGCGCTCCCGCCTGATGGTGATCCTGGAACTCTGCGAACGGCTGCTTGCCGCCCGGGAAAACCGGGAAGTGGTCTGGTTCTCCCGCAACAGCACCTTCGACCCCCAGCACAGCTACTCCCAGCCCGACGAGTCCGCCCCGGCCCTGATCAACATCGCCCCGCTCAGCGTCGCCGGACGGCTCCGCGAGGGCCTGTTCGCTGACCACACCGTCATCCTGACCTCGGCGACGCTGGCGATCGGCTCGGCCTTCGAACCGGCCGCCGGCGGCCTTGGCCTGGTCGGGCCCGGCGCCCCCAGCTGGACCGGGGTCGACGTCGGCTCCCCCTTCGAATACCCCAAGCAGGGCATCCTGTATGTTGCCAAGCACCTGCCCAAGCCCGGCCGCGGCACGTCCCCGGAAGCCCTCGACGAGCTGGAGAAGCTAATCCGGGCCTCCGGCGGCGGAGCCCTGTGCCTGTTTTCCTCCCGGCGCGCCGCCGAGGAGGCCGCCGAGGCCATGCGGCCCCGGCTGGACATGAGCATCCTCTGCCAGGGGGATTCGACCATGACCGCGCTCGTGAAACAGTTCGCCGACGAACCGGACACCTGCCTGTTCGGCACCATGTCCCTGTGGCAGGGCGTCGACGTGCCGGGGATCTCGTGCCGCCTCGTCGTGATCGACCGGATACCGTTCCCGAGGCCCGACGATCCCCTCATGACGGCCCGGTCCCGGGCGGTGGCCCAGGCCGGCGGCAACGGCTTTATGAGTGTTTCCGCGACCCACGCCGCCATCCGGCTGGCCCAGGGTGCCGGCCGCCTGATCCGCACCACGACGGACCGGGGGGTGGTTGCAGTACTGGACTCGCGGCTGTCCACCGAGCGCTACGGGGGATTCCTCCGCGCCGCCCTGCCGCCGTTCTGGCCCACCACCGACCCCCCGATCGCTCTGGCGGCCCTGGCCCGTCTCTCCAAGGAATCCGGGCAGCCCGCCCCATAACCCCGCAGCCGGCAGGAAACCCGCACAACAGGCCGTGCCGTCGCGGCACGCTGAGAGCAACACAAAAGGGCCCCGTCCGATGCCGGCGGGGCCCTTTCGCACAGCTTCGTGGGGGGGCTGCTCCCCATTACCCCTACAGGGAGCGCAACACCGAGACGACCTTGCCCATGATGACGGCGTGGTCGCCGAGGATGGGCTCGTACTGGGTGTTCTGCGGCAGCAGCCAGGTGTGCCCGTCGCGCTGGCGGAACGTCTTGACTGTTGCCTCGTCGTCCAGCAGCGCGGCGACAATGTCGCCGTTGAGGGCATCGCCCTGCCGGCGGACAACCACCCAGTCACCGTCACAAATGGCGGCGTCGATCATCGAATCCCCGGCAACCCTGAGCATAAAGAGCTCGCCGTGGCCCACCAGCTGGCGGGGCAGGGGCATAACGTCCTCAACGACCTGGTCGGCGAGGATCGGGCCGCCGGCGGCGATGCGGCCCACGAGCGGAACCATGGCCGTATCGGTGGCACTGGCCAGATCCGACACGGACAGCCCGCCGATTGTGCGCAGGCCGCTGGACTTCTCCACCCCGGAAATCTTGGTGGTTCCCTCATCGAGGGTCAACGGCATCAGCACCTCCATGGCGCGCGGGCGCTTGGGGTCACGCCGCAGATAGCCGAGTTTTTCGAGCTGGGAGAGCTGATGGGTGACGCTGGAGAGGCTGGCCAGTCCGACCGTGTCGCCGATCTCGCGCATGGACGGCGGGTAGCCGTTGTCCGTCACGGAGCGCTGGATCGTTTCCAGAATCTTCTTCTGCCGGACCGTGAGGCTCTTGGGTGGCCGGGCTGCCTGCGGGCTCCGCTGCGTGGCCCTGCCGCCAGTGGCTTGTGCTGCCATGTTCGCCAACGCCTTTCCGTTCCGCCCGGCCGCCGTGGCTGCAGCTGCCGGGAACTTCCGGCCTGAAATGTCAGACCCTGCTGATCAACTGCAGAAGTGGTTGTTCTTTGACTCAAACGTAGGCCAGCCACACAGCATTTTCAAACATTTGTTCTAGCGAGTCTCGACAATGTTCGTCAATAGGTGCTAAAACTGAACAGGCAAGGTTCGAATATGTGTTCTAGTCGAATACCACTCGGGCACAGCACGGCGTTCGGTTCTTTGTTCGAAGGTTAGGCCGGTTGGCGGCGCGTATGTGGAGTACGCCGGGCGGCACAGTATGGTCCAGGAGGGCTCAGTTCATGTCAGCATCAAGCGCGTTTCACGACACTTTCGGCCGCGACGCATTCGGCAACTACGGCCGGCCCGACGGCGGTACCGCCTCCGGCGGGCACAGCCCGGCAGTCAACGGACCTCAGGCACAGCCGGCCAAGGCTGCGCCGCTCAGGCTCACCCGGCGGGGACGCTTCGTCTTCATCGGGGTGCCGCTGATCCTGCTGGCGGCACTCATTCTCTCGTTCAGCGGCTTCTTCAATGCACCCGCCAAGGCTGCCGAGTCCGCCGCCGGACTGTCGCTGACCCCCACCGTCAGCGTTACGGTGCAGCCCGGTGAATCCCTCTGGGCGATCGCCGCAACCGTGGCACCGGAGCGGGATCCCCGCGACGTCGTCGCCGATATCATCCAGCTGAACAACCTGGAAGCCGCCCGGGTAGTGCCTGGCCAGGCACTCTTCATCCCGTCCAAGTAAGGCAGTCCAACCGTCACAGTTTCAGGGCCCGCGGCGATCTCACTTAAACTAGTGAGGTGACTGACCAGTTAGAGCGCCTGAACCGACTTCCCCTCCGGACGAATCTGCGCGGCCTGACGCCGTACGGCGCCCCGCAGCTGGACGTTCCCATCCTGCTCAACGTCAACGAGAACACCCATGGTGTCCCCGCCGACGTGCGCGCCGCCATCACTGAGGCCGTCACGGTCGCCGCGGCCGGCCTGAACCGCTATCCGGACCGGGAATTCACGGAGCTGCGCGGGGCCCTGGCGGAATACCTCGGACACGGGCTGGGTGCAGAGAACATCTGGGCCGCGAACGGCTCCAACGAGGTTCTCCAGCAGATCCTCCAGGCTTTCGGCGGGCCCGGCCGGACCGCCCTGGGCTTCCCTCCCACGTACTCCATGTACCCGCTGCTTGCTGCCGGCACGGACACCGGGTACCTCGCCGGCGTCCGCACCGACGACTACGGCCTGAGCGCCGAGTCCGCCGCCCGCCAGGTCCGCGAACTCCAGCCGAACATCGTCTTCCTCTGCTCCCCGAACAACCCCACCGGAACCGGGCTTGGCCTGGACGTCGTGGATGCCGTCTATGCGGCCGGGGAAGCCAGCCAGAGCATCGTGATCGTCGACGAGGCGTACCACGAGTTCGCCCATGACGGCACACCCAGCGCGCTCACCCTGCTGCCCGGCCGGGAACGGCTGATCGTCTCGCGGACCATGAGCAAGGCCTTCGCCCTGGCCGGAGCACGCATCGGCTACATGGCGGCAGCGCCCGAGGTGACGGACGCGCTGCGCCTGGTCCGGCTGCCGTACCACCTCTCGGCGATCACCCAAGCGACAGCCCTGGCGGCCCTGCACCACCGGGTAGCACTGATGGCTGACGTCGAGGACATCAAACACCAGCGGGACAGGATCGTGTCCGAACTGCAGCGGATGGGACTCCAGCCGGCAGCCTCCGACTCGAACTACGTCTTCTTCGGCGGCCTCGACAACCCGCACGAGATCTGGCAGGGCCTGCTCGATGCCGGCGTGCTCATCCGGGACGTCGGCATACCGGGGCACCTGCGCGTGACGGCCGGGACTGAGACCGAAACCACAGCCTTCCTCGAAGCCCTCGAACGGATCCTGGCCGGCCGCGCAGTGCAGCCCGCCTAGACTTAACCCAGGTCATCCACCCTGCCTGAACGCCGGGCACCGTCGTCATCCAAAAGGACACCCACATGAGCAACACCGGATCAGCCGCTGCCGAGGGCCGGACCGCACGCATGGAACGGACCACCAGCGAGTCATCCGTGCTGGTCGAAATCAACCTGGACGGCACCGGCGTCTCGGACATCAGCACCTCGGTCCCGTTCTATGACCACATGCTGACGGCGCTGAGCAAGCACTCCCTGATCGATATGACGGTCAAGGCCACCGGCGATACGCACATTGACGTGCACCACACGGTCGAGGACGTTGCCATCACCTTTGGTGAGGTCCTGCGCACCGCGCTCGGGAACAAGGCCGGGATCCGCCGCTTCGGTGAGGCCACGGTTCCCCTCGACGAGGCCCTCGCGCACGCCGTCGTCGACGTCTCCGGCCGGCCCTACCTTGTCCACGGCGGAGAGCCTGCAGGCCAGGAGTACCACCTGATCGGCGGACACTTCACCGGTTCCCTGACCCGCCACGTCTTCGAAGCGATCACCCTGCACGCCGGAATCTGCCTGCACATGAACGTCACCGCCGGCAGGGATCCGCATCACATCGTCGAGGCCCAGTTCAAGGCGTTCGCGCGCGCCCTGCGCGCCGCCGTCGAACCGGACCCCCGGGTCACGGGCATCCCCTCCACCAAGGGTGCCCTGTGACCGGCAAGGTGCTCAAGGACGGCGCGATTATCAACCCCGACGCCGGCAGGAAGCCGGCGTCGCCCGCGGGCAAGCCCACCGTTACGGTCCTCGACTACGGTTCCGGCAACGTCCGTTCCGCCGTCCGCGCCCTCGAACGTGCCGGTGCCGAGGTGATCCTCAGCTCCAAGCCGGAGGACGTGCTTAACGCCGATGGCCTCGTGGTCCCCGGCGTCGGGGCGTTCGAAACGGTGATGCGCGAACTCAAAGCCGTTGACGCCATCCGCATGATCGGCCGCCGCGTCGCCGGCGGCCGTCCCGTTCTCGCCATCTGCGTGGGCCTCCAGGTCCTGTTCGAGGCCGGCGTTGAGCATGGAACCGAAGCCGAAGGCATGGGGGAGTGGCCCGGCAAGGTCGAACTCCTCCCCGCCGACGTCGTACCGCACATGGGCTGGAACACCGTGACCGTGCCGGAGGGCTCCCGGCTCTTCGCCGGGGTCGAGGACGAGCGCTTCTACTTCGTCCACTCCTACGGCGTCCAGCACTGGGACTTTGACGTGATCCAGCCGCGGATGGCGGCGCCACTCGTTACCTGGTCCGAGCACGGTGCCCCCTTCATCGCGGCCGTTGAAAACGGTCCGTTGTGCGCCACGCAGTTCCACCCCGAGAAGTCAGGCGACGCCGGGGCCCGCCTGCTCCGTAACTGGGTGGAAAGCCTGCGCGGCGGCTCCCGGACCACGGAAGCCCGGACCCCGGAAGCCCGGACCACGGAAGCCCGGACCCCGGAAGCCCGGACCCCGGAAGCCGGGACCGCCTAGATGGTGTGGTCCGTAGTGCTGATGGGGCTCGCCGGCCTGCTGGTCGGCGGAGGGCTCTCATTCCGCCAGCAGAAAAGCCCCCGCTGGGTCCAGATCGTGTTCTATGTCCTGGCCGGTATGGCGCTGCTCGCCGCTTACCTCCTGACGCTGCCGGCCGCCTGACGCGCCACTGCGCCCCCAACCCCCTCCCGTCCCTGAAGAGCTGAGGATCCACTATGACCACCGAAACCCCGTTGCCCGTGCTGGAACTGCTGCCCGCCGTCGACGTCGTCAACGGCCAGGCCGTCCGTCTTGTCCAGGGCGAAGCCGGCAGCGAAACGAGCTACGGCACACCCCTGGAAGCCGCCCTCAACTGGCAGCAGCAGGGGGCGGAATGGGTGCACCTCGTCGACCTCGACGCAGCCTTCGGCCGGGGCTCCAACGCTGAACTGCTCCGCGAGGTGGTCGGCCGCCTCGACATCAAGGTGGAGCTCTCCGGCGGCCTGCGCGACGACGAGTCGCTCGAGAACGCCCTGGCCCTCGGCGTCGCCCGAGTCAACCTGGGCACCGCGGCACTGGAGAACCCGGAGTGGACCGCCCGGGTGATCGGGCGCTTCGGCGACAAAATCGCGGTCGGGCTCGACGTCCGCGGCACGACGCTCGCCGGACGCGGCTGGACCAAGGAGGGCGGTGACCTGTGGGACGTCCTCGGACGCCTCGAAGAGGCCGGCTGCGCCCGCTACGTCGTCACCGACGTCACCAAGGACGGCACGCTCCAGGGACCCAACGTGGAACTGCTGCGCCAGATGGTGGAAAAGACCGGCAAGCCCGTGGTCGCCTCCGGCGGGATTTCCAGCCTGGACGACCTCCGGGTCCTGCGCTCCCTCGTGCCGCTCGGCGTCGAGGGAGCCATCGTCGGCAAAGCCCTCTACAACGGCAACTTCACGATGCCCGAGGCCCTCGACGCCGCCGGCCGCCGCTAGCAGGCCCGCAGTATGGAGCACCAGCCAGCCGGTCACGGCGCCGCTGACGGCCCGGCCCCCGCACGCCACCTGCCCGGCCACATCGCTGCGGCCCTCGCCGGCGCGGGCGGGGCGGCCGACTCGGCCGGCCGGCCCTGGGCCGGGCGCAGCCTCAGCGGCGACGACGCCAGTATCCACAATTTCGAGGACGACGACGGCACGGCCGACGCCGGATACCTCTCCGCGCTGGCGGCCCTCGCAGCCGGCAACGGCGACGAAGCCGCGGTGGTGGCCTCGCTGGCCACGGCGCGGGTCTTTGTGCCGATCCTGGCCACGCTCGCCGAAGAAGGCGAAGGAGCCAGCGGCCTGCACGCCGACAAACAGGCCGATATGGCCCTCGTGACCCTGAAGGCCCCGGACGGCCGGACGGCGATGCCCGTCTTTACCTCCGCCGCGTCGCTGGCGGCCTGGCACCCGGAGGCCCGCCCGGTGGCCGTCTATGCTGCCCGCGCGGCACTCTCCGCGGTCGCTGAGGGCGCGGAACTGCTCGTGCTCGACCCGGGCTCCACGGTCACCTTCGTAGTGCGCCGGCCCGCGGTTTGGGCCCTCGCGCAGCAGCGGGACTGGACGCCGTCGTACGCTGATCCCGAGCTCGCCCGCAGCCTCGGTGAGGCCGCGGCTGGCTTTCCCGCCGTCCGGCGTGTTGAAATTCATCCAGGCGGTGGCGTTGCCTCGGTTACGGCCGATGGACGGCAGTTCCCGGGTGGAGGTTCCGGCCCGGAACTCCGGGTGCTGCTCTACCTTGAAGACGGACTCGACGCCGCCGGCGTCCAGTCCCTGGTGTCCGGGCTCAACGATGCCTGGGCACGGAATGAAGTTTTTGCTGAGCGCGTTGACTCGATCGAGGTCAAATTGCAGCGCGCAGCACCGTAGCTGACGGCCAGCGGGGGAGATCCTGGTGCTGCCGGTGGCAGGATCAAAAAGGATGTAGTCCGTGAACTTCGCGCTTTACCGGGAGCTGCTGGCCGTGCGGCCGATCAGGCGGCTCCTGCTGGTGGGCATGGTTGCCCGCATACCGCACTCCGCGGCCGGGGTCCTGCTGACCCTGCACATCGTCCTGGCCCTCGGCCAGGGGTACGCGGCTGCCGGGGCCGCGGCTGCCGTGATGACTATCGGCATTGCCGTCGGGGCGCCCTGGCGCGGCCGGCGCGTCGATACCGTGGGCCTCCGTCGTGCCCTCATACCCTCAGTCATTTCAGAGACTGTTATCTGGTCGGTGGTGCCGCATGTGTCCTACGAGGTGCTGCTGCCGCTCGTCTTCGTCGGCGGGCTGCTGACGCTGCCGATCTTCAGCGTGGTGCGCCAGTCCCTCGGCGTCCTCGCCACGGGGGAGCAGCGCCGCACCGCCTTTGCCCTCGACGCCATCTCCACCGAACTGGTCTTTATGATCGGCCCCGCCGCCGGCGCGCTTGTTGCCACCGCCGGGTTCTCAATCCTGGGGCTGACCATCGTCGGCATTGCCACCTCTGTGTCCGGGCTCGCCCTGATGTGGTTCAACCCGCCGACCCGCAGCGCCGAGCCTGGCCTTGCGTCCGATGCCGAGTCCGATGTTGTGTTCGACTCAAGCCAGCGGGAAGCTGCCGAAGTTGCCGTCGTCGCTGCTGCGCCGGCCCACCTCAACGAGGCCGCCGCCGAGTTCGCCCCGCTCGCCGCTGCCGGGGAACGGCGCCAGGAACGAGCCGGCCTGCGGCACAAGGTCATTCACAACTTCGCCTGGTTCACCGCCGCCGTGGCCGCCGTCTTCGCCGTCGCAGCCGGCGCGGGCATGGTGCTCAGCGGAACCGACGTCGGAATCGTTGCCGCGCTCGAAACCGGCGGCCACCAGGCCGAGATCGGGCTGGTGTTCCTCTTCTGGTGTGCGGCCTCGGTGGTCGGCGGACTGATCTACGGCGCCATGCACCGGCCAATCTCGCCCGTCCTGCTGCTGCTTGGCATGTCGGCGCTGACGATTCCGATGGCCTTCGCGCAGGACACCTGGACGCTCAGCCTGCTCTCGCTCCTGCCGGGCCTGTTGTGCGCGCCGGTGCTGTCGGCAGCCTCGGAGCGGGTCGCCGAACTTGTCGAGGAGCGCCGCCGTGGTGAGGCCATGGGCTGGTACGGCTCGGCCCTCACCGGCGGCGTCGCCCTCGGCGCACCGCTCGCCGGAGTCTTCATCGATGGCATCGGCCCGTCGTCGGGCTTCGTGGCCGTGGGGGTCGGCGGTGTGCTGCTGTGCCTTCTGGGACTTGTGCTGCAGCACCAGCGCCGGCGCCGGCTCGCCGCCGCCTGAGCGGAGGTGAAGTCTGAGGGGCGGCGCCGTTGCGCCGCCGCCGGCACGCGCGCTGCTTACACCGGCGGCACGCGCGCAGCTTACGCCGGCACGCGCGCGTCAAAGGCGTTAACGCAGACGGCGGGCGGACCGAATGGGTCCGCCCGCCGTCTGCGTTGTGGCTGGATTGCTGGTGGTGCCTAGTTGACCGGGCCGGTGTACTTCTCGCCCGGGCCCTTGCCCGGCGCGTCCGGAATGATGGATTCCTCGCGGAAGGCAAGCTGCAGGGACCGCAGTCCGTCGCGCAACGGTCCGGCGTGCTGGGAACCGATCTCGGGCGCTGCAGCGGTGACCAGGCCGGCGAGGGCGGTGATCAGCTTGCGGGCCTCGTCGAGGTCTTTGAGTTCTTCGGCGTTCTCTTCGGCGGCGAGGCCAAGCTTCACGGCGGCGGCACTCATGAGGTGCACGGCTGCGGTGGTGATGACCTCGATCGCGGGCACCTCGGAGATGTCGCGGATCTGCTGTGAGACGTCGCCCTGGGCGCTGGCTGGCTCGTAAACGTGTGAATTGCTATCTGAAGTGCTCATGCTGGTAAGCTTGTCACAGACCGACTGATAGTCGTTATTTCACAGTTGTTGTCCTGGGAGTTATGTCACCGCAGTTGCCCTGCGGCGGTTTGCTCCCGGAGCCCGTCCGCAACCAGCATGCCCGTCATGCAGGTGCGCCGGACGGGATTTCTTCTGTAGAATCGACTTCAGTTTGCAAGCGGAGTTCTCTCCCACCCGCGTCAGCCGCTCTCCTTCGGGAAGCTTCGCAAGAAGCAAGGTTGCCGGGTACCTGGTCGGGCATTCTTCCCGGGCGTCAGCCCGGCGGGATGCATGCCGCCTCACCTGAGGCAGGCAGTTCCGATCTTCGAGGCCTTCGATTGCTCCGGCAATTGGGGGCCTTCTCTTTTTGCCGGTGGAATACCCCCTCACGAACACAGGAGCTTTAACATTAGCGAGCCAAGAATCAATGAGCGTATCCGCGTCCCCGAGGTGCGGCTGGTCGGCCCTGCAGGCGAGCAAGTAGGCGTTGTCCGTATTGAGGATGCCCTGCGTTTGGCTGCCGAGTCCGATCTTGATCTCGTTGAAGTTGCACCGCAGGCCAAGCCTCCGGTGTGCAAGCTGATGGACTTCGGCAAGTACAAGTACGAAGCCGCCGTCAAGGCACGTGAAGCCCGGAAGAACCAGACCAACACGGTTCTGAAGGAAATCCGCTTCCGCCTGAAGATCGACACCCACGACTACGAGACGAAGCGCGGCCACGCGCTCCGCTTCCTCGGCGCCGGTGACAAGGTCAAGGCCATGATCCAGTTCCGCGGCCGTGAGCAGCAGCGCCCTGAGATGGGCATCCGCCTGCTCCAGCGCTTCGCCGACGACGTCTCCGAAGTTGGCGTGGTGGAATCCAGCCCGCGCATCGATGGCCGCAACATGGTCATGGTGGTCGGTCCCCTGAAGAACAAGGCAGAAGCCAAGGCTGAGGCCCGCCGCGCATCGCAGCGTGCGGAAGCCAAGGCCGAGAATGAAGCCAAGGCCACGGGCGGTGGCCGTGTTGACACGTCCGGCCCCGAAGCACCCCTGACGCAGTCGCTTGCCGACCTGCTGCCGGAGGGCTACCAGGTCCGGACTGAGGCACCCGAGGCTGAGGTAACCGCAACGGAAGCCCCCGCGGCGGAGGCAGCTGCGGCTGTCGAGGCTCCGGCCGAGACGGCTGCAGCCGAAGAAACCGTGGTTGCGGAGGCCCCGGCCGCCGAGGCCAAGGCCGCGGAAGCACCGGCTGCGAAGACTCCCGTCCAGGAAGCGCCGAAGCAGGAGGCCCCCAAGGCTCCCAAGGCCGCCCCGAAGCGCGAGGCACCGACGGCTGAAGCTCCGAAGGCCGCCGCCAGGCCGGCAGCAGCCAAGGCGCCCGCCGCGCCTAAGGCCGCCGCCAAGGCTCCGGAAACCGCCAAGGTTCCCGAGACCGAGACGGCCGCTCCGGCGGCAGCACCGAAGCCGGTTGCTGCCCCGAAGCCGGTCCCGCGTCCCGCGGCGCCGAAGCCTGCCGCACGGCCGGCTGCGCCGAAGGCCGCCGCCAAGCCGGGCACCAAGAAGACCAACTAGCTCAGGGCTGCCGGACAGCAATGTCCGGCAGCAAGAAACCAGCACGCCGCCCGCAGGGGCGGCTGCACGAAAGACTGCAGACCCTGTCTGCGGATACGTAAGGAGATCGGTTCCCATGCCGAAGATGAAGACCCACAGTGGTGCTAAGAAGCGCTTCAAGCTGACCGGCAGCGGCAAGCTGCGCCGCCAGCAGGCCAACCGCCGCCACTACCTCGAGCACAAGTCCTCCAGGCTGACCCGCCGCCTCGCCGGCGACAAGATCGTCTTCAAGGGCGACGCCAAGGTCATCCGGAAGATGCTCGGCATCTAAGTTCCAAGTTCTCTGATTGTTGCCACCTGGCAGCAGTCAACTACCAATAAGGCTTCTCAGGCCAGCCGGTTGTTCCGGCAGTAGATGCTTGGGATCAGTAATTCTAAGGAGTACGCACGTGGCACGTGTGAAGAGGGCGGTCAACGCCCACAAGAAGCGCCGGGTTATCCTTGAACGCGCAAAGGGCTACCGTGGACAGCGTTCACGCCTGTACCGCAAGGCCAAAGAGCAGCTGCTGCACTCGTTTGTGTACAGCTACGGTGACCGCAAGAAGAAGAAGGGCGACTTCCGCCGCCTGTGGATCCAGCGCATCAACGCTGCATCCCGCGCCAACGGCCTGACTTACAACCGTCTGATCCAGGGCCTCAAGGCCGCTGAGGTCGAGGTTGACCGCCGGATGCTGGCCGAGCTTGCCGTTTCCGACGCCAACGCCTTCGCCGCGCTGGTCCAGATCGCCAAGGATGCCCTGCCCGCCGACACGTCCGCTCCGGCCGTCCAGGCTGAGGCTGCACCGGCCGAGAAGAAGCCGGCTGCCAAGAAGGCCGCCGCGAAGAAGCCGGCTGCCAAGAAGCCTGCCGCTGCTGAGGCTGCCGAGTAGTACCTGAAGCAGTCCACGGACTGCGTCGTTCAAGAACCGGCTGCAAAAGCTACTAAGGTTCTTGTATGAACGAAACCGGGCGCCCGCAAGATTTTCCACTTTCCAATCCTCGAGCTGATCGGGTGAGGAAGGTGGCACAACTTGCTGGGCGCCCGGCCCGTTTAAAGCGCAGCGAGTTCCTGGCGGAGGGCCCACAGGCTGTCCGGGAGGCCCTGGTCCTGCACCAGAAAAGGATTGCCGCGGGGGAGCCCGGCGTCGTCTATGAGGTCTACGCAAGCGAGGCCTGCCTCGACCGGCACCCCGACCTGGAAACACTCGCGGAGGGCACCACCGCGTACCTTGCCACCGACGAAGTGCTGGCCGCGATGGCGGACACCGTGACCCCGCAGGGCATTCTCGCGGTCTGCGGTTTTCTTGATGTGAGCCTTGATCAGGTGCTCGACGCCGGCCCGCGGCTGGTTGCCGTGTTGTGTGAGGTCCGTGATCCGGGCAACGCCGGTACGGTTCTGCGGGCAGCCGACGCGGCCGGCGCGGACGCCGTCATCCTGACCGCATCCAGCGTCGACATCTACAACCCCAAGGCCGTGCGCTCGACGGCGGGATCCCTCTTCCACCTGCCGGTGGTGCTCGGCGCTGATGTCGGGGAGCTGGTGGCCCGCTGCAAGGAACGCGGCATTGGTGTCCTCGCGGCGGACGGCCAGGGCCAGCTGGACCTGGACCGGCTGCAGGACCAGAACGCGGCCCGCCGGCTGGGAGCCGCGGCCGGGGACTCCGAGTACGCGCTGGAGAACCCGACGGCGTGGCTCTTCGGCAACGAGGCCCAGGGACTGTCCAAGGAAGAACTGGCCCTGGCCGACCACCGGGTGGCCGTGCCGGTCTATGGCGCCGCCGAGAGCCTCAACCTCGGGACCGCGGCGACGGTCTGCCTGTACGCCAGCGCGCGCTCACAGCAGGACCGCGGAAACCCGCCCAGCTAGCTTCCCACCCGGGCCGCAGCGGGTCCCGGCACCAGGGCAAGAAAATACGGCGGGGGTCCACCTGAAGGT
>NZ_MQTS01000165.1:49092-61287 GCF_020532825.1 Arthrobacter sp. SO3
TGGTCTTGTTCCGTCCTGTGATGGCGCCGTAGACAAGGGCTACCACCAGGCCGCCGACGATGGCCAGGAGCCAGGAACCGAGATTCCAGAATTCCATCTTGCCGCCGCCGAACAGCAGGTCGCCGATCCAGCCGCCGACCACTGCCCCGACTACGCCGAGCACGAGGCTGGTGACCCAGCCGCCGCCGACCCTGCCAGGCATGAGGGCCTTTACGATTGCACCTACTATGAGTCCGAGAATGATCCAGCCAAGAAAGCCCATTACTCCTCCTACATATTCGTCGGCATCCAAATGGTGAATCCCGATTATGGCTTCAAGCTAACATAGGCCGGATTGCTTGTCAGCAGGAGCACCCCCAATCGTTACCTGCACCGTTACCTGCGCCGTGACCTGCAGCGTTGCGTGCCGGCCCGGCCGCCCCGTCGGTGACAGTACGGTGCCCCGCCCGTGGCGGTACGTGGCTGCGTGCGGTGCTTGGGCCGGGCCATAACGGGTACGGTATTCCTTGTGGGCGCGGGCACCGGCCGGAGTCCACCACCCGGTCGAACCCCTAAGGAGAAGCTCTCTTGGCTGCAAATGGCGGTACCAAGGCGATTGTTGCGGCGCTGGCTGCCAACTTGACCATCGCCGTCCTGAAATTCGTCGCGTATTTCCTGACGTTTTCCTCATCAATGCTGGCCGAAGCGATCCACTCGCTCGCGGATTCCGGCAACCAGCTCCTTCTGCTGGTGGGCGGCAAGCGCGCCAACCGGGCGGCGAGCCCGGAGCATCCCTTCGGCTACGGGCGCGAGCGCTACATCTACGCGTTCATCGTCTCCATCGTTCTGTTCAGCGTGGGCGGCCTCTTTGCCCTGTATGAGGCGTGGGGAAAGCTGCAGCACCCACACGCCATCGAGGGAGCGTTCTGGTGGGTTCCGCTTGCCGTGCTCCTGGGCGCCATCCTGGCCGAGTCGTTCTCCTTCAGGACTGCGATCATCGAATCCAACCTGATCCGCGGCCAGCAAAGCTGGATTAAGTTCATCCGCAGCGCCAAGCAGCCGGAGCTCCCCGTGATCCTCCTTGAGGACTTCGGCGCCCTCCTGGGCCTGGTCTTCGCGCTCTTCGGCGTGAGCCTGACGCTCCTCACCGGGAACGGCATCTGGGATGCCCTGGGCACCGCGATGATCGGCTTCCTGCTGGTCGCCATTGCCGCCGTCCTGGCCATCGAGACGAAGTCCCTGCTGCTCGGAGAATCAGCCACGAAGGACGATGTCGCCAAGATCCGGGCCGCCATCGAGTCCGACGGCACCTCGATCATCCACCTCAAGACCCTGCACCTCGGCCCGGAGGAGCTCCTGGTCGCCGCCAAGATCAGCATCGGCCGCTCCGAGACGGGCCAGGAAATTGCCACAGCGATCGACGGCGCCGAGACGCGGATCCGCGAGGCTGTTCCGATTGCACGGGTCATCTACCTTGAACCGGACGTCCAGCGCGTCAGCACGCCGTAACCGGACCCGGGTCTGACCGACTCAGGGTCCGGCCGGCGAAGGGCTGAGGGGCCGCTGGTCCGGTAGCCGCATTGCGGGCTATCGGACCAGCGGCCTCCTCCGTTCCACCAGCCCGCTGATCAGGGCGACGCCGAGGCCCAGGATGGCCAGCACCGCCCCGACGAGGGCGGGTGCGACGTAGCCCCAGCCCCAGGCGATCACGAGGCCGCCGAGGAAGGCCCCCAGAGCGTTCGCGACGTTGAGGGCCGCATGGTTGAGCGAGGACGCCAGCGAGGGGGCATCCGGGGAAGCATCCAGCAACCGGGTCTGCAGTGCCGGGACCAGCAATGAACCGGCGCCGCCGACGACGAAGACCATCACGTAGGCGGACCACGGCCAGTGCACGGCGACGGCGTAGACCACGAGTGCCACGGCGATGCCGGGCAGTACCCAGTAGATCGTTCCCATCACAGACTTGTCCGCGATGCGGCCGCCGACGATGTTGCCGGCCACCATGCCCAGTCCGTACAGCGCGACAACCAGGGGGAGCCACCCTGCGGGAATGCCGGCCACGGAGGTCATGGTGTGGGCGATGTAGGTATAGGTGGCGAAGAAGCCGCCGAAGCCCACGATGCCGATCAGGATCGCCAGCCAGACCTGAAGCCGCTTGAGGGCGCCCAGTTCGCGGCGGAAGCTCGCGTCGGCGTGAGGCTTCTGGTACGGCAGGAACTTCCAGAGCATCACCAGGGTGAGAATGCCGATCACGCCCACCAGCAGGAACAGCAGCCGCCAGCCGTACGTCTGGCCCAGCCAGGTGCCAAAGGGGACGCCGATGACGTTGGAGACGGTCAGGCCGGCCATGACCATCGAAATGGCCCAGCCGCGCTTGGTCGGCGCGACAAGTGACGCCGCGATCACGGCGGCAACGCCGAAGAAGGCCCCGTGGGGCAGCCCGGCGGCGAAACGCGACACGAGCATGGTGCCGTAGTCCGGGGCGATGAAGGACGACAGGTTCGCGATGCTGAAGAACAGCATGAGCCCAAGGGCGAGGTACTTCCGCGGCATCCTGGCACCGACGGCGGCCAGCAGCGGGGCTCCAACCACGACGCCGAGCGCGTAGGCCGAGATCAGGTGGCCGGCCTCCGGGGTGCTGATGTTGAGCCCGGTCTCCACCTCCTTGAGCAGGCCCATCATGGTGAACTCCGTGGTGCCGATGCCGAATCCGCCCATGGCGAGGGAAACGATGGCAAGGGCGAGGTGGCGGGAACCGGTCTTGGGCGTCGCCGGGGCTTGTGTGGTGGTTGTCATTCGTCTGCTTTTCGGTGACGTTCCCGGCTGGAGCCAGGAGAATGCGGCAAGTTAAATCGGATTTGTAGTCTGATTTCTCTAACGGGGCGGGCACGCTCGGTATTCCGGGTCCTCGCCGAAGGCGGCCACTTCCATTCTCCCCTACGCCGGCGCCGCACTCATCCCCCCGGAGCGGTTGACGGGCCGTTGGACCCTTACCGGCTTACTTTGAATCGGGATAGTCATGGAAGCACCGCGGCGGTGCGATGATGCCGTTGAAGCCGGGGTAGGCGGCCCTGGCGTGGCGTCGGAGCTTGCCAGGGCCGCCGCATTGCGCGGGGTGAGGTACCGGCAAGACCGGTACCTCACCAGGATCTGCCCTCGACCCTGTCTAGACTTGGGTGCGTGACTGGACTCATTAGCGTTGCAGGCGGCGCCGTACTGGACTCCCTGGCCGAGCCCGGCCGGCTCCTTGTGGCTCGGCGGACGGCGCCCCCGCAGTTCGCCGGCATGTGGGAGTTCCCCGGCGGCAAGGTCGAGTCCGGCGAGACGGGCGAGCAGGCCCTGCACCGGGAGCTGCTCGAAGAGCTTGGCGTGAAGGTCCGGCTGGGCGCCGAACTGGCCAGCGGCTCCGCCGACGGCTGGCCGCTCAACGAACGTGCCGCCATGCGGGTCTGGTTCGCTGAACTGCTCGACGGCGTTCCCCACCCCCTGCAGGACCACGATGAGCTGCGCTGGATCGACATCCGGAACCGCGCCGAGGTGCTGGGCCTGCCGTGGATCCCTGCTGACCTCCCCATTGTCGAGGCGCTGCTGGACAGGCTCCAGGTGGCGGATTCCACCGCCATGGCCGCGCACTGAGACTGGGCTCTGGGGCCGCCGCGGCCCTACCTCTCGCCAAAGCGTGAAGCATGTGACTACGCTGAAGCGAACCGAGAGGAGTAGCCCGTGCAGGTTGGTGTCAGGCGGGAGCAGCGTGCAGGGGAACGGCGGGTTGCCGCCACGCCGGAGACGGTGCAGCAACTCACGGCCCTCGGCCTGGAAGTGGCGGTGGAACGCAATGCCGGCACCGCGGCCGGGTACGCGGACGCCGCCTACACCGCGGCGGGAGCGTCAATCGTTCCGGAGCTGGCCGCCCAATCCCTGGATGTCCTGCTGCACGTCCGGCCGCTCGAACCGGAGACCGCCGCGGCACTCCGGCCCGGCACCGTCACCATCGGGTTCGGCTCACCCGCGTCGGAATTGCCAACTGTGGGCGCCCTGGCCGCCGCGGGTGTGACCTCCTTCGCCCTGGAGCTGGTGCCGCGCATCTCCCGGGCCCAGTCCATGGACGCGCTCAGTTCGCAATCGCTGGTCTCCGGCTACCGCGCCGTTCTGGAAGCCGCCCTTCGCTACCCGAGGTTCTTCCCGCTCTACATGACGGCCGCCGGAACGATCCCGCCGGCACGGGTGCTCATCCTGGGGGCCGGCGTCGCCGGACTGCAGGCGATCGGCACGGCGAAACGGCTGGGGGCCAGGGTCTCCGCCAACGATATCCGGGCGGCCTCCGCCGACGAGGTCGCCTCGATGGGTGGCACCTTCATCCATCTGGACCTTGACACTAGAACTGCGGACGCGTCCGCAGAGGGCAGCGGCGGCTACGCCCGTGAGCTCGGCCAGGACCGGGCCAAACGCCAGCGCGCCCTGCTGGCCCCGCACGTTGCGGCGGCCGATGTCCTCATCACCACCGCGGCGATTCCCGGCCGGGCGGCTCCCTTACTGGTGACCACGGAGATGGTGGCCGGCATGCGGGCAGGGTCGGTCGTCGTCGACCTCGCAGCGGAATCCGGCGGAAACGTCGAAGGTGTCATCGCGGGCCGGGACCTTCAGATCCCGGTGGACGGCGGGTCCGTCACCCTGGTCGGCCTGCAGGACGCCGCCTCGGCGATGCCCTCCGATGCCTCCCGGCTGTTCGCCAAGAATGTCGCCAACCTGTTGGCACTGATGACTGCCGACGGCAAGGTGGTCCCGGATTTCGACGACGAGGTTGTCGCCGGCGCCTGCCTGACCCACGGCGGCTCCGTCGTGCATGCCGCTACCGCCGAAGCTATGGAGGCCCGCACATGATGGACCCGATCACCCTGTTGACGGTGGTGGTCCTCGCCGTCTTCGTAGGATTCGAAGTCGTCTCCAAGGTGACGAGCAAGCTGCACACCCCGCTCATGTCCGGTGCCAACGCCATCCACGGCATCATCCTGGTGGGCGCCATCATCGTGGCCGGCCAGGCGGACGACCCCTGGCTGCTCACGGTCGCCCTGATCGCGGTGGTTCTGGCGACCGCCAACCTGGTCGGCGGATTCGTCGTCACGGACCGGATGCTGGAGATGTTCGGCAGCCGGAAGCCTGCCCGGCCCGGTCCGGGCGCGGGGGAGGGCGGTTCATGAGTGTCCTCGGCCCGGGGTGGACCGCACTGTTTTACCTCGTGGCCGCAGTCTGCTTCATCCTCGCGCTGAAGGGCCTAAGCTCTCCCCGGACCGCCCGCCGCGGCAATGCCGTCGGGGCGGCAGGTGCTCTCGTGGCCGTGGTCACGGTGTTTCTCTCCGCGAAACTGGAGAACGTCCCACTGATCCTCGCCGCGATCGCCGTCGGCTCCGCGGTGGCCGTCCCGGTGGCCCGGCGTGTGCAGATGACCCAGATGCCGCAGCTGGTCGCCCTGTTCAACGGGGTCGGCGGCGGGGCCGCCGCGCTGGTCGCCGTGCTGGAACTCGGCCACAGCGGGGACCCCTGGGTGCGGCTGGCCGTGGTCTTCACGATGCTGGTCGGCGCCGTTTCCTTTGCAGGCTCGGCCGTGACGGTGGGTAAGCTCCAGGAGCTGATCAGCACCCGCCCCCTGCTGTTCCCCGGGATGCCGGTGGTGATGGGCGCCGTGGTGCTGGGAGCGGTCGCCGCCGGCGGCCTCGTCGTCGTGACCGGTTCAGCGGGCTGGGCTGTCGCACTGCTGGCGCTGGGCCTGGTCGCGGGCCTGCTGCTGGTGCTTCCCGTCGGCGGGGCCGACGTGCCGATTGTGATCTCGCTGCTCAACGCCTTCACCGGCCTCGCGGTCGCCGCCTCCGGCATTGTGCTGGGCAACGTGCTCCTGTTGGTTGCCGGTACGCTCGTCGGCGCCAGCGGCACCATCCTGACCAAGGTGATGGCCTCTGCCATGGGCCGCGGCGTCACGGGCATCATGTTCGGTGCCTTCCGGGGCGGCTCGACGGCGGGGTCAACCGTGCAGAGCGACCGGCCGGTGAGGTCCTCCTCGCCCGAGGACGTCGCAGTCCAGCTGGGCTACGCGCAGCGGGTGGTGATCGTCCCCGGCTACGGACTGGCCGTGGCCCAGGGACAGCACACGATCGCCGAGCTCGCCATTGCGCTGGCGGCCCGCGGGGTCGAGGTGGTCTTCGCCATCCACCCGGTGGCCGGGCGGATGCCTGGCCACATGAACGTGCTGCTCGCGGAAGCGAACGTACCGTATGAGTCGCTGAAGGAGCTCGAGGAAGCCAACCCGGAGTTCCCGAACACGGACATAGCCCTCATCGTGGGCGCCAACGACGTGGTCAATCCTGCCGCCAAGTCCACACCCGGTGCGCCGATCTACGGAATGCCAATCCTGGAAGTGGCCCAGGCCGGTCAGGTGGTGTTCCTCAAGCGCTCCATGCGGCCGGGATTCGCCGGGATCGAGAACGAGCTGCTGTTCGATCCGAAGACCACCCTCCTGTTTGGCGACGCTAAGGAGTCACTCACCCGCGTCCTGGGCGCCGTCAAGGCCCTTTAGAACAGGGTGGGTTGCGCTGCCTCAGCAAGCGGTCGCGGGCCGTGGGGCCCGGCTGCCGCCGCGGGGATGCTGCCGGCCGGGTACTGCGCTTCCTCGTCCCGTGGATCACCGCTGCCGGGATCGTCGTTAAGGTCACGGTGGCTGAAGCCCTGGGAGCCGGAGAATCCGTGCCGGGCCTTGAAGAACCGGATGCGCCCGGACAACCAGTCGCGGTATTCCTTGGACGCGTAGGAGCCGGTGCCGTAGAGCCGCCGGTACTTGCCGGCGAGCTGCGGATGTTCCTTGGCAATCCACTGCATGAACCATTCCCGGGTTCCCGGCTTGAGGTAGAGGGCTCCTGCGCTCACGCCGGTGGCTCCCGCCGCGGCAAGGGAACCGAAGAGGGAATCCAGGGCTTCGTCGCTGTCGGAAAGCCACGGAAGGATGGGCATGGCCATCACCCCGCAGGGCAGCCCGGCCTCCCGGAGCCGGGTAATCAGCTTCAGTCGTGCCCGGGGACCGGGTGTGCCGGGCTCCACCGCTTCGGAGAGGTGTTCGTCAGTCATCGCCAGCGAGATGCCGACGCCGACGGGAACCTGGGCTGCGGCGTGCTTCAGGAGCGGGATGTCCCGGGCCAGCAGGGTGCCCTTGGTCAGGATCGACAGGGGAGTGCCGGAATCTGCCAGCGCCCCGATGATGCCCGGCAGCAGCTGGTAGCGGCCCTCGGCCCGCTGATAGGGATCCGTGTTGGTGCCCAGGGCAACGTGCTGCCGCCCCCACGAGGGCTTGGCCAGCTCCCGGCGCAGGACCTCCGCGGCGTTGATTTTCACCACCACCTGGCTGTCGAAGTCCAGCCCGGCGTCGAAGTCGAGGTAGGTATGGCTCTTCCGGGCGAAGCAGTAGACGCAGGCGTGGCTGCAGCCGCGGTAGGGGTTGATGGTCCACTCGAACGGCATCCGCGAACCGGCGGCCACTTTGTTGAGCACCGATTTGGCGGTGACCTCATGGAAAGTGACCCCGGCAAACTCGGGGGTGGTCACGGAACGCACCAGCCCGATCAGGGGCAGCAACGGGTCGGTGGACGGGACGGTCGGGGTCCCGGTGCCTCCGCTCCCTGCTCCGGGGCCCGTGGAGCCAGCTGCGGCAGCCATGCGGGCATTGTCTCCGGGCGCCGGTTTGAGTGCTTGTGCGTCCCATCTCATTGCTCTATTCGAATGTATGTTCGAGTTTAAGTCAAGGACCCGGGCTGCATCCTGACACGGCCCCGGTATGCCGTCCGGCCGCCTTGCTAGGCTGGGGCGATGATTCTCCTGACAGGGTTCGAGCCTTTCGGCGGCGAAAGCACCAACCCTTCGTGGGCCGCCGCGCGGGCGGCCGCCGGCCTGCTCCGGGCCGAGGGACTCGAGGCGGAGGCCGTGGAGCTGCCCTGTGTCTTTGGTGAGGCGGTCCGCCTGCTGGATGCGGCGCTGGAGCGCTTCCACCCGGAGGTGGTGGTCTGCGCGGGCCAGGCCGGCGGAAGGTCCCGGATCTCGCTGGAAAGGGTCGCGATCAACTGCGACGACGCGCGGATCCCGGACAACGCCGGCAACGCACCCGTGGACCGGCCCGTGGTCGCCGGCGGACCGGCGGCCTACTTCAGCACCCTTCCGGTGAAGGCGGCGCTCGCGGCCCTCCTGGCTGCGGAGATCCCCGCCGAGGTATCCCAGACCGCAGGCACCTACGTCTGCAACCACCTCTTCTACGGGCTGATGCACGCCCTGCGGCTACGGCCCGGCGTCCGGGGAGGCTTTGTCCACGTTCCCTACGAGCCCAACCAGCTGCCCCCGGGAATTACCGATCCGTCCCTGCCGCTGGAACAGCTGACCGAAGCGCTCGCCGTCGTCGTCCGCAGCACCCTGGCGACGGCTGCGGATCTCAGGATCTCCGCCGGCGCCACACATTAGCGGGCATCGGGCGCGGCTCAGCCGAGCAGTTCCCAGACGACGTTGACTGCGGCGCTGACGCCCGATTCGCCGGCTTCCACCGTGAGCGACTCGACAGCGACGGCGCGCTGCATCCTGGCCAGCGGGATCGGTGCCGGCTGGCCGGAGAGCTGGGCGAGCGAGACCACCTTACCGAGGGAGCCGCCGGCGAGCGAGGCGAAGTGCCCGGCCGCGGTGAGGGCGTCCTGCCAGGCGGCTTCGCGGGCCCGCGCGGTGACGGCCGCGGGATCAGCGAAGCCGAGCTCCAGCCCGTTGAGTCGGACATCGTTGCCGCCGGCCGCGACCGCGGCGGCGATGACCTCCGAGGATTTTCCGAGCTCCCTGAGCCGGACGCTCAGCATGCTCGACGCCAGGTAGCCCGAGACGACCTGGCCCCGGCCCTCCTGCCAGTTCACCTCGGCACGGACGTTGAGCCCGGAGGTCGTGATGTCCGGGTCCGCCACGCCGTGCCCGCGGAGCGCCGCCGTGATGGCTGCGGAGACACGGCCCGCCTCGCCGTAGGCCGCGCCGACGTCCTCCCGGCGGCACTCGACGCCGATCGAGAGGGTCAGCAGGTCCGGTGCGCCTTCCGCACTGCCGGATCCGCTGACTGAGATTGTCCTGGGGCTGTCTGTCATGTCATACCTCGTTCCGCTCGGGGGCCGCCGGGCCCGTCCTGCTGGTGGCTGCTGGGTGGATCTGCCGGGTTGATCTGCTGTTGAAATCCGCTGCTTGTAGCCGGTGTTCCGCTCCGGGTAGCCGCCCGCCTGCAGCCCGGCGTGCCGTTCGAAGACATTGCCGGAGCCGGCGTTGCCGGTCCGGACCAGGGACCAGCCTGTCGCGAGGAAATACAACGGCAGGAAAGGCAGGCCCAGGCACCAGGCGTACTGGCTGCTGTGGCGCTCCTCGTGCCCCAGTAGCGCGGGGTTGGCCAGGGCTTCCTCCGGTCCGGCGCGGAACAGCACCACATTGCCGACCGTGAACGCGCCGGCAAAGGGCAGCCGCCAGCCGTACCCGGTGGCAATCAGCAGTCCCCGGGGTCCCCGAAGGACGTGCGTGCGCGCACAGCCGGCCAGCAACAAGCCCAGCGGAGTTGTTGCATTCAGTACATTGGCCAGCTGCCGCAGCCGTTGTCCCGGCGTCATACCGCCATGCTAGCCGGGCCCCGGGCTGCGGGAAACGAAACCGGGGGGAGGGCGCCGCCACCTGGAGCCGCCGCAGCGCCGTCGCGTTCTGGCACCAGAGGGCCTTCAACTAGACTGAAGGGGAGTGCCCGCCGGAGCGTTTTTGGCGAGCCCTGCCCTTTGTCAACGTACCGGTCCCCGCATGTGAAGGTCCGGTGCCCGTTGGCATAAACCGACTCGTAGCTAAGAACAGTAGATGACTGAAACTTTGCCGGGCGCCGGCGTCCCGAATCCCCTGGATGAAGCCGCCATCACCGCCGCCGTAGACCAGGCCGTTGCGGCCATTGCCGCCGCCTCCACGCTCGATGAACTCAAGGCCGCGCGCCTCGCGCACACCGGTGAAAAATCCGCGTTGAGCCTCGCCAACCGTGAAATTGGCGGGCTGCCGAAGGACCAGAAGGCCGCCGCCGGAAAGCTCATGGGCTCCTCCCGCGGACGCGTCAACAAGGCGCTCGCGGACCGGACGGCCGAGCTCGAAGCCGAGAACGACGCCCGCATCCTGGTCGAGGAGACGGTGGACGTCACGGCGGCCCCGCGCCGCCGTCGTGCCGGTGCACGCCACCCGCTGTCCACCCTGCAGGAACGCGTCGCGGACATCTTTGTCGGCATGGGCTGGGAGATCGCCGAAGGCCCCGAGGTCGAGTCCGAGTGGTTCAACTTCGACGCGCTGAACTTCAAGCCCGACCACCCCGCCCGCGAAATGCAGGACACCTTCTTCGTGGAGCCGCCCGAGGCCCACCTGCTGATGCGCACCCACACCTCCCCGGTACAGGTCCGCTCCATGCTGGAACGCGAACTGCCCATCTATGTGCTGTGCCCCGGCAAGGTGTTCCGCACCGATGAGCTCGACGCCACGCACACGCCGGTGTTCCACCAGTTCGAGGGTCTGGCCATCGACAAGAAGCTCAGCATGGCCGACCTCCGCGGCACCCTGGAGCACTTCGCGCGCCAGATGTTCGGCGACGAGGCCCAGATCCGGCTGCGCCCCAACTACTTCCCCTTCACCGAACCGTCCGCCGAGCTGGACATCTGGCACCCGGGCGCCAAGGGCGGCCCCAGCTGGATCGAATGGGGCGGCTGCGGCATGGTCAACCCGAACGTGCTCCGCGCGGCCGGCATCGACCCGGACATCTATTCAGGTTTTGCCTTCGGCATGGGCATCGAGCGCACGCTCATGTTCCGCAACGAAGTCGGCGACATGCGCGACATGATCGAGGGCGATGTACGTTTCAGCGAGCACTTCGGGATGGAGATCTAACCGTGCGTATCCCACTTTCCTGGCTGCGAGAATTCGCGCAGGTACCGGCCGGAGCAACGGCCGAAGACGTTATGGCAGACCTGGTCAAGGTCGGTTTTGAAGAAGAAGCAGTCCACCGGCCGACGGATGCCCTCCGGGGCCCCATCGTGGTGGGCCAGGTCCTGAACATCATCAAGGAACCCCAGACCAACGGCAAGACCATCAACTGGTGCCAGGTCCGGGTCGTCCCCGAGGGCCAGCAGCAAAGCCTCACCGGCGAGGGCATCGACCCCTCCGGTGTCCAGGGCATCATCTGCGGCGCCCACAACTTCGTGGAAGGCGACAAGGTGGTGGTCACCCTTCCCGGCGCCGTGCTGCCCGGCGACTTCCACATTTCCGCGCGGAAAACCTACGGCCACCTGTCCGCCGGGATGATCGCCTCCGTGCGTGAGCTCGGCATCGGCGAGGACCACGACGGCATCCTGGTGCTGTCCCGGATCGGGCTGGACCCGGGAATCGGCGCCGACGCCATGGAGCTCCTGGATCTCTACGACGAGGCCGCCGAAATCAACGTCACCCCGGACCGCGGCTATGCGTTCTCCATCCGCGGGGTGGCCCGCGAATACGCGCACGCGACCGGAACCTCATTCACCGACCCGGCGTCCAGGGTGCAGGCACCCGCGGCTCTGGCCGGCGGCTACGGCGTGAAGCTCAACGACGGCGCGCCGATCTACGGCAAGCCGGGCTGCGACCGCTTCGTGGCCCGGACCGTCCGCGGGGTCGACGCCACGAAGCCGACGCCGCCGTGGATGACCTCCCGGCTCCGCCTCGCCGGAATCCGATCGATCTCGCTGCCGGTGGACATCTCCAATTACGTGATGCTCGAACTCGGCCAGCCCACCCACTGCTACGACCTGGACAAGCTGTCGGGCGACATCGTGGTCCGCCGCGCCGTCGCCGGCGAGAAACTCAGGACCCTCGATGAGAAGGAACGCGCGCTCGACGTCGAGGACCTCCTCATCACCGACGGTTCCGGTGCCATCGGCATCGCCGGCGTCATGGGCGGCGCCGCCACAGAGGTGTCCGACACCACGACAAGCGTCCTCGTCGAAGCGGCGCACTTCGACGAAGTGTCCATCGGACGCTCCCGCCGCCGGCACAAGCTGCCGTCCGAAGCCTCCAAGCGCTTTGAACGCGGCGTCGACTGGCAGGTTGCCGGGATCGCCGCCCAGCGGGTCGTTGACCTGCTGGTCGAACTCGCCGGGGGCACCGCCGATGAGGCGGGGA
>NZ_MQTS01000165.1:61337-63716 GCF_020532825.1 Arthrobacter sp. SO3
CTGCCCGCGGCCTTCGCCGCGGAACGGATCGGCATCGACTTCACCGAGGAACAGATCATCACCTCGCTCGAGGACCTCGGCGCCGTCGTCGCACCCACCGGGAGCGGCTGGACCGTGACCGCCCCGAGCTGGCGCAACGACCTGGAAACCAAGGAAGACCTCACCGAGGAGATCGCGCGGCTGGTCGGCTACGACAAGATCCCGGCGTCCCTGCCGGTGGCGCCGCCGGGACGCGGGCTCACCCGCGTCCAGCAGCAGCGCCGGCGCCTGGTCCAGGCCCTGGCGGCTTCCGGCCTCACCGAGGTTCTCGCGTACCCGTTCGTCTCGAAGGCCGCCAACGACACGTTCGGTGTGCCGACGGAAGGGTCGCCGCGGAAGGCCCTCAAGCTCGCCAACCCGATCAGCGAGGAGCAGGGCTACCTGCGCACCTCGATCCTGCCGGGCCTGATCGAGGTCGCCAAGCGCAACCACTCGCGCGGCTTCCGCGACCTTGCCCTGTTCGAGGCCGGGCTCGTGTTCCTGCCGGGCGACACCCTCGGCACCGCCTCGATCCCGCCGCTCGGGATCAGGCCCAGCGATGAAGTGCTGGACGGCCTGTACGACGGCGTCCCGGACCAGCCGCTGTACCTCGCCGCGGTACTGACGGGGCACGATTCTCCGGCCGCCGCCGGCCACACCCCCCGGGCGTGGGACTGGGCGGACGCCCTCGACATCGCCCGGATCGCCGGAGACGTGCTGGGCGTCGAAATTGTGGTCAGCCAGGGCCGGCACCAGGCCTTCCACCCCGGGCGGACCGCGCAGCTGGCGCTCCGCACCGGCGACGTCCTGGGCCATGCCGGCGAGCTGCATCCGAAGCTCCTGGCTGCCCACGACATGCCGGCCCGGTCCGTGGCACTGGAGTTCAACGCGGATGCCCTCTTCGAGGCCGCGGCGGACGTCATCGTCGCCCGGCACATCTCCACCTACCCGGTGGCAAGCCAGGACGTGGCCCTGGTGGTCCCGCAGGAGGTCCCGGCGGAAGACGTGCTAGCTGCCCTGCGCGAGGGCGCCGGGGCGTTGCTTGAGGACGTCGCACTCTTCGACGTGTACGCGGGCAAGGGCATCGAGGAGGGCAAGAAGTCGCTGGCCTTCAGCCTGCGTTTCCGTGCCGATGACCGCACCCTGACCGCCGACGAGGCATCGGCGGCCCGCGAGAGTGCCGTGGCCGTTGCCCACGAGCGCTTCGGAGCAGTCCAACGCTAAAGCCTAGGGGGCACAGAGGGATCCTCGCCGTTTCCGGAGTCACCGTCCGGTCCGTTTGTCTTGCCGACATCGGACCGGACGGCGCGGCTTTCCTCGACCCCGCGGAGCGCGCGCGTGCCGCGGGCATCACGGATCCGCAAACCCGGCGGGACTTCCTGGCCGGCCGGACCGCGCTGCGCGGATTCGCTGCGGAGATCCTTGGAGTGCGTCCTGGTGATTTGACCGCCGACTATTCGTGCCCGGACTGCGGGACCGGGCCGGAGCTTGACCACGGGCGGCCCGGCTACCGTCTGGACGGCGCCTCCGCCGGCCTGAGCCTGAGTCTTTCCCGCAGCCGCGGCTGGGCCCTGCTGGCTGCCGGCCGCGGCCTGGGAACCGATTCTTCGGGTCCCGCGGCAACGGTGGGCATCGATCTGGAGCACAGTTCCGGCGTCGTGTTCCCCGGGTTCGACGACGTGGTCCTCACCCCTGCTGAACGGCAGGTGCTCGCCGGGCTGCCTTTGGACCGGGCGCCCCTGTGGCGGACAGCCGCCTGGTCGCGCAAGGAAGCCCTGCTGAAGGCCCGCGGCACCGGACTGCGGGTAGACCCCGCCTCGGTTGAGGCCTTCGTGGAGCCCCCGGGCACCACCCTCCTGGATCTGGACACGGCCGCACTGGGCCTGCCCGCGGGCTTTGCCGCCGCACTGGCCCTCGTGGGAGCGGTCTAGCAGCCGCGACCAGGCGGGGCCGGCGCTGATAAGGCGCTTTGCCCACCGACCCGGACACCTGTCTTTTGGGGGCTGGCCAGGCTCGGGTTGGTCATCCGTTCCGGTGTCGGGCTGGCACGCAGAGCCGATGTCGATTTTTTGTCGGAGGCTCCCTCTATTCTAAAAGTGTGGATAGCCGGACAGTGTGGAGTGCGGAGAGCAGGGCGGCTTTTGAGGCCGTCGTGGCGTCGGTTGCTGCGCTTGCTGCGTTCGCCGGCACCGGGGCGGACCGTGATTTTGATGCGTTCCGGGGTGTGGATCCGTTGCGGGATCTGGCCGATGACTGCCTGGATGGTTTGGCGGGGGCGGCCCGGCTGGAGGCGAGTGCGGCGGCGTTGAAGGTGCGGCTGGGCGCGGACTACGTGCGGGCCGCCCGGGCCCTGACGCCCCC
>NZ_MQTS01000166.1 GCF_020532825.1 Arthrobacter sp. SO3
CCGGCGCCGATGAACGCAGCAAGCGCAGCCGCGGACGCGGCGACGGCCGCCAGGGCCTCCCTGCTCTCCACACTGAACACTGCTCCGCTGTCCACACTCAAAGAATATAAGGGGCCTCTGACAGTAACTGGTTGTGGTGCAGCGTGAACCTGGAACGGACCGACATCCAGGACGGGTCGGTCTCCAATAGACAGATTTCGGGGTAACTCGGGCGCCGGCGTCGGGCACTCCGATCTCCAAGCGTTCAAACGGGACAATGCCGTAGCAGGGCAGACTGGTTATCTCTATTCGCTCAGGTTCGTTGGCCTGTTCTGCGGTGGGGATTCGCGTTTGAGCAGGTGAT
>NZ_MQTS01000167.1 GCF_020532825.1 Arthrobacter sp. SO3
GGCGGATTCAAGGGATCGATGCAACACCCGAGGGTCAATTGGTTGTCAGTAAACCACGGAGTCGCTCCGCGGGGGTGTCCCATCCAAGGGTCTCTCGTGGTCGTCCGTTGAGTTCCTGGGCGACGTGCTCCAGGTCCTCGGGTCCGTAGGCGTTCAGGTCGGTGCCTTTGGGGAAGTATTGTCGCAGCAAGCCGTTGGTGTTTTCGTTGGATCCGCGCTGCCAGGGGCTGGCAGGGTCGCAGAAGTACACGTCCATGTCCGTGGCGATGCCGAATGACTTGTGCAGGGCCATTTCCGCTCCCTGGTCCCAGGTCAGGGATCCGCGCAGATGTTGCGGCAGCGTGGCCATGGTCTTGATGAGTCCGTCGCGCACGGATTCGGCGGTGTGGTCTGTGGGCAGGTGGACGAGCATCACGTAGCGGGTGGTGCGTTCCACGAGCGTTGCGATCGCCGACTGGTTGTAGGCTCCGGTAATCAAGTCACCTTCCCAGTGCCCCGGAACGGCGCGGTCTTCGATCTCGGCTGGGCGTTCGGAGATGTTGATCATCGGGTCCCGGAAACGGCTGGTGCGTTCTTCGGGGTTTTTGTGCTTTTTGCGACGGGTCCGTCCGGTCCGCAGGGCTTCTTTGACCTCGCGTTTGAGACCGCCGCGGGCTTGGATGTAGAGGGCTTGGTAGATCGTTTCGTGGGTCACACGCATGAGGGGGTCATCGGGGAATTCCTTGATCAGCAAGTGCGAGATCTGTTCCGGGGACCAGCGTGTGAGCAGCTTGGCGTGCACATAGTCGCGCAGTTTCCCGGGTGCGGCCAGTTTACTGTCCTTGGGCCGTGCCCGGGCCGCGGTGGCACGCCGGTTGGCGCCGTACGGCAGGTAGCCAAGCACCGGGTGGCTATTGCGGCCGATCTCCCGGCTGACCGAGCCCGGTGACCGGCCCAGAGTCCGGCCGATCTCACGCATCGACCTGCCGCCGCTGAGCAGGTCGGCAATCAGCTCCCGCTCACGCAAGGACAGGTAGCGGGTGCTGATGGGTTGCTCCAGGGCGTCCAAGGCCGCCGGGGCGGGTGCAGACACCGCCGGCTCCGTCGGCCCGGGTGCCGCAGCAGTGGCTGGAGGTTCCGCAAAAGTAGTTCTCACCTCTTGGTTATACGGCAGATCCGCAGTATCACCCCCGGCGGCCTCCTTGTCCTTTGCACCCTGTTGCCGGTCCCATTTGTAGGAGCTCTGTTCGCTGGCGCCGGCTGCGAGGGCGGCGTCCCTGCGGCCGGCTCCTTCCTGGCGCAAGCGCAGGTAGTGAATCTGCTTACCCGACGGGCGTCGCGGGCTGAGGGAGGCCATGCCGGCATCGTTCGCCCAGTTCGAGCAGGTGGAGATGTTCAGGCCGAGTTCCCTGGCGGCAGCGCTGACGTTGCCGATCTCCCGCAGCAGGCCCAGGAACTCCTCTACCACCGCCGATGGGTGGCGTTGCTGCGGGGCGCGTTTCACGGTTCTGGTTGAGCGCGGCTTCCCGGCCGCGCGATTGACCCGGCCGGCCCAGGAATTCGCCGTGCTGGTGTTCAGCCCCAGTTCCCTGGCCGCAGCCACGATGTTGTCGGTCCGATCAAAGGCAGCATGGAACTGGTCCTTGTCGGCCTGGGAGTACTGGCGATGACGCCTGATCCCGGCAGCGTTCGCCCACTTCTGACAGGTGCTTCTGTTCAGGCCCAGCTCATTGGCAGCCGCGGCGACACTTCCCAACCGCGCCACTGCGGAAAGGAAATCCTTCCTCTGGGCGCCGGTATGTGACTGCTGATGACGCTTGCCGTCTACTCCTGCCGGGGACGCGGATGCTTCCGTCGAAGGAGATTCTTTCCTTGAGGAAAAACTACTTCTTGATGGTGATTCCATTCGCGTTGCAACTCCCGATAATTCGGAGGTGTTGCAACGATCGCTTGAACCCGCC
>NZ_MQTS01000168.1:0-416 GCF_020532825.1 Arthrobacter sp. SO3
GGGGAGTGGACCTGCAACTGCTGGGGGTGGGCACCGACGGCCACATCGGCTTCAACGAGCCCGGTTCATCCCTTGCCTCACGGACCCGGGTGAAGACCCTGATCGAGCAGACACGCCGGGACAATGCACGGTTCTTCGGCAGCCTGTCCCACGTCCCGCACCACGTCCTTACCCAGGGGCTGGGAACCATCCTGGAGGCCCGGCATGTGATTCTCATCGCGGCCGGCGCGCAGAAGGCCCAGGCGGTCCGCGACCTCGTGGAAGGGCCCGTCGCCGCCATCTGCGCCGCGTCCGTCCTGCAGCTGCATCCGCATGCCACGATCCTGGTTGACGAGGCCGCGGCGTCCTCGCTGCGGCTCGCCGACTACTACCGCCACAGCTATGAGAACAAGCCGTCGTGGCAGGGGCTGTAGCGG
>NZ_MQTS01000168.1:428-14197 GCF_020532825.1 Arthrobacter sp. SO3
GCCGCGTCGCCATTCCGTCCGATCCAGCGGCTAAGATGGGTCTCATGAACAGCATGACCGATCCCCTCGAAAACGACCCGATGCGCGAGCTCTCCGGAGCCGGGACGTCGACGGCCACAATCGAGCGCGAGGAACTGCGCCAGGAAGTGGAGCCCGGTGACCGGGAACGCTTCTCGCACTACGTGCGCAAGGAAAAGATCATGGAATCCGCGCTGTCCGGCGAACCCGTCATCGCCCTGTGCGGCAAGGTCTGGACGCCGGGCCGCGATCCGAAGAAGTTCCCCGTCTGCCCCGAATGCAAAGAGGTCTATGAGGGCCTGCGCCCGGGCAAAGACGGCGGCAGCGGTTCCGGCGACAAATAGCTGGTCCCCGCGGGCCGCGGCGCCCCGGGCCCCTGCGTTCGGGCCCTTCGCGGCCCGCCCTCCGTTCCGCCCTGCGCCGGAGGGCCTGTTCCCCCGGTGAACGATGCCCGGCCCATCCCGGCCGGTGGTTGCTTACGGTTCATCCGAAAAAGATTGGTGTTTTTGTGCTTATTTGGGTCTCTCCGGCAGCGGCAGCAGTACGCGGAATGGAGGGCACCTAAATGACTGAGACACTCTTTGGCGGACCCGTCCTCCCGCCCGCCTATCCCGAGCGGGCCGCCTGGGGCACCGCACCGAAGCTCCGTGCCTGGCAGCAGGAGGCCCTCGACAGCTACTTCAGCACCCACCCCCGGGACTTCCTGGCGGTCGCCACGCCCGGCGCCGGCAAGACCACCTTCGCGCTGCGGGTGGCGTCCATGCTGATCGAGGCCAACGTCGTCAACCGCGTCACCATCGTGGCGCCCACCGACCACCTGAAACGGCAGTGGGCCGACGCCGCTGCCAAGGTGGGGATCGCCATCGATCCGAACTTCAAGAACGCCGACGGCCAGCACGGCCGGGGCTTCATCGGCGTCGCGGTCACCTACGCGCAGGTGGCAAGCAAGCCGATGCTGCACCGGGCCAAGACCGAGGCGGCCCGCACCCTCGTCATCCTCGATGAAATCCACCACGGCGGCGAGGCGCTGTCATGGGGCGACGGACTCCGCGAAGCCTTCGAGCCCGCGGCACGCCGGCTCTCGCTGACGGGTACGCCGTTCCGTTCCGACACCTCGCCGATCCCGTTCGTGGAATACGCCGAGGACCGCGACGGCATCCGCCGGTCCAAGGCGGACTACACCTACGGCTACGGCAAGGCGCTCCGGGACCACGTGGTCCGTCCGGTGATGTTCATGGCCTACTCCGGCCAGATGCGCTGGCGCACGAGCGCCGGCGAGGAGATGGCGGCCTCACTCGGCGAGTCGGCCGTCACTAAGGACATCACCTCCCACGCCTGGCGGACCGCGCTGAACCCCACCGGGGCATGGATCCCGGCGGTCCTCGCCGGGGCGGACAAACGCCTCAGCGAGGTGCGCCGGAGCGTTCCCGACGCCGGCGGGCTGGTCATCGCGACCGACCACGAGGACGCGCGCGCCTACGCCGGCCAGCTGAAGAGGATCACCGGCGAGTCGCCCACGGTGATCCTCTCCGACGACGCCAAGGCCTCCAGCAAGATCGAGGAGTTCACCGCCAGCGAGAAACGCTGGATGGTGGCCGTACGGATGGTCTCCGAGGGCGTGGACGTCCCGCGGCTCTCCGTCGGCGTGTACGCAACCTCCACCGCCACCCCGCTGTTCTTCGCCCAGGCCGTCGGCCGCTTCGTGCGCGCCCGGAAACGCGGCGAGACGGCGTCGGTCTTCCTGCCCTCCGTGCCGCAGCTGATGGCGCTGGCCAACTCCATGGAGGCAGAGCGCGACCATGCCCTGGACCGCCCCGAGAAGGAGGACGGCGACGGCCTCTTCAACCCGGAAGACTCGCTGATGGACGAGGCGAACCGCGAGGAGAAGGCCTCCGATTCGCTGACGAAGGGCAAGTTCGAGGCCCTGGATTCGCAGGCCTCCTTTGACCGCGTGCTGTTCGACGGCGGCGAGTTCGGCACCGGCGGCGAGGTCGGCTCGGAGGACGAGCTCGACTTCCTCGGAATCCCCGGCCTGCTCGACGCCGAACAGGTCGGCACGCTGCTGCGCCAGCGCCAGCACGAGCAGCTCAACCGCAAGAACGCCCGGGCCCCGCAGGGTGCGGCCGCTGCGGCCGCCGCTGCCGTACCGGCAATGCCGGACCACCGGATGCTGATGGACCTGCGCACCGAACTGGCCAAGAATGTCGCGGCCTGGTCCGCGCGGACGGGCACACCGCACGGCGTCATCCACACCACGCTCAGGACGGTCTGCGGCGGTCCGGCCGTGGCCCAGGCCAACGAGGAGCAGCTGCAGACCCGGCTGCGGAAGCTCCAGGACTGGTTCATCGGCCGGAAGTAGCCGCCGCCGGGCTAAGAGCCAACGGCACAAAGAAGGGACCGGGCTCACCCGGTCCCTTCTTTGTAAGTTCTGCAAGTGCCACGTTTTGCAGGTGTTGCGGCTTTCGCAGCCGCGGGCCGCCGTTACTGGCCGCCGCCGCCACAGGCCTGGCTGAGGGCCTGGCCCGCAGAGGTGTACTTGCCCTGCATCTCCTGCAGCTTGCCGGTGTCCGGCGTTTCCTTCGCCGACTCGTCCAGGAATTCGATGATGGACTGCAGCGGGGCCCGCAGGTCCGCGGACGCGGTGGCCTCAACCGGCCTGAGTCGGTTGGCGAGGCGGATCATTCCGGCCTTGTCCGCGTTCGACGTCGGTCCCGCGCCGACGGTCTGGACCCGGGCGCAGGTCTCCGCGGTGGTGTCTTGCGGTGCGGCGCAGCCGGCGGCGCCGAGCAGGGCCCCGGCAGCGATCAGGACGGTCAGGGTCTTTTTCATGATGTACTCCGGGGTTCTAGCGGGTCAGACGATAATGGCAAGGATTTCGAGTCTACTGCGGGGGCAGGGCTTTCCGGTCAGCGGTCCGGCCGGATGACGCCGCACCCGCGCGTGCCGCAGCCCAGGAAGGCGCAGCCGGGGATGGCGCAGCCGCTCAGGCGATGTCGACCCCGCCGAGTTCCATCTCGGCGACGGCGTCGTCGAGATCCTCGGCAACCCCGACAGTCAGATCGCGCAGCACGGTCACGGAGTATCCGGCCTGCACCCCGTCCAGGGCGGTCGCCTTGACGCAGTGGTCGGTGGCGATCCCGACGACCACCACGTCCTCGACGTCGTGGCTCTGCAGCCAGTCGTCGAGCCCGATCGCATCATCGCCCGCGGCGAAGTCGCTTTCGGCGGGTGTCCCGGCGTCGAAGCCGCCGCCGGATACCGGCATGGCGCCGGGCTTCCGGTCCCCGGTGGGCACGGCGTCGTCCGGCGCGAGAAGCCCTTCAAAGCCCGAGTACGCCGCGGTGAACTGGCCCTTGCGGAAGTAGGCCTGGATGTATTCCGTGTCGAGGTCCGGGTGGAGCTCGGCCCCCCGGGTTCCGGCCACGCAATGCTTCGGCCAGCTGTCGATAAAGTCCGGGTCCTCCGAGAAGTGCGCGCCCGGATCGACATGCCAGTCCTGGGTCGCGACGATGTGGTCAAACTGTCCGTGGTGGGCGTCGACGTATTCGCTGATGGCGCCGGCGAGCTCAGCGCCGCCTGCGACAGGCAGGGATCCCCCTTCGCAGAAATCGTTCTGGACGTCGACGATGATCAGGGCGCGGGACATCAGTTCTCCTCGTAGATGGTGGGGATGGCTGCTTCGCCGCGCTGCAGCCGGTTCACGACAGCGGGAAGCTCCTTCATGGTGTCCGCGTGGCGCTTGCGGGCGCGCAGCACACCCTCCGCGCCGGTCCAGCCGGGCACCAGTTCGCCGTTCTTGACGAACTGGTGCAGCAGGGGCCGGTCGTTGCCGTCGTCCTCGGGGCGGTGCCCGATTCCGACGATCTCCTGGGTGGCCGTGCCGCGCTCGTTGAGCTTGCGCAGCGCGTACTTTCGTCCGCCCTTGCTGGTCTTGTTCTTGGCGGCCTTGGCGACGGAAACGAAATCGCCGTCGTCGTCCGTGCGGCTGACCAGCTTGTAGACCATGCTGGCCGTCGGGGCGCCGGAGCCGGTCACGAGGGAAGTTCCGACGCCGTAGGAGTCCACCGGTGCGGACTGCAGGGCGGCGATGGCGAACTCGTCCAGGTCGGAGGTGACGATGATGCGGGTCCGCTCGTTGCCCAGCTCGTCGAGGAGCCGGCGGACCCACTGCGCCTGGGCCACGAGGTCGCCGGAGTCCAGACGCACCGCACCGAGTTTGTCGCCGCCCAGTTCGACGGCGGTGCGCACTGCCGCCTCGACGTCGTAGGTGTCCACGAGCAGCGCGGTTCCGGCGCCCATCGAAGCGATCTGCGCCTCGAACGCCTCGCGTTCGGTGTCGTGCAGGAGGGTGAAGGAATGCGCGGCCGTGCCGACTGTCTTCAGCCCGTAGCGGAGCCCCGCCTCCAGGTTGGAGGTGCTGTCGAAGCCGGCGATGATCGCGGCCCGGGCGGCCGAGACGGCGGATTCCTCCTGGGTGCGGCGCGATCCCATCTCCACGCAGGGCCGGCTGCCGGCTGCGGTGATCATGCGCGAGGCCGCGGAGGCGATGGCGCTGTCATGGTTGAGGATCGAGAGGATGTACGTCTCGAGGATGCAGGCCTCGGCGAAGGTGGATTCGACGATGAGGATGGGGGAGTTGGGGAAGTACGCCTCGCCCTCCGCGTAGCCCCAGATGTCGCCGGAGAAGGAAAACCCGGCCAGATAGTCCAGGGTCTCCTCGTTGACCACCTTGGTCCGGCGCAGGAAGTCGATTTCGGTGTCACCGAAGCGGAAGTCCGCGATGCCCTCCAGCAGCCGGCCGGTGCCGCCCACAATGCCGTAGCGGCGCCCGTCCGGCAGGCGCCGGGCGAAGGCCTCGAACACTGACTTGCGGTGGGCGGCGCCGGAATGCAGCGCGGCCTGCAGCATGGTCAGCTCGTAGTGGTCGGTGTACAGGGACGTGCGGGGACGGTCCCAGCCAGCTGAGGTACTCACAAATTCACTCTAGTCCCCACCGGCTCGCTCGTCTCGCTTCGCTTCGCCGCGGGGCCCTCGCCGGCGTGGGCCCAGCCTCCCCATAGAATGGACAGATGACCCTCAGCGTTGCGCTCGGCCCTGACACCCAGGAGAGCACCCAGACCGGAACAGTGACGTGGACCGATGTCCTGACCGCCCCGGATATCCCTTGGAACCTCGTGATCTGGAATGATCCGGTGAACCTCATGAGCTATGTGAGCTACGTGTTCCGCAGCTACTTCGGCTATTCGGAGGCCAAAGCGAACAAGCTCATGCTGGAGGTCCACAAAAAGGGACGCTCCATCGTGGCGCACGGCAGCAAGGAGCAGGTGGAGCAGCACGCGGTCGCGATGCACGGCTACGGTCTCTGGGCCACGGTGGAAAAAGCCACCGGCGGCGGAGACGGCTCGGGTTCAGGCAAAGGCAAAGGAAAACGTGGCTAAGGCATTCAAGTCCGGAATCAAGGGCATCAACGGCTATCTGGAACCGGCCGAGCGGGAACTGCTCCGCAGCCTCTTCGACGACGTCGTGTCCATGCTGGAGCCGGAGGAACGCGCCAACCAGGATCCGCTCGCCGCGCTCGTGGGACTCGATACCGAGGCGCGCGAACCCTCGGACCGTGCCCTGCGCCGGCTGCTCCCGAACGTCTCGAAGAACGACGACGCCGCCTCGCTGGAGTTCCGCCGGTATACCGAGCGGTCGCTGCGCGAGAGCAAGATCGGCGCGTTGAAGGCCGCGTCCCTCGGGCTGGACAAGGATGAGCTGGTGCTGAGCCCCGCCGACGCGCGGCACTGGTCCATGGCGCTCAACGACGTCCGGCTGGTGCTGGCCGAACGCCTGGACATCCGCGACGACGAGGATGCCGGCCACGTGCACCTGATGCAGGACTGGTCCCAGGCCGAGGACGTCGAAAGCTACCTCGCGCTGGTCTACAACTTCACCACCTGGCTGCAGGAATCCCTGGTCCAGGCGATGCTGCAGTCGCTGGACACGCGCGGCTGAACGGCGGCACCGGGCGCCGGGCGGCGGCGGAGGCCGCCGCCGCGTGTGACAAATTAGACATGAGTCGGACGACACAATGTGATGGCCGCGCCCGTGGCTAAGCCCTATCCTCGAATAATCATGACTTCAGCATCGAGCAAGGATCCGGCAGCGGCAGCTGTTGTGGACTCTCCAGCGAGCAACAGCGCCAGCAGCCAGACCGCCAGCCGGATGGGGTCCCGTCCCATCGGTGTGTTTGATTCCGGCGTCGGCGGACTCACCGTGGCCCGGTCCATCATCGACCAGCTGCCCAACGAATCCATCCTCTACGTCGGGGACACCGCCAACGGCCCCTACGGTCCGCTCCCGATCGCCGAGGTCCGGGCCAACGCCCTGGGCGTCATGGATGAGCTGGTGGACTCCGGCGTGAAGCTGCTGACCATCGCGTGCAACTCCGCGTCCGCCGCCGTGCTGCGCGATGCCCGCGAACGCTACACCGCCCGCTACGGGATCCCCGTCATCGAAGTGATCCAGCCGGCCGTGCGCCGCGCCGTCGCAGCCACCCGCAGCGGCCGCGTCGGTGTCATCGGCACCTCCGCCACCATCGGCTCCCGTGCCTACGAGGACACGTTCGCCGCCGCCCCGGACCTGCACATCACCTCCGTGGCCTGCCCCGCCTTCGTGCCCTACGTCGAAGCCGGCATCACCACCGGGCCGGAACTCCTCGCCGTCGCCCGCGAATACCTGGCCCCGCTCAAAGCCGCCGGCGTGGACACCGTGGTGCTCGGCTGCACGCACTATCCGCTGCTCACCGGCGTCATCTCTTTCGTGTTGGGGGAGGACGTCACCCTGGTCTCCAGCGCCGAGGAGACGGCCAAGGACGTCTACCGGGCGCTGGCCTCCCGCGGGCTGGAACGCACCGACGCCAGTGCCCCGACGCACAATTTCATCGCCACCGGCGACGCCGCACAGTTCGAGCATCTCGCCCGCCGCTTCCTCGGCCCCGAGGTCCTCAGCGTCCGGCACGTCGACCATGTCGCGGCCCAGTACCCCACGGGCAGCCTGGCCAGGATCACACCGGAAATGATCGCCGCCGCGCAGGCCGGCGCGGGCCGTCCCCGGATCTCCAACTTCGTTGGAGGACCCGCCCTGTGAAGCTGACCATCGTGGGCTGCACCGGATCCTTTCCGGGGCCGGGCTCACCGGCGTCGTGTTATCTGCTGACCGCCAACGACGGCGAACGGAACTGGAAGATCGTCCTGGACCTCGGCAGCGGGGCGCTCGGCGCCATCCAGCGCTACACGGACCTGGAGGACATTGACGCGATCTTCCTCACCCACCTGCACCCGGACCACTGCATGGACCTGTGCGGGCTCCACGTCGCGGTGCGCTGGAAGCCCGGCGGCTGGGGGCGCGGCAGGATCCCGGTCTGGGGGCCGGCCGCCACCGCGGACCGGATGGCCACGGCCTACGGCCTGGAACTGGACCCCGGGATGCACGAGGAATTCGACTTCAGCAACTGGTCCGAGCGCAAGCCGGTGGCCATGGGCCCGTTCACGGTCACCCCGTACGCCGTCAACCACCCGGTGGAGGAGGCCTACGCGCTCCGCGTGGAGGTCACCGAACCGGACAAGGACGGCCACCCCGTCACCCGGGTGCTCAGTTACTCGGGGGACACCGACTCCTGCAGCGGACTGGAGGACGCGGCCCGCGACGCTGATCTGTTCCTCTGTGAGGCCGCCTTCGAGGAAGGCCGCGACGACGGTATCAAGGACGTGCACCTGACCGGCAAACGCGCCGGTGACGCTGCCGTGGCCGCCGGGGCCCGGCGGCTCCTGCTGACCCACATCCCGGTCTGGACGTCCCCCACCACCGTCATGGCGGAAGCCAAGGGCGTCTTCGGCCAGCACGTGGCCGTCGCCGTCGCGGGCGTGCACTACACGATCTGAGCGGAATCCTCCGGTCCCGGTATGGCCGGACGGGCGGGACGGTCCGGGCATGCCCGGCTGGTCCGGTGCGGGTCGATAAGCTAGGGGCATGACTTCCGAAGCCCTTACTGCCCCCGTTATCCGCGCCGATGGCCGCACCCCCGATCAGCTCCGCCCGATCAGCATCACCCGCGGCTGGTCCAAGCAGGCCGAGGGATCGGCCCTGATCGAGTTCGGCAACACCCGGGTGCTGTGCACGGCCTCCCTGACCGAGGGCGTGCCGCGCTGGCTCCGGGGCGAAGGCCGCGGCTGGGTCACGGCCGAGTACGCCATGCTGCCGCGCGCCACCAACACCCGCTCCGACCGCGAGTCCGTCAAGGGCAAGATCGGCGGCCGCACCCATGAGATCTCCCGGCTCATTGGCCGCTCGCTGCGTTCGATCATCGATACCAAGGCCCTCGGCGAGATCACCATCGTGCTGGACTGCGATGTCCTGCAGGCCGACGGCGGCACCCGCACCGCCGCCATCACGGGCGCCTATGTGGCGCTGGCCGAGGCCATCCGCTTTGCCCGCGAGAACAAGATGATCGCGCGCAACGCCCAGCCCCTGATCGACACCATCGCCGCCGTCTCCGTCGGCATCATCGACGGCATCCCGATGCTGGACCTGCCGTACGTCGAGGACGTCCGCGCCGAGACCGACATGAACGTCGTCGTCACCGGGTCCGGGAAGTTCGTCGAGGTCCAGGGCACCGCCGAAGGCGCCCCCTTCGACCGTGATGAGCTCAACAAACTGCTGGACCTGGCCCTGATGGGCACGAAGCAGCTCGCCGCCATCCAGCGCGACACCCTGGCGGAAGCCCCGTGACAGCGGGCGGATCACAGCCGGGCGCATCCGTGCCGAACCCGTCACAGCCGGGCGCAGCACAGCAGAACACGGCACGGCACGGCGCCGCGCCCGTGCTCGTTCTCGCCACGCACAACCAGGGCAAGCTCCGGGAACTCCGGGAGCTGCTCCGCGGGCAGGTGCCCGGCCTCGACGTCGACAGCCAGGTGGTGGACGCGGGCGCCGTGGGCGCCCCCGACGTCGCCGAAACCGGAGTGACCTTCGCCGAGAACTCCCTGCTCAAGGCGCGCGCGGTGGCGCAGGCAACCGGGCTCGTGGCGATCGCCGACGACTCCGGGCTCGCCGTCGATGTGCTGGGCGGGGCGCCCGGGATCTTCTCGGCACGCTGGGCCGGGCGCCACGGGGACGACGCCGCCAACCTGCGGCTGCTCCTCGACCAGCTGGCCGACGTTCCGGACGAATACCGCGGCGCCGCGTTTGTCTGCGCCGCGGCGCTGGCCGTTCCCGGTTCCGGCGCAGGTTCCGGCCCGCAGGAGGGCCGGGAAGCTGTGGAGTACGGGCAGCTGGAAGGGACACTGCTGCGCGAACCGCGGGGGGCCGGCGGCTTCGGCTACGACCCGGTGCTGCAGCCCAGCGGGCTGGACCGCAGCTGCGCCGAGCTCAGTCCCGCGGAGAAGAACGCCATCAGCCACCGCGGGCACGCGTTCCGGGCGCTGCTCCCGGCGATTGTGGAGGCACTCTCCGGGAGGTAGCCGTCGCCGTCCGGGGCGCCTTTGACCACGGTTCCGGCCCTTTTGGTCCGGTCTCCTCGGCGTGTCCGTGTCGCAGTGCTACCGGACCGCATCTAACGGGGGGAACCTTTGTCCGATGACCCTTAAAAACAAAAATGGATGGCGCCCCACACTGTGGGGCGCCATCCATTTGCGCTATATATCCGGGTTGCCTGTCCGGAACGTGAGTTACGGCGTCTTGCGTTCCTCTTCGGGCTCGTGCTCCTCGATGAACTCCTCGACGAGCCCCGTGCCGTACTTTTCCGCCTGGCGCCTGGCGATGACGCCGCGGATGACCTCAATGCCGATCGGGATCACCGAGAGCAGGACGATGGCGATGAAGATGATGTCCAGGTTTTCGCGGACCCACGGGAAGGTGTCGCCGAGGAAGTAGCCCAGCAGAGTCACCCCGCCTCCCCACAGCACGGCGCCGATGACGTTGAACACGAAGAACTTGCGCTTGCTCATCTGGGCGACGCCCACGATCACCGGGACAAAGGTCCGGATGATCGGCACAAAACGGGCCAGGATCAGCGACTTGCCGCCGTGCTTCTCGAAGAACGCGTGGGCACTTTCGACGTTTTCGCGCTTGAAGAGCTTGGAATTGGGCTTGTTGAAGATGGCCGGGCCGGCCTTGGACCCGATCAGGTAGCCAACCTGGTTCCCGATGATCGCCGCGACGATGATCAGCATCACGAGGAGCCAGATGTTCACCTTGATGGTTCCGGTGGCCACCAGGAGCCCGGCCGTGAACAGCATCGAGTCGCCCGGCAGGAAGAAGCCGATCAGCAGGCCGGTTTCGGCGAAGATGATGCCGCAGACCAGCAGCACAACCCAGGGCGCGAGGGCGGGGTTGGCCAGGAAGACCTGGGGGTTCAGCCAGTCGGGCAGGAAGGAGGCCAGCTGCGGCTGTACCGGGCCTGCGCCGCCGATCGTGGACACGGCGAAGTCACTCAGAGCTAAAAGGTTCACCTGTCAAGGGTACTTGACGGCCGCCGTCGGGCGCTCCCGGCCGGTGGCGCAATCCGCGGCGCGGGCGCGGCCCGTGCGGGCGGGGCCGGAATCCGGCGCTAAAGTTGGAGCGTGGGTTTGGACTTTACGGCGATCGACTTTGAGACCGCGAACGGCTTCCGCGGTTCACCGTGCGCTGTTGGGCTGAGCAAGGTGCGCGGCGGCGTTGTGGTCGAGGAAGCCTCGTGGCTGATGCGGCCGCCGGAAAACCACGACCGCTTCGACCACCACAACGTCCGGATCCACGGAATCCGGCCCGAGCAGGTGGCCGGGCTGCCCCGCTTCGGTGACCTCTTCCCGGAGATCGGCGCCTTCATCGGCGGCGACGTGCTGGCCGCCCACAATGCCGCCTTCGACCTCGGGGTGATCCGCTCCGGACTCGAGGTCTCCGGCCTGCCCGGACCGGCCTATGACTACGTCTGCACGGTGATGCTTGCCCGCCGCTGCTACTCGCTCGTGTCCAATTCCCTGCCCTACGCGGCCGAGGAAGCCGGTGTCCCGCTGGTCAACCACCACGACGCCGCCGAGGACGCACGGGCCTGCGCCGGGATCCTGATAGACATCGCCGCACGGAACGGCGCCGGCAGCATCGCGGAGCTGTACCTGTCCCTGGGCCTGGCGGTGTCCCGCCAGCAAGCCTTCGACCCGCTGCGCGATCCGCTCTCCAAGGCCAGCCAGTCAGCCGTGGACGCACTCGCCGGGGGAGGGGCCGCCGTGACCCCGGTCCGCGCCTACCAGCCCGGCTGGCCGGAGGAGGGGGCCAACCCGCTGCCGAACGCCTTCGCCGAGCCCGGCCATCCGCTGTTCGGACAGACCGTCGTGTTCACCGGCGAGCTCGTGATGCCCCGGCCCGAGGCGAAGATCCGTTCCGCCGAGTTCGGCGCCCGGCCGGAGAGCCGGGTTACGGCCCGCACCACCGTCCTGGTGGTGGGCGACGGGTTCGTGGCCGCCGACCTGCGCTCCGGCCGGCTCACCGGCAAGGCCCGGCGGGTGCTGGAGCTGCACGACCGGGGGCAGCGGATCGAGGTCCTTTCCGAGGGCGAGTTCCTGCAGATGGTGGGCGGCCACATCGCCTCCGCCGCGATTGCCTGATCCCGGCCGGTCCAGGGGTTCGCGGTCATACTGCGCAACAAACGTTTCCCCCGGGGCGGCCCTGCTCCTAGCCTTGAACGATGAGCAAACTGAGCACGGCCCCCTCCGCGGCTCCGGCACCCGCAACTGCCCCGCAGGACGGACACGGCTGGCGCGCGGTCTTCGCGTTCCCGAACCCGGTCAACGAGTATGCGGCCCGTGTCACGGCAGCCCTGGTGGTGCTGCTGTCCGTCGCGACGCTGCTGACCGGCTTCGGCTGGGGCTTGGCAGTCATTGCCGCGGGGTTCTGGTTGCGCGTGCTGTTCGGTCCGCGGATCTCGCCGCTGGCCCAGCTGTCCGTTAAGGTGCTGACGCCGAGGCTGGGGAAGACCCGGCTGGTGCCGGGGCCGCCGAAGCGCTTCGCGCAGGGCATCGGTGCGGCACTGTCGACGACGGCCGCCGCACTGCTGGCCGCGGGGCTGGCGCCGGCCGCCTGGATCCTGCTTGCCGTCCTGATTGTGGCTGCTTCGCTCGAGGCGTTCGCCGGCTTCTGCCTTGGCTGCGCCGTCTTCGGCTTCCTGCAGCGCCGCGGCCTGATCCCCGAGGACGTGTGCGAGGCCTGCAACAACATTTCACTCCGCCGCGCCTGAGCCGGACCCCCGCGGGACCAGGTCAGCCGTCGCGTGCAGCGGCAGGTGCCGGTTCTTCAGGGGCAGGGTCAGGCGCCGGTTACGGCCGCCAGCCGCGACGCCATGCCCCGGATGACCTCCGGGGCCTCAAGCGCGGCGAGCCACTGCGCCGGGAGGCACTCCTCACCGTAGAACGTGCCCAGGATGTTGCCGGCAATGGATGCCGTGGAATCGCTGTCCCCGCTGTGATTCACCGCGAGCGCGATCGCCGCCCGGAAGTGGGCCTCGGGATGACCGGCAGCCGCCGCCGGATCCGGCGCCGTGGCGAGGACCGCATACAGTGCGACGGCGAGTGCCTCCTCGGCAACCCAGCCTTCGCCGAGTACCCGGACCAGTTCTTCGGGGCCCAGCAGTTCTGCCGCGCCGCCGAGGCGCAACGCCGCCTCAAGCCGCACGACGAGGTCCGGGTCGGGAACTTCGCCCTTGCGCAAGTGGCCTGCGTCCAGTTCCCCGAGCGCGAACTGTGCTGCTTCGCGAAGGCCGCGTCCGGCGGTCAGGGCATGGATGACGAGGCTGAACACCCCGGCGCTTTGCCGGGCCGCGGGGTGCCCGTGGGTCAGCGAGGCTGCGTCCGCGCTGATCTTGTAGACGGCGCCGGCCTCGATGTAGGGGACCAGGCCGAACGGCGCCGAGCGCATCACGGTGCCGCAGCCCTTGGAGTCCGGGTTGACCGGGCGGTAGAAGGTTCCCATCTCACCGGTGGCCAGTCCGCTCAGGCAGGCGTTCCCCGGCGCCCGGCGGTGCCTGAGGACCTCATGGGAATCGATCCAGCGGGGCGGCTGGAACGGCGCCGCCTCCGGAACCGGCACGCCCTGGGTGCCGAGCCAGCGCAGGTAGGCGAGCCACAGGCACGCGTTGGTGTCCGCGCCCACGCCCGAGTTGGCCCACTCCAACGCCTCCAGCAGCCCGTCCACGGTGTACAGCGTGAGCTGCGTGTCGTCGGAGAAGTGGCTGCCGCCGTCGAGCGCGGAAAAATCCTGCAGCCCTTCCGGGCCGAACTTCCCGCGGATGGTGGAGATGTCGTCGAATTCGACCGCGTATCCCAACGAATCACCGAGCGCGCCGCCCAGCAGGCATCCGTGGATCCGGGATTCGTGCGAGGGGGCTGGTGCTGGGGTGATGGCGGGCTCGTTGCTCATTAGTGAGAATTTTACCCCGGACCCATGTCGGCGCCGGTGCACAAGTCAAGACCGGGACAGCAGGCGACCAATGCGCGAACCAGCATGGCGGAAGACCGGATCCACCCCCGACTACCGGTTCTCGCTCGCCAACGAAACGACATTTCTGGCCTGGATCCGGACCTCCCTCGCCCTGATCGTGGGGGCCCTTGGCATCGACCAGCTGTTCCCGGACATCGCTCCCGCCCCGCTGCGGATCTCCCTGTGCGTCGCACTGGCGGTCATCGGTGCCGTCCTGGCCGGCCTGGCCTACCGCCGCTGGGGACAGATGGAGGCGGCCA